>NZ_CP127247.1:2645093-2958612 GCF_030285785.1 Parasedimentitalea psychrophila | reverse complement strand
GCCAATGGCGCGCCGCAGCACCATCATCTGGTGGTCAAGGCCCACCCACTGGAGGACGGCCGGGTGCCGATCCGCCGTGAGGTCAGGCGGCTGGCCGCTGAACACGGCATAGCAGACCGGGTGCATTACGTGCGGGGCGGCAAGCTGGCGCAGCTGCTGAACGAGGCCCGCACCGCAGTGACCGTCAACTCCACGGCTGGCCAGCAGGTGCTGTGGCGGGGCATTCCGCTCAGGGTGTTTGGCCGCGCGGTTTATGCCAAACCCGAATTTGTCTCAACCCAACCACTGACCGAGTTCTTTTCGGCAGCCGCGCGACCGGACAACCGCGCCTACAAAGACTACCGGCGCTATCTGCTGGAGACCTCGCAACTGCCCGGCGGATATTATTCACGCAAGGGGCGTCGGCAATTGTTGCGCCAGGTGGTTGATATGATGCTGGCGGCGGATGACCCCTATGAGGCGCTGAAATCCGGTACAGCGGCGCCACGGCAACAGTTGCGCCTGGTGAATTGATCCTGCTTTGTCGCAGCACTGGATTTTAGTTCAACTTTCCGATAGCTTGGCAAAAAAAGACCGAGGCAGAACAATAATAGGTCGAGGAGACCGAGCAGTGAATTCCGTTCCCTTTCGGTGGGCACGCCCCATCGCTATGCTGGCTGCGCTGACGCTTGCGGCCTCCTGTGGCTTGCCCAAAGTTGGCCCAAACAAACGTCAGATCTTTGCTGGTTCCGTCCAAAAAGAGGGTGACGCCTTTATCGTATCGGTGAACGACCGGGTCACCCGGGCCACTGCCGTGGTGCCTGCCCTTGGCTTTTCCAACGCCTTTCAATCCGCAGGTCAGTTGACATCAGACACCATTCGCCCCGGCGATGTGCTGGGCCTGACCATCTGGGAAAACGTCGATGACGGGCTGCTGGCAGGCGAGGCCTCCAACTCGACCGTGCTGGAAGAGGTTCAGGTCGACAGCGCCGGGTTTATCTTTGTGCCCTATGCAGGCCGGGTGCGGGCCTCGGGCAATACCCCGGATCAACTGCGCGAGACCATCACCACAAAACTGGATGACCAGACCCCCGATCCGCAGGTGCAGGTGCGCCGACTGGCCGGTGACGGCTCCACTGTCAGCTTGATTGGCATGGTGAGCGCCCAGGGAGTCTACCCCATCCAGCGGCCAACCCGCACCCTGGCCACCATGCTGGCGCAGGCCGGTGGGGTTTCGATCTCGCCGGAGATTGCCCAGGTCACCGTGATCCGCGGCAATGACAAGGGCACCATCTGGTTCCAGGATCTGTATGATCACCCGGAACTGGACATCGCCCTGCGCGGCGGTGATCGTATTCTGGTGGAAGAAGACAGCCGCTCATACACCGCATTGGGTGCCACCAACGCGCAAGCGCGGGTGCGGTTTGAAAGCCAGGACCTGTCGGCGCTTGAGGCGATTGCCCAGGTCGGCGGCCTGATCTCCACCGCCTCGGACCCCACCGGCGTCTTTGTGTTCCGCAACGAACCGGCTGAGATTGCCGGTCAGGTGCTGGGCCGCGATGATCTGGTGGGGGCGCAGCGCATGGTCTATGTGCTGAACCTGACCCAACCCAACGGTCTGTTCATCGCCCGTGATTTTGTCATCCGCGATGATGATACGCTTTACGTCACCGAGGCCCCTTATGCCCAGTGGACCAAGACCATTTCGCTGCTGGCAAGCCCGCTGACACCGCTGGCGAATGTCAGCACTCTGGCTGGTGGCTGACACAGATGAACCGCTTTGATGACAGGCATCAGGCCGGGAGCAATCGCTCCCGGCTGTTTGTTTACAACGGTGGCTTTGTCACCCAGAAACGCCTGCGTCGCATTTTGCAGCTGGCCGGCTATGATATCCGGCTTGGCCTGCCCGGCCCCAAGGATCTGGTGGGCATCTGGGGCAACTCGCCCACCGCCCATCGTGGCCGCCGGGTGGCCGACAGGCAGCAGGTTGGCCTGCTGCGGGTCGAAGACGCCTTTTTGCGCTCGATCCACCCCGGCCGCGCCGGCGAGCCGCCGATTGGCTTGCAGCTGGACCGCGCAGGGGTGCATTTTGACCCGGCCCGCCCATCGGATCTGGAACAGATACTGGCGACAGAGCCGCTGGATGACAGCGCCCTGATGCGCCGAGCCCGCGATGCGGTGTCGCGGATCACCGAGGTTCAGTTGAGCAAATACAACGGCTTTGATCCCGCCACCCCGGTCCCTGAACCCGGCTATGTGCTGGTGGTGGATCAGGCGCGCGGCGATGCCTCGGTGGTGGCCAGCGGTGCCGATCGGGCGCGGTTCCTGGAGATGCTGGTGTTTGCGCAAGAGGAAAATCCCGGCGCCCGCATTGTCATCAAGGCCCACCCGGAAACATCGCAGGGCTTTCGCCCCGGCCATTACCGCGCCGAGGATGCCAATGACCGCATCACCCTGCTGACTGAGGCGGTATCCCCGTGGGAGCTGCTGGACGGCGCCGTCGGGGTCTATACGGTATCGTCGCAGATGGGCTTTGAGGCTATTCTGGCAGGTCACAAGCCGCGCATTTTTGGCCAGCCCTTCTATGCCGGCTGGGGGCTGACGCTGGATGAGTTCCCGCTGGCCAGACGCCAGCGCCAGTTGACGCGGCAGCAGCTCTGTGCGGCGGCGATGTTCCTGTATCCGGTCTGGTACGACCCGTTTCGCGATCAGCTCTGTGAGCTGGAAACCGTGTTGGATAATCTTGAGGTACAGGTGCAGGCCTGGCGCCAGGACCGCCACGGCTGGGCTGCCTCGGGGATGCGCCTGTGGAAACGCCAGCCGCTGCAAAGGATGTTTGGCAGCGAAAAGAAGCTGCTGTTCACCGAGGACGTTAACAAAGCTCAGGCCAGTGGCCGCAACTGGATGGTCTGGGCGGGCAAGGCCGGGACTGACCATCAGGGCGCCACCCGGGTTGAAGATGGCTTTTTGCGCTCGCGCGGGTTGGGGGCCGAACTGGTGCCGCCGCTGTCGCTGGTCACCGACCGGCAGGGCATTTATTACGATCCGACACAGCCCAGCGACCTTGAGGATCTGATCGCGCAACGGGTGCGCCTGACCGAGGCGCAGGAGCGGCGGGCCGAAAATCTGCTGCGCAGCCTCGTCCAGTCCAGCCTGTCGAAATACAATCTGGGCGGCGACAGCCCGGACCTGCCCGCAGGCCGTCGCATTCTGGTGCCGGGACAGGTCGAAGACGATGCCTCGATCCTGACCGGGGCCGGCAAGGTCAAGACCAACCTGGATCTGCTGCGCGCCACCCGCGCCGCCAACCCGAATGCGGTGATCATCTACAAGCCGCACCCGGATGTTGAAGCCGGGTTGCGCCGTGGCGCAATTGAGGCCGAGGGTCTGGCCGATGTGGTGGCGCTCAACAGCGATCCCATTGCCCTGTTTGACGAGATCGGAGAGCTGTGGACGATGACCTCGCTGATGGGGTTTGAGGCGCTGCTGCGCGGCGTCAAAGTCACCACCTTGGGGGCGCCATTCTATTCCGGCTGGGGGCTGACGCAGGACCTGTCGAGACAACCCAAGCGGCGCCAGGCGCGCCCCAGCCTGCTGGGGTTGGTGCATGCCGCACTGATCGACTATCCGCGCTACTGTGATCCGGTGACCGGCTTGCCCTGCCCGGTTGAAGTCGCGGTGCAGCGTCTGCAGAGCGGCGAGATCCCACATCCCGGCAGGGCCAACCGGGCGCTGTCCAAGCTGCAGGGGCTACTGGCCACCTATGCGCATCTGTGGCGCTAAGCGGCCGTCAGTTAGGCGGCGGTCACAGCTGGCCGGCCGCCATGTTCATGTCATTGCAGCGACCGGGTCCAACGATGCTCGACATCCGGTCCGACCTGACGGGTTTCAATCAGCTGGAATCGCGGCGCTTGTTCCAACCGGGTCAGGCCCAGGGCGCCAATCATCGGCAGCCCCTCGGCACCAATGCCCAGCCCGGCGGTAAAGCCGATCAGCTCGTCCACCAGATCGAGGGCCAGCAGTGACGCCGCCAGCGCGCCGCCGCCTTCGCAGAACACCCGGGTCAGCCCCGCCTTGCCCAATTGTTGCAGGATATCCCCAGCGTCCAGCTGCATGCCGCGAACAGCACAGGGTAGCAGCCTGGCGCCCAGACCCTCCCAGGCCTTTAGCCGCTCAACGTCAGCGCCGGCGCCGTGACACAGCCAGAGCGGCACATCTTTGGCGCTGCGGGCCAGCTGGCTGAGCAGCGGCAGATCCAGATGGCGCGAAATCACCACCCGCACCGGCTGCTGCGCGACCCCGAGATCACGCACGGTCAGCGACGGATCATCTGCGCGGGCGGTGCCTGCCCCGACCATCACCGCGTCATGACGGGCCCGCATCGCATGCACCGCCCGGCGCGCCTCGGGGCCGGTAATCCACTGGCTGTGGCCACTGCTGGTGGCAATGCGGCCATCAAAGCTGGCGGCCAGTTTCAGCGTCACCAGCGGGCGGCCCTGTTCTGTCTTCAGAAAAAATCCGGCATGGTCGCGGGCGGCCTGATCAGCAAGCACCCCTGCCTTGACCTCGACCTCAGCCCGACGCAGACGTTCAAACCCCTGCCCCGAGACCCTGGGATCGCTGTCTTCGATTGCCGCCACAACCCGGGCGATGCCCGCGTCGATCAAAGCCTGAGCGCAGGGCGGCGTCTGGCCCTGATGCGCACAGGGCTCCAGCGTCACATAGGCGGTGGCGCCGCTGGCCTGCGCCCCGGCCTGGGCCAGCGCCATGGTTTCGGCATGTGGCCGCCCCCCCGGTTGGGTCCAGCCACGCCCGACGATCCGATCCCCCTGCACCAGCACACAGCCCACCGCCGGGTTGGGCCAGCACAGCCCCTGGCCCCGCCGCCCCAGACTAAGCGCCAGCGCCATGAACCGGGTATCAGTGTCGCTCACTCTTCCGGCGGCGTCAGCGGCCGCAATTCATGGACAAAATCCTCAAAATCATCCGCCGCCTGGAAATTCTTGTAGACGCTGGCAAAGCGCACATAGGCCACGGTGTCGATCCGAGCCAGCGACTCCATCACAATCTCGCCAATCCGGCTGGACTGAATATCGGTGTCGCCCATGCTTTCCAGCCGCCGCACGATACCCGAGATCATCTGGTCGATCCGCTCCGGATCAACCGGGCGTTTCTGCATTGAAATCCGGATTGACCGCTCCAGTTTGTCACGGTCGAAATCTTCGCGTTTGCCCTTTGACTTGATCACCACCAGATCACGCAGCTGCACCCGCTCATAGGTGGTAAAGCGTCCACCGCAGGCCGGGCAAAACCGCCGTCGCCGGATCGCAACGTGATCCTCGGCGGGCCGGGAATCCTTTACCTGGGTATCAACATTCCCGCAAAACGGACAGCGCATTTACAGTTCCCCTCAATCAACTCGACCACAACTTGTGCGGAGTTCAATATAGTTATCCACAGTTATAGGGCAGACGCTAGGATTTGGGTAGGGGGATATTCACACCCCTAAATAGAGGCCATGATAGGCGCGGGCAGGCCATCCGGCGCCTATGTTTCGGTGTTTCGATGTTTCGATGTGAAACCGGGTCTGTGGCGCGGTTAATAATCCCACAGCATATTCATGAAAAACGGCCGCCTGTAGCACTGGTCAAACGCTGCGGTAACCGAGCGCGAATAGCCCACCGTCAGCACATTGAGAATCAAACTGGACTGATAGGGCTCGATGCCGATCGCATCGGGGGTCAAGGTAAATGTCACCGCATCCCTTGCCCCTGTCGTCACGCCCCGGCCAACGTCACTGACCACATAAATCCGGGTCTTCCAGGGCGCCCGCACGACACGGCGCACATAATCTCCGATGCCACACCAATAGTCTTCTTTTTGCACTCCGGGGCGGCCAATGACCTCAATCACGTTCTGGTCGACCCGGTTGACATAGAGCGAGTTGGTCGCCCGGAATTCCTGCGCGGTCAGCGGCAGCGCCAGCACCGAGGCGGCGACAATGGCAAGGGGTTTAAATATCGATTTCACCATCTACCTCCAGTCTGCCGCCGCCCGGTGATGCCGCTGCATTCGCGCATTTGCATCACTGTGCTGAGGCCAGACTCATATGTTAAAATACTGCATTCACAACAAGTCGAGCAGATACGGATCGCAGTGCGAATCTCCGCCTTGAACGGTTTTATAACTGCCCACATTAAACCCATCTGCGCGCAGTATGGCACTGGGCTGCACATGAGAGCCAACCGGGTCAAGTGTAAAGAGCACGGTGTCTTTGCGGCCTGATACCTCGCCTAGGCCAAGCCCCCGCACAACATAGATCGGCGTCTGCCAGCCGGCCCCCAGATAGCGGCGCGCATATTCCGAGCCGGCGCACCAATAGGCCGAGCGGGTGGCGCCAAATTGTGGGGCCACCTCAAAAACCACGCCCGCATGGGGATAGGCCCGGGCGCCATATTTTAAACTTTTGAAATTACTGGCTTCGACCGTGCAAGCGGTGATCGCGGTGATCGCAGCGCCGCAGAGAAGCAATGTAGAGAGAGATTTTTTCATTTTCAAACCAACACTTAAAACGCCGACATGGCCTAGCCATCTGCCCCCATCATAGCCAGCTTGCGCCGGTATGCCAGCCCAATCCCGGGGTGCCCCGGTCAGGCGGGCAAAACCCTGCGACAAATGGGGGGCTGATTATTGGCTGCCGACGGATTGCCGGGGCTTGGATCGCAGCGTCAGATTTATGCGGGCCGAGCCGGAAACGGGATGATTTTAGCCGATTGGCGCGGCGCAAGCAGCTGTTCCAGCACTGTCAGGATGTCACGGCTGGCGGCGTCATCGGCGAACTTGGCCCTGGCCGATTGGCGCAGAAAGGCCCGCGCGCCATCGGCGTCCAGCGCCTTGAGCGTCAGCGGGTGATCGCGCAGCGCGTCAATCATGAACTGATTGGCCCGCGTCATGGCGTTCAGCGACTGGAGCTTTTCATCCAACAGGCCGAGCGCCTCGTTCAGGTTTGAATTTGCAGACATCGTAATCCCCAGGCGAATGCGTCCCACCAATGGGCTCAGTCTAGAGAGGTGGCTGCCGTGGGGCAATGCAGAAGGTTACCAAATGGTTAACGGCATTGATGGGCAATGTTAGCGGAAAAGTTGATCGCCCATCTGGTCGATTGCGACCTTTGATTTCTGGATCGCCGCCTCGGCAGCGGCGTCGCTTGAGTTGAGCGTGTCGGCGCGGATGAGCCGGTGGATTTTCAATTCGCCCGCGATTTCCTTCTCGATCCGGGCAGCAAGACGGTAGTGTTTCCCTTCGGCAATGGGATCGGGGAAAATGGCGAACCCTTTATAGAGCACCGGCTCGGGGGCCGTGGGGGTAGCCGCGCCGGACCCACCGAAGAGTTTTTTCAAAAGCGACATGTCGGGCTCCTACTGGTTTTCGTGGAGGGTGACATATCGCGTGGGGGATTGCACGGGGGGAAGGTGCTTGACGATATTCACAAAGGGGCGCGCTTGACCTTGGAGAGGTGCAAAGCGCCTTCGTCGTGCTGAAAGCACGCCTTTGGCGTGACGGGAAGGTCAGGCGCGGCCCGGCGGTGCCGGGCTAATTCCCATACTTGGTCCAAGCTTTGTCATATAAACAATTATCGCCTACCCCGAGATCGATGAGTTTAAGATGCCCCACCCATCTCTTTTCTGGTTTTTCCAGGCTACAACGGCATTCCATTCCAAACTGATTTTAATCAAAAGAACCTCCAAAACGAAAAACGCCCCCTTGCGGGGGCGTCTTCTAAATCACTGATCCAAGAAACTCCGCAGTTTCCTGCTTCGGCTTGGATGCTTCAGTTTCCGCAGCGCCTTGGCCTCGATCTGACGAATCCGTTCGCGGGTTACCGAGAACTGCTGGCCGACTTCTTCCAGCGTGTGGTCGGTGTTCATGCCGATGCCAAAGCGCATCCGCAGCACACGTTCCTCACGCGGGGTGAGCGAGGCCAGCACGCGAGTAGTGGTTTCCTTGAGGTTTTCCTGAATGGCGCTGTCGAGCGGCAGCACGGCATTCTTGTCCTCGATGAAATCACCCAGCTGGCTGTCTTCTTCGTCACCAATCGGGGTTTCCAGTGAAATCGGCTCTTTGGCGATCTTCATCACCTTGCGAACCTTCTCCAGCGGCATTTGCAGCTTGGCGGCCAGTTCTTCCGGCGTCGGTTCGCGACCGATTTCGTGCAGCATCTGGCGACCGGTGCGGACCAGCTTGTTGATGGTCTCGATCATATGCACCGGAATACGGATGGTGCGGGCCTGATCGGCGATCGAGCGGGTGATCGCCTGGCGGATCCACCAGGTCGCATAGGTCGAGAACTTGTAGCCACGGCGGTATTCAAACTTGTCCACCGCCTTCATCAGGCCGATGTTACCTTCCTGGATCAGATCCAGGAACTGCAAGCCGCGGTTGGTGTATTTCTTGGCGATTGAGATCACCAGACGCAGGTTGGCCTCGACCATTTCCTTCTTGGCGGCCCGCGCTTCTTTTTCGCCTTTTTGCACCTGTTGCACAATGCGGCGGAATTCCGAGATATCCAGACCGACATACTGGCCGACCTGGGCGATTTCGGCGCGCAGCTCTTCGACTTTCTCGGTGGAGCGGTCGATGAACATCTTCCAGCCACGGCCCGGCTTTTGGCCCATTTCCGCCAGCCAGTTGGGGTCCAGCTCGCGGCCCCGATAAGCGTCAACAAATTCGCGACGGTTGATGCGGGCCTGGTCGGCCAGTTTCACCATCGAGCCGTCAATCTGCATGACCCGGCGGTTGATGCCGTACAGCTGGTCGATCAGCGCGTCGATCCGGTTGTTATGCAGGTGAAGCTCGTTCACCAGCTCAACGATTTCCGAGCGCAGCGCCTGATAGACCTCTTCGTCTTTGGCGCTAAAGGAGCCGTCTTCGTTCAGGGTTGCCGAAATCCGGCTGTCCTGCATTTCCGACAGTTGCGAATAATCCGAAGAGATCCGCTCCAACATGGTCAGAACCTGATCCTTGAGCGCGGCTTCCATCGCAGCCAGCGACAGGTTGGCCTGATCGTCCTCGTCATCGTCGTCGTCATCGTCCTGGCTGATCGGATTGCCGTCGGCATCCAGCACGGTGCCAGCCTCAGCCTCGGGCTTTTCGGTCTTGGCGGCATCCGTGGGGGCGGTCACCGAATCCTGAGGTGTTCCGTCCTCATTCATCGTGTTGCCAAAAGTGGTTTCCAGATCAATGACGTCGCGCAGCAGAATGTCTTCGGTCAGCAGTTCATCATGCCAGATGGTGATCGCCTGAAAGGTCAGCGGGCTTTCGCACAGCCCGGCGATCATCGTATTGCGGCCGGCCTCGATGCGCTTGGCGATGGCGATCTCGCCCTCGCGGCTGAGCAGCTCAACCGAGCCCATCTCGCGCAGGTACATGCGCACCGGATCATCGGTGCGGTCCAGCTTCTCAGACGCGGCGGTGGCGATGGTAACTTCACGGGCGCCGTCAGCGGTGACCAGATCGGTCGAGCCCTTTTGCTCTTCCTCTTCGGCTTCCTCGTCCTCGATGATATTGATGCCCATTTCCGAGAGCATCGACATCACGTCTTCGATCTGTTCCGAGCCCACCTGATCGGGTGGCAAAACCTTATTCAGCTGGTCATAGGTGATATAGCCCTTCTCGCGGGCCTCAGAGATCATCTTTTTGACGGCAGCCTGACTCATGTCCAGCGAGGTTTCAGGTTCCTGGTCGTCACGTTTGCGGTCGTCGGTGTCTTTGGCGGCCATTCAATGCTCCTACAGGGGCTAAGGGCGATTCGGTCTAGGCGAATCACTCATGCAGCAAGTGATTCGTCACCCCGTTTACCCGGTTTCTCTAGGTACTTCCTTATGAAAGCGACTCAGCGGCGTTTTCGTGAGAAGTTGATTCCATCTGTTAGCGCGCTCAACAGGTTGCGTTCATCCCGGTTCAGGCGCGCCCCGTTGTCGGCAATATCATACTGCGCGCGGTCTTCGTTTTCACTGCGCACCGCCTTATTGCGGGCCTCGGCGGCCTGCCCCAAACGCCAGGTCACCGCCTCATCGGCGAGCCCGCTCAGGTCTTCTTCGGCCTCGGCCACCTCGGCATCCAGCCCAAGCCGCGCTTCTATTTTGGCGAATTCTTCACTCAGCATCAGGCTGGCGGTTTCCAGATCACCGGGGTTGCGCAGACAGGGGCTGATTGCGACATGGCGAAGCGCATGCAGGTTTTCAAGGGCATAAGGCCCCAAAGCATAGAGTATTTCATCCTGCAGCCGGTCCGGCGCGCCCACGCCGTAGCGCAGGATCATATCGCGCATGATGGCATGGTCCGGGTCGGCGCAGGACATCCGTTCAAAATTGGCTTCAAATTCAACGATCACCGCCGGCGTGGCGATGGCGCTGGCCAGAATAACCGCCTCTCGCATGGCAATGGCTGCCTGATCGGTGGCCGCCGCCAACATGGAGCTTTTGGTGCTGGCCAGCGGTTGCGGCACCGCTTTGCCCGGACGCCATTTGCCGCGCGCCCCGTCCTTGAAGCCTCCCTTGGCGGTGAAGCCACCCTTGGGGGGAAAGTCACCATTGGGGTTAAAGGCCGCACTGGCAGGCTTGCGATTGCCGCGATACAGCTCCCAGAGCATGTCTTTGACGTCATCGCCATAGTGTTTGCGGATCGACGGATCGCGGATCAGTTTGATCTTTTGGCGCAGGCTTTTGTCCAGCCCGGCCTTGCGTTCGGGGCTGTCGAACACCTTGCCCTCGGTTTCGCGCTGCCACAGCAGTTTCACCATCGGCATCGCTTGATCCAACAGCGCCTGCACCGCCGCCGGACCCTGACTGCGGATCAGATCGTCGGGGTCTTTGCCTTCGGGCATCATCGCAAAGCGCAGCGATTTACCGGCCTCCAGCAGCGGCAGCGCCAGATCAATCAGCCGCATTGCGGCGCGCAGGCCGGCGGTGTCGCCGTCCAGCGCAATGATCGGCTCATCCGCGATCCGCCACATCATCATCAGCTGGCTTTCGGTCACTGCGGTGCCCAGCGGTGCCACTGCCGCCTCAAAGCCGCCGTCCGCCAGAGCGATCACATCCATATAGCCCTCGGCCACCAGCAGCGGCTGACCCTTGCCAGCGGCCACCCGGGCGGGGGCGAGATTATACAGGCTGCGGCCCTTGTCGAACAATTCGGTCTCGGGCGAGTTCAGGTATTTGGCGTTGTCATTGGGATCCATCGCCCGGCCGCCAAAGGCAATGGCACGGCCGCGGGCGTCGCGGATCGGGAACATGATGCGATTGCGGAAGGTGTCATAGGGTTTACCGCCCTTGGTTGACGGCTTTGCCAGCCCAGCACCGAAGATCAGATCCTCATCCACGCCCTTGCCACGCAGGTGGTCCCACATGTTCTGCCAGCCATCGGGGGCAAAGCCGATCTGCCAGCGTTCCAGCGATTGCTGCGACATGCCGCGCCGTTCCAGATAGGCGCGGGCGTCATGGGCGCGGCCGGTGTTCAGTTGCAGACGGAAGAACTGCACCGCCTGTTCCATCACATCCACCAGCAATGTGCGGCGGTCCTGTTTCTGTTGCGCCTGAGGGTCGCGGGCGGGCATTTCCATCCCGGCTTCGGCGGCGATGATCTGCACCGCCTCCATAAAGCCGACGTTTTCAGTTTCCTGCACAAAGCCAATCGCATCGCCCTTGGCCTGACAGCCAAAGCAATAATAGAATCCCTTGCGGTCATCGACGTGGAAACTGGCGGATTTTTCGTGGTGAAACGGGCATGGCGCCCACATGTCGCCCTTGCCCATATTGGATTTGCGCTGGTCCCACATGACTTTGCGCCCGACAACCTGGCTCAGGCTGACGCGGTTGCGCAGTTCATCAAGGAATCCGGGGGTCAGTGACATGGGGGTAATGTGCCAGAAAACGGAAGCAGTTCCAAGCCCGGGCTGCGTTTACAGTGGGTTTGGATAGGTGCCAATTATGTAGAAAGAAGGGGGCTTACTGGATCTGTTCCAGACAGCGTTCTTTCCAGACCTCCCCCAGATCCTCGTTGCGGATCACCTTCATCTTCATCTCGTAGACCCAGGGTGCAATCAGCGGAATGGCGGCATTGTAGTTGTCCGGCCAGTCTGGCTCGGCGGCGATAAGGGCTTCGCTCACCGCGCGTTCCTTGACCCGGTCGCGCCGGGCAGCCTGGATCGCCGCCACCACATCCGCCTGATAGCCGCAGCTTTCCTCGGCTGTTATTTCATCTGCCATCACCGGGGTTGCCAGCACAGCGGACAAGAGGGCAGCGCTTAGCGCGGTCAGGGTCTTCATCAGGCAGCTCCGGTGAATCGTCAGGGTCACGCCAGACTAAAGCGCCCGTCGCCAAGTGGGAACCGGTTTTCACCGGGGACCGTGTTGAATTTCAGCCCCCCAACCCCAGCCTGTTCCCAAGCCGATCCCTGCCCTAGCCCCGCGCGGTCACCCCTGCCATCGCAGTCTTCAGATCATGCACCAGGGTGCGCGCCATCGAGCGAAACACCATAACCTGAAACATATCCGGGCCAATGCGGGTGATCGAGGCCATCATATGGGCCAGTTCCGTCCGCACCGTATGGCCCAGCTCGAAGTTCTGGCGGCGCAGATCCACCGGCACAAATCGCGCCAGCACATCCTCGGCGCCGCTCCCCTCCAGCCGCACCACCGCCCAAGCATCGCCCTGATCGGTGAGCGCGGCAAACTCCGCCAGCCCTGCCGCTGCCACCGGACCCTGCAACAGCGCCATGCCCTGGCCAAACCAGATCACCCGGGTGCCAGCCTTGCCGGTGCTACGGTTGACCGCAGGGAAGCCCATGCCATGCGCCGCCTCCAGCGCTGCATTCAGCGCGGCGTCCTGCCCGGCATAAGGCGCAATCGAGGTCATTGCGTCGGGCAGGTCTTCGGTCAGCGAGACACTGCCGATGGTCAGCGGCAGTAGCCCATCACAGGGCGTCAGTGCAATCAGTTCAACCACGGGCACGACCTCCTTCGGGATCAAAGAATACTGGGCTCACCACTTCGCACAGCGCATCAATGCCGCGCATGTGATCCACCAGACGGATCTCTTCGCCAATGCGGTCCGCGCCGTTTTTCAAGAACGCCAGGGCGACCGAATGACCTAGGGTCGGCGAGAACCCCGCCGAGGTGACATAGCCCTGATCATAGACCCGCTCAACCGGATCATCAGGATTGAACAGATGCGCCCCGGTGGTCAGCTCTTTAACTGCGCCAATAGGTTTCAGCCCCACCAGCCGCTGGCGATCTTTGTCCATCAACCCCGGCCGCGCCGACATTGGCTTGCCGATACAGTCTTTCTTTTTCGACACCATACCCTGCATCCCCAGATCAAAGGCGGTGACAGTGCCGTTCAGCTCGGCATGGGTCAGGAAACCCTTTTCAATGCGCAAAACATTCAGCGCCTCCATGCCATAGGCACCACCGCCCAGCGCGCGGGCCCGCTGCAACAGCTCGCGAAACAGCGCATCGCCATAGCGGGCCGGCACCGCAAGCTCATAGGCCCTCTCGCCCGAGAACGAGATCCGGAACAGCCGCGCCGCGCCGCCCAAGACGTCAACCGCACCGCAAGCCATGAACGGCCAGCTGGCATCATTGATCTGATCGCCTAACATGCCATTCAGCAAGTCGCGCGATTTGGGCCCGGCAATGGCAAACTGCGCCCATTGCTCGGTCACCGAGGCGATTTGCACATCCCATTCCGGCCGCAGCACCTGATGCACAAACTCCAGATGCGCCATCACCTGCCCGGCAGCGGCGGTGGTGGTGGTCATCACATAGTGATGCTCGCCCAGCCGCGCGGTGGTGCCGTCATCCATCACAAAGCCATCTTCGCGCAGCATCAGCCCATAACGGACCTTGCCCAGCTTTAGCGTGCTAAAGGTGTTGGTATAGACAAAATCCAGCAGCTTTGCCGCATCCCGCCCCTGAATGTCGATCTTGCCCAGGGTTGAGACATCGCAGATGCCCACCGAGCCACGCACCAGCTCAACCTCGCGATCACAGGACTGTCGCCAGTTGCTCTCGCCCTTGGTCGGGAAATAGCTGGCACGGTACCACAGGCCGACTTCGATCATCGGCGCGCCTTGCTCTTTGCTGGCCAGATGCGAGGTCAGCAGCCGCTGAGGCCTGAACCCCTGCCCTGCCGCCCCGGCGCCCATTGCGGCGATAGAAACCGGCACAAACGGGGGCCTAAAAGTGGTGGTGCCGGTCTCAGGTATGCCGCGCCCGGTGGCATCCGCCAGCACCGCCAGCGCCGCCACGTTTGAGCTCTTGCCCTGATCGGTGGCCATGCCCTGTGTGGTGTAACGCTTCATATGCTCCACCGAGCGGAAATTCTCAGCTGCGGCCTGTTTCACATCCTTGACGGTGACATCGTTCTGGAAATCCAGCCAGGCACGCCCCTTGCCGGGCACCGCCCAGAGCGCGGTGATATTATAGGGCGCATCCTCCGCCTCTGGCACATCAGGTCTGGTTGATTTCAACCCCAGATCGGCCAGCACCTGTGCGGCGGCCTCCCCCCCCTCGCGCAGCGCCCCGGAGGTCGAGAAGGTGCCATTGCAGGCACCGGCACAGGTCAGCCCCGGCACTGTTCCCGGAGTGGGCACAAAGCTGGCAATGTCGCGGTTCCACTGGGGCCGCCCGTTCAGATGACAGGTCAGATGCAGCGTCGGGTTCCAGCCGCCCGACATCGCCAGACAATCGGTCTGAATGCGCTCCTCGCCCGCAACCGAGCGCACGGTGATACTGTCGATCCGCTTGCGGCCGCTGGTGTCACAGATCTGCGCGCCCTTCATCACGGCGTACAAATCACTGTCCGGCGCGTCATGGCGGCTGTCCACCAGCAGTGCCACATGCACCCCCGCCTGCACCAGATCGCGCGCGGTGTGATGGGCCTGATCATTATTGGCAAAGACCGTCACCCGCTGTCCCGGAGCCACCCCCCAGCGGTTCAGATAAGAGCGCACCGCGCTGGCGGTCATGATGCCGGGGCGGTCATTGTTGGCAAAGGCTATGGGGCGCTCAATCGCCCCAGTCGCCAAAACCGCCCGCCTCGCCACGATGCGCCAGAAACATTCACGCGGCAGGCCAGCGCGGCGCGGCTGATGATGGCCGACCCGCTCCAGCGCGCCGTAGGTGCCCTGATCATAAGCTCCGGTGATGGCGGTGCGCGGCATCAGCCGGACATTGTCCAGGCTGGCCATCTCCACCAAGACCTGCGCCACCCAGTCCGCCCCGGACAGGCCGTCGATCTGCTCAACCTCAGCCAGCAGGCGGCCTCCCATGCGGGCATCCTCTTCGGCCAGAATAACATCGGCGCCCGCCCGACCGGCGGTCAAGGCTGCCATCAACCCGGCAGGGCCAGATCCGATCACCAGCAGATCACAAAACCCATAGGCCTTCTCACAAGGATCCGGATCCGCCAGCCCCGACAATGCCCCAAGTCCCGCCGCCTTGCGGATCACCGGCTCATAGAATTTCTCCCAGAACGCCGCGGGCCACATGAAGGTCTTGTAATAGAACCCGGCGCCCAAAAACGGCGCCGCCAGATCATTGATGGCCTGCAGATCATGCTCGACCGAGGGCCAGCAATTCTGACTGCGCGCCTCCAGCCCGTCAAAGATCTCTTGGCTCGTGGCGCGAATATTGGGATCGCTTTGCGCCCCTGAGCCGATAGTCACCAGCGCATTTGGCTCTTCACTACCGGCACTCAGAATGCCGCGCGGGCGGTGATACTTGAACGAGCGCGCCACCAGATGCACCCCATTGGCCAGCAGCGCCGAGGCCAGCGTGTCGCCCTCCAGCCCCATCATGTGGCGCCCGTTAAAGGAAAACGTCACCGGCCTGGCGCCCTGCAACAACCCTTTGCCTGATATCCTCATCGCGCGCCCCCCAGATCCGCAGCCGAGGCCAGCGCGGTTGACAGCACCGCATGACTGACAACATTGCGACAGACATCGATCCAGGCACCGCAGCCCATCTCATGATACCACAGCTCATGCAGCTCCCCTGCCGGATTGTCCCGCAGGTTGACATGATCATGCCAGGCCTCCAGCGTCGCATCCGCTGCCGGGCGCGCCAATGCGGCGCCCTTGACATAAAACTCGCGACGATCGCGCTCGCCGCAATTCGGACAGTTGATCCTCATGCGCCAGCCCCCTTCTTCTTGTTCAAAATACCTCGGGGGTGAGGCCGCCAGGCCGAGGGGGCAGCGCCCCCATTCCCCACATCCCGAACCACATCAATGCAGATTATGTTGCGCACCGGAGCCCTCCTCATCCATCAACCCATGCCCCGAGCGGAACCGGTCCAGCTTGAACTTGGTGGCCGCGCCATGCGGGCGATCGGTGGCGATCAGATGGGCATAGGCATCGCCGGATCCGGGGATCGCCTTGAAGCCGCCGTAACACCAGCCACAATTGAGATAGAGCCCCTCGATGCCGGACTGATCAATGATCGGCGAGCCATCCGGGGTCATATCCATGATGCCACCCCAACTGCGCAGCAGCCGCGCCTTGCCCAGCGCCGGCACCATCGCCAGGCAGCTTTCCATAGTGTGCTCCACCATCGGCAGATTGCCGCGTGCCGCATAGGAGCTGTAAAAATCCAAGTAACTGCCAAACACCAGACCGCCCTTGTCGGACTGGCTGATATACAGATGGTTCTCGGCAAAGGCGATGACGTGGTTGAGCACCGGCTTCAGTCCCTCCGAGACAAAGGCCTGCAGCACATGGCTTTCGATCGGCAGCCGCAGCCCGGCCAGGGCCGCCACCTGTCCCGACCGCCCCGCCGCCGCCAGTGCGACCTTCTTGGCCCGGATCACCCCGCGCGTGGTCTGCACCCCGCGCACTTTGCCATTGTCGATATCAATGCCGGTGACTTCGCAGTTCTGGATAAGATCAACACCGCGCATATCGGCGCCGCGGGCAAAGCCCCAGGCCACCGCATCATGGCGCGCGGTGCCGCCGCGCCGATGCAGCAAGCCGCCCATGATCGGGAAGCGGTTGTTGTCAAAATTCAGAAACGGCGCTCGTTTGCGCACCCCTTCGACATCCAGCAGTTCGGCATCATCGCCCTGATTGATGATGGCATTGCCGCGCCGCACCATGGCGTCGCGCTGGCCATCGTTGTGATAAATCATCATCACCCCGCGCTGCGACATCATCGCGTTATAGTTCAAATCCTGCTCCAGCCCCTCCCAGAGCTTCAGCGAATGAGAGTAGAACTCGGAATTGCCCGGCAGGTAATAATTGGCCCGCACAATGGTGGTGTTGCGGCCCACATTGCCGCCGCCCAGATAGCCCTTTTCCAGCACCGCGATATTGGTGATGCCGTGTTCTTTTGCCAGATAATAGGCGGTGGCCAGCCCGTGACCGCCGCCGCCGATGATCACCACATCATATTCGGGTTTCGGCTCGGGGTTGCGCCAATGCGGTGCCCAGCCCTTGTTGCCTGTCAGCCCTTCTTTGAGCACGCGCCAGCCTGAAAACCGCATGGGCTACCTCCAAATTCAAATATGGGGAGGCCGGCCAATCCGCTGCCGTCTCCCGCTAAAGCATTGCTAGCCGCTTTCCCGTGTGGCTCCTACCCCTATTGGTAGAAACGCAACAGTCCGGCACCTTGTTGCCGGTACAAGTGCCCGTACTGGGCAGATATGTCTAGTCGAGGTTGCGACATCCTGCGTCGTTCTTTGGCAGCGCTCAATTCACGGACAGGTGCTCAACCACGAAACAGCTTTCACTAGGGGCTTGATCAGGCATAAAAACTGATGCAAAATTCGGGAGCGGGCACTTCAAATGAAGGATGATGGTCTAATGGTAAATGTGAGAAAAATGATATTGAAACGAATAAAGCTGCCTGCAATTGCCGCGTTACTTTTCACGGCTCTTTTGAGCAGTGCTGCCTCAGCGCAGTCAAAGAATGATCTGCCGGACATGCAGTATTATGGATACAAAATCGTTCACCACATGTCATCTGTAGTGGACCATATCGAGCAATTCGGCTTCAACGTTTTCGATCACCCTCGAATTGCCGACTACCGCTCTTTTGTCATAACACCAGCGCTTGATCATTTTTATTCCAAGGCCGTAGCAGATGTCCGGTTTGGCCCGGTAATCATTGATACCCCTGCCAGGGACGACCGGTACTCCAGCATCGAGATTTTTGACGTCGAACACCATGCAATTTTCGATCAGGTCACTGCGAAAGAGGGCGAACGGTTTGTTCTGGTTCATGAAGATTACAAAGGTACGCTACCCGAAGGCACGATCATAAAAACAACTTCAAACTTTCCCTTTGTCTTTCTTCGCACTCAGACATTTGCATTCAATGAAGACAAGTTGGCCAACAGTATCCGCCACGAGGCCCGGATGTATGGACTTTGGGGAAAAGTGGACTTGCCGAACCCCAAAGATACGCTTGCGTTGATCCAGTGGACCATTGACAACTCCAAGCCATATGCCCTGACACAAGACCTCATGGCTGAGGCCGCCATGAGCTATACTCCGACGGTACACAAGGCAACATTTGACAGTCTAAAACAGTTTCTCGCCGACGGTGGGGTAAGCGGCAATACAGGAGCGTTTGAACCGGTTGATCATCCGGCAGGCGGCAGCCACAAAGTCAGAGCGGCGGGTACGTTAATCGGACATTTGGGTTTCCCGGTACATCACGCTTATTATCAGGTTATCCCGGTGGACCGAACCGGAACCAAACTTGCAGGCGCCGTCGGGCCCTTTGTATTGACTTTGCCTCACGTCCCTGGCGTCGATCTGTTCTGGTCGGTCACACGTTATGATGCCAATACTTTTTTGCCGTTAAATCCCGCGGATATTGGGAACAACGACATTCAAGCTTATCCCGATTTTTCAATCGAACCTGACAGCGATGGGAACGTCTCTTTTACCTTCAGCATGGAGGATCCGAAAGATGGGACTTACTGGATGCCGGTACTCGACAGCGGCTATTATATTGTCGTCCGGTACTACGGCCCCACCTCGGAGCTTAATGGAAGAACAGCCAAGGATATTGTCTACAAAGGAACCCAGCTGGAAGAGACATTCAAAACTGTGAAGTTCTAACTGCCGCCAATGCCAATAGCAGCAGTTAAATCAAAGCTGGAAAATTCGCCGGTTTTGAGGTTTCGGAGCTAGACCCCAAAACGGAAAACGGCGCGCTGATGTTAGCGCGCCGTCACAATCATCTCGTCATAGTCATCTGTCTGGCAGATTACAGCCCCTTGGCGCGATAGCTGGCGGCCACTTTGCCGATCGACACCAGATAGGCGGCGGTGCGCAGGTCGGTGATATCGTCACGACTGTGCCAGACTTCGCGCATCGACTGATAGGCAATCCGCATGGTGTCATCCAGACCGGAGCGCACCAGTTCCAGCTCACCGGCGCCACGCAGGTATTTCTGACGGAAGTCCGGTGACATTTTCCAACGGCCCTCCATCACGCTCTCCAGCTGCGCCAACTCGTTGATCACCAACTGGTGGCGGGCCTCTTCTTGGCGGCGCTGCATGCGGCCAAAGCGGATATGCGACAGGTTCTTGACCCACTCAAAATAGGACACCGTCACACCGCCGGCATTGGCATACATGTCAGGGATGATCACCACACCCTTTTCGCGCAGGATGTCATCGGCACCGGCGGTCACCGGACCATTGGCGGCCTCGATGATCAGCGGAGCCTGAATACGCGCGGCGTTGGAGAGGTTGATCACCCCCTCCAGAGCTGCGGGCACCAGAATATCACACTCGGCCTCCAGCAACGGCGCACCGTCCTTGGAATAGGTGGCGTCTGGATAGCCACTGACGCCGCCATGCTGGCCGATCCACTGGCGCACCGCCTCAACGTCGAGACCATTGGCGTCAAACAGCCCGCCATCGTATTCGATGATGCCGATGACCTTGGCGCCGTCTTCTTCGC
Source organism: Parasedimentitalea psychrophila (assembly GCF_030285785.1). Classification (NCBI taxonomy): domain Bacteria; kingdom Pseudomonadati; phylum Pseudomonadota; class Alphaproteobacteria; order Rhodobacterales; family Paracoccaceae; genus Parasedimentitalea; species Parasedimentitalea psychrophila. The sequence goes on along the minus strand of NZ_CP127247.1, from coordinate 2,938,658 downwards.
TCAGGAACTTGGCGGCGTGATAGCCCACGTTGCCCAACCCCTGCACAATGACCCGCTTGCCATCCAGCGAGCCTCTCAGACCAGCCGCCTTCACATCTTCCGGGTGGCGGAAAAATTCCTGCAGGGCGTATTGCACGCCCCGGCCGGTGGCCTCGACCCGGCCGGCAATGCCGCCGGCATTCAGCGGCTTACCGGTGACGCAGGCGCGGGAATTGATGTCGGTGGTGTTCATGCGGGCGTATTGGTCAGCGATCCAGGCCATCTCACGCTCGCCGGTGCCCATGTCAGGTGCGGGCACGTTTTGCGACGGGTGGATCAGGTCGCGTTTGATCAGCTCATAGGCAAAGCGCCGGGTGATCAATTCCATCTCGTGTTCGTCATATTGCCGCGGATCAATGCACAGGCCGCCCTTGGAGCCGCCAAACGGCGCCTCGACCAGGGCGCATTTATAGGTCATCAGCGCCGCCAGCGCCTCGACCTCGTCCTGGTTGACGCCCAGCGAGAAGCGGATGCCGCCCTTGACCGGTTCCATATGTTCGGAATGCACCGAGCGATATCCGGTAAAGGTCTTGATCTCGCCCCGCAAGCGCACCCCAAAGCGCACCGTGTAGGTGGCGTTGCAGACCCTGATCTTTTCCTCCAGGCCAGGTGGCAGGTCCATCAGGGCAACGGCCCGGCTGAACATCAGGTCAACGCTTTCACGGAAACTGGGTTCGTTGACGTTACTCATTGGCTCTTCTCCCTAATCCTGAGACGACTCGCCTACAGTTGTCACTGAAAGGTTATGACGACTTCTTTAATAAGTGCGACCTTTTTGACCATTTCATTTCAAAAAAACCTGTTTTTTCCGCGTTTTGGAAACTTTCGAGAATCCCCGCAACGGTCAGACCAGGGGTCGGGGCCGCAGTGAATCAAGGCACGAATTGCCTTAATTTTATGATCAATTTGAAAGTTAACGTCATATGAACGCCCCAATTCCGCCATCTTCATCAAGCATTAATACTTCAACCAAATCCCACAGTATCCATACGGGCCCTTTGTCACTTTTGGGCCGGAGAGGACTGCAATGCCACTGCGACTACGCCAGACAACCGCCCTATCCAGACGTGCAGCAAACCGCTGCAGGACAGGCCTGTGCAAATTCGCGCGGGAAGAGGACGGGGTTCTGATCAAGCCCACCATATTCATATTTCTGTCGATGCTGGCAGTTGGCGGTATTGGGGTTGATCTGATGCGCATGGAGCGCGACCGGACCGAGCTGCAGTATACTCTGGACCGGGCGGTGCTGGCCGCCGCCGATCTGGACCAGACCCAGACGCCAGATGCTGTGGTGCTCGACTACCTGACCAAATCCGGTCTGAGCGAATATTATAGCCCCCCCACCTCGGACATCGGCTTGGGCTATCGCATCGTTACCAGCACGGTCAACAGCGAGTTCGAGACCCATTTCATGAATTTCACCGGCGTTGGCAGCATCCCGATCTATGCCTCATCGACCGCCGAGGAAAGCATTGATGGGCTGGAGATTTCGCTGGTGCTGGATGTGTCGGGGTCAATGGATTCAAACAACCGTCTCACAAATCTTAAGGTCGCGGCGAAAGACTTCATCGATGAGATGGTGGCCAATACCACCGACGGCAAGATGTCGATCTCGATCATTCCCTATGCCACCCAAGTTTCAGTCCCGGAAGCGCTGTTTGACCAATACAACGTCTCGGCCGAGCAGGATTATTCCCACTGTGTAAATTTTTCGTCCTCAGACTTCAACAGTGTTGCGCTGCCGCTGACGACTCCTTTGCAGGGCACCATGCATTTCAGCCCCTGGTATGACAGTGATTATCGCCCAAGTGGGCGGTTGGTCAATTATGCCGTATGCTCTGCTGATGCAGATCGCGAAATACTGCCCTTTCAAAAAGACGCCGCGACGCTCAAGGCCTTCATCCAAAACCTCGACGCATGGGGAAACACCTCCATCGATTTGGGGATGAAATGGGCCACCACTTTGCTGGATCCCTCCGCCCAACCGGCCATCAACGCCCTGACCACCGGCGCGGATGCAAGCGTTCCCGTTGATTTTGCGGCGCGCCCGTCCAGCTATACCGATGCCGACACCATCAAGATCGTGGTGCTGATGACCGATGGGCAGAACACATCGCAGTATTATATTGACGAAGATTTTCGCAGTGGAATGTCGGACCTATGGTACAACGCAAGCGCGAACCGCTATTCCTCTTATGACCCGAACAGTTACCGGTCGTATGACAGAGATTACTATTGGGATAATTACGGAACCTGGAAAGATCACCCCTATGGCAACGGGTCGAGCGAAAGCGGCACTGCGGTTCGGCTGAGCTATGCTGAACTATGGGCCCGAACCTCTTTGAAGTATAACTACAAGTATATTTTCGGGGAATGGATGGGCACCTCGAGCGCCAAGAACAAATACTACTACCCCGTTCGAAAATATTACGGCACAACCACCAAGAACACCCGCACCCAAAACATCTGCAACGCAGCCAAGGAAGCAGGCATTATCGTCTACACCATCGGCTTCGAAGCCCCCAGCGGTGGCCAGGCGGTGTTGCAGGACTGTGCCAGTTCAGACGCGCATTACTTTGATGTGAACGGCTTGGAAATCTCGGACGCCTTTGCCTCAATTGCCACCTCGATTAGACAGCTGAGGTTGACCCAATGATCCGGCGCATTCAACAGTCACTGCGGCAGTTCCGCAGCCGCGAAAATGGCAACGTCACGGTGGAGTTTGCCATTGTGGTGCCTCTTTTCCTGATGATTTTGATGTCGACGGTGGAATTGGGGCTGATCACCATCAAGCAATCCATGCTGGAGCGCGCCTTGGACATGACGGTCCGCGATCTGCGACTGGGAACCGGCGCAGACCAGCAACATGACGACATCCGCGACGCCATTTGCTCCAGATCAGGCTTTATCGACAGTTGTGACACCTCGCTGCGTTTGGAGATGGTGCAGGTCGATCCGTTTAACTGGACCGGCATTGACGCCTCGCCGGACTGTATCAACGCGGTAGAAGATGTGCAGCCGGTGCGCAGCTTTATCAGCGGTCAGTCAAATGAGCTGATGTTCATTCGGGCCTGCATGAAATTCGCCCCGGTATTCCCGCAATGGGGGCTAGGTGACAGTCTGGACAAAGATTCCGGCGGTCGTGTCAGCCTGTTTGCCTCGTCAGCATTTGTTCAGGAGCCGAGGTAATCATGGATCGTTTCATAAAGCCCGCCTTTAAGACCTTTCGCCGCGACACCGATGGGTCTGTGTCAATCGAGACGGCATTCTACCTGCCGTTCCTGCTGCTGATCTTTGCGTCGATCTACACCTATTTTGATGCCTTCCAGCAGGAAAGTGCCAACCTTAAGGCGGCCTATACGATATCGGATCTGGTTTCGCGCGAGACCAATGCGATTAACAACGACTACATCGACAGCATGCATGCGCTGACCGAACTGCTGGTCCGCTCGGATTCCTCGGTCTCACTGCGGATCTCGGTCATTCGCTGGGATCAGGACGATGATCGCTATTACGTCGACTGGTCGGTCAATCGCGGCACCCACTTCTTCTCCTGGACCGATACCACTATCAGCCAGGTCGAGAATGATCTGCCTGCCATGCCCGATCAGGAGCGCGTTATTCTGGTGGAAACCCAAAACGACGTCAACGCGGCCTTTAAGATCGGCCTGCCGGACATGAATATCTACAACTTTGTGTTCACCCGGCCGCGCTTTGCGCCGCAGATTGTCTTTGAAGGCAGCCTGTCAGCCGGTGGCAGCCATGAAGATGGGACCGACGACACCAGCTAAGGCTAGAGCCGGCCATCACCGGCCTGATTGCGCCTCGCCACCATCGTGGCGAGGATTTCCGAGGCCGCCTTGCTTTGCGATCCCGGGGTGACGCCGCCAACACCAATCCGGCGCCCCATGCGCCAGTACAGCCCCGGCCGCCAGATCCGGCTGGCCGGGGTTTTGGTTTTAATCAGAAAGCCATTTGACGGTTTGAAAGCAAAGAAGCCGCTGTCGATGTTTTCAATATCGTCGATCCGCGCGATCACATTGCCATCGGTGCAGCGCAGCTCGGTCTCGGTCAGCTCGATGGTATATTGCGTGGCCTGCCACATGCGGGTCGCCAGCCAGATGGTCGAAACGCCCACAGCCAGCAAAAACGCCAACCACCCCACGGATGGCGGCGTCGAGAGCGCCACGTAAAGAACCAGCGCCCCGACTGATCCCAACATGCCAACGCCCATATAGCGACGACCCTCTGACGCGCTGATTGTTACTATGATGTCGTCGTTCATGATCCGCTCCCCAGATGCCGCACCCAAAAGATGCGCGACGGGTCTAGCCTGAAACAAGCGCCGCGAACAGCCCCCACTATTGGGTATGGCTATTTCGCAGCGGCCCGGTTGATCACCACCTCATAGCCCGGCTGTTCCGGCTCGTCGTCGATCAGCTCAGAGGGAAATCCGTCGGCCAGAACCCGGTGCCCTGTCGCCTCCTCCAGCCGTTCGATAATGCGGTCCGACTGGGCCCGCTCCCCATAGCGTTGCTGGCCATCCTTGATGATGCGGATCACTTCCGGCGACAGCTCCAGCGGCACCTTGTTGCGCTCGGCGATGGTCTGGAACAAGCCGATGTCCTTGAGCACCAGATCCATGGTGAAATTGACATCGCGCGCCCCCGACAGGATCAGCTGGCTTTCGGTTTCATGGGTGAACGAGGTGCCCGAGCTGATCTTGATCGCCTCATAAGTGGTGGCCATGTCCAGCCCCGCCGCCTTCATGGTCACCATGGCCTCGCACAGGGTCAGCAGGTTGGCGGTGGCCAGATAGTTGGTCATCACCTTCAGGGTGCTGGCGGTGCCGATCTCTCCGGTGTGCAACACCCGGCGCCCCATCAGGGTCAGCAGCGGCAGGATGCGTTCAAACGTTGGGCGCTCGCAGCCCGCAAAGATCGAGATATTGCCAGTGTCGGCGCGGTGGCAGCCCCCGGAAACCGGGCATTCCACCGCAGCGCCACCGCGGGCAATCACCGCCGCCGCCAGTCGCCGCACCTCGGCCTCGTCGGTGGTGGACATTTCCATCCAGACCTTGCCTGCCGTCACCTGCGGCAGCATCTCTTGCACCACCACAGCCGAGGCGGAGGGCGTGGGGAGACAGGTGATCACCACATCGCAATCGCGCATCATCGCCGCAGCTGAGCCGCCAGCGCTGGCGCCTTTGGCCACAAAGACCTGCACCAGATCCGAGTCCAGATCATGCACCATCAGATCCACACCATTGCGCAGCAGGCTGCCCGACAGCTTGGCGCCCACATTGCCCAGGCCGATAAAGCCCACCTTGAGTTCTTTTGTCATTCTACCACCGCTTGGAGTCCATTTAGCAGCAACGGCTAGCTTGACCTCATCTATAAATAAAACGAATAATAATGCGACTTGGCCCCCGAAAAATTAGCAGCAGAAAATTAGCAACACATGTCGGATCTCCCCAATCTCGTCTGGCTGCGCGCCTTTGAGGCCTCGGCCCGGTTGCGCAGCTTTACCGCCGCCGCCCATGAACTGGGGCTGAGCCAGGCGGCGGTGTCGCACCAGATCCGCAGTCTGGAGAGCAGTTTTGGCGTTGCCCTGTTCCTGCGCCGCGCCCGCCATCTGGAGCTGACCGCATTGGGGCATGCCTATTACCCCAGCATCGCCCAGGCGCTGGATGATATCGCCTATTCCACCCGTGGGCTACTGCGGCCGATGGAGGCACGCACCATTACCCTGCGGGCGCCGATCTCAACCGCCGTGCTGTGGATCGCGCCGCGTCTTGGCAGCTTTCAGGACCGGCACCCGCAGATCAAATTGCGGCTGATCTCGGCGATCTGGGCGGATAGCACCAGCGACGAGGATGTGGATATTGACCTGCGCCTTGGCCCCTCCAGCTGGTTCGACCGCCGGGCGCATCTGCTGGCAACGGAAAGCGTGCTGCCGGTGGCCACGCCGGACGTGGCGGCGCGATTGGGGTCGGCGCAACAGCTGCTTGAGCAAAACCTGATCCATATTCACGGCTATCAGGACAACTGGCTGCGATTTGCCAAAAGTCAGGGGCTGGAGCCGCAGGATCGTGGCGCTGGGTTGCTGACCGATACCTCATTGGCGGCGATCGAGATGGCGGCGGCGGGCAGCGGTGTGGCGATGATCATGCGGCGCTATGCGCAGGCACCGCTGGATCAGGGCAGGATCGCCCGGGTGATGGATTTTGAGATGCCGATGGGTCAGGGGCATTATCTGATGCCCACCACCGGATCAGACCCCAACAGCCCCGAGGAAAGGCTGGTGCGGGACTGGATCACCGAGATTTTTTCGTGACAACAAAGTCAGTTAACACGCAGACCAACGCCAATAGAAAATGTTGCACCACCGAACTTTGCCCGCTAGCTTCGCGCCATGGTATGGCCCAACAACACTCCGCCCCAACGTGATGGCGACGCCGAAGCAGGCATCGAAGTCAGCGATGATTTTGAGGGCTTTGCCCAACGCAACGACATTTTCAGCCGCGCCTTTTGGGATGATCGGGTGATCTCGAAACACAGCGCCAAGTTCTTTGCCTCCTACCGGATGGAGGCCGCGCCGCGCCGCGGTGACGGCTTTACCCGCCGCGATTTTGCCCTGCGCAATGCCGCCTGGCTGATCTCGGACAATGTCTCTAACCGCACTGCCGATCAGGGGCTGCGGCAGGGGTTTCAGGCGCCGATCCAGTCGGACACCCCGGTTGCGGAAGATGCCGCCGAGATTGATGATCCGGCGCAGATGTCGGCTGAAATCAAACGCGTCGCCACCTTCTTTGGCGCCGATCTTTGTGGTGTCACCGATCTGGATGACCGCTGGCTCTATACCAGCCGCGTTGACACCCGCGACATGTCCGACGCGCCGCATGACCTGCCCAAGGGCCTGACCAATGTGATCGTGCTGGGCCATGAAATGGATCAGGAGCTGGTCGCCACCTACCCCTCGGCGCTGGCCGGGGCGGCGACGGGGCGCGAATACAGCCACGAGGCATCGGTGGTGATGCAGCTGGCCGCCTATATCCGCAATCTGGGCTATGAGGCGGTGCCGTCGATGAACGATACCGGTCTGGTGATCCCTTATGCGGTCAAGGCGGGATTGGGCGAATACGCCCGCAACCAGATGGTGATCACGCCTGAGTTTGGCCCCCGCCTGCGGTTCTCCAAGATCTTTACCAACCTGCCGCTGGCGCATGACAGCGCCAAACCGCAAGGCGTGCGCGATTTTTGCGACATCTGCACCAAATGCGCCGAGGCCTGCCCGGTCAAGGCGCTGCCCTTTGGCCCGCCTGAGGTCGGCGGCAGCAATGTCTCGGCGATCAAGGGCGTGCGCAAATGGACCTCGGACGCCGAGAAATGTTTCTCGTTCTGGGCAAAGATGTCGTCGGATTGCGCCATCTGCATGCGGGTCTGCCCGTTCAACCGCGACTATTCCCAGCCGCGTCACCGGCTGTGGCTGAAACTGGCCCTGTCACCGCTGCGCCATCTGGCGCTGAGACTGTCCAAATCCCACGGTGGACGTCAGAAACCGGGCAATTGGTGGACCAAAACCGCCAAGTAACCCATCCCCGACCAGCCAATCAGCGAAATGATGATGCCAGACAGACGCCCCATAGCCCTGATCACCGCCCACGGCCAACCCTCAAACCCGCAGCCCCCCGAGGCGGCGCTGGCCCGGCTGGCGGCACAGCTGCAGGATCTGCTGCCAGAGTGGCACATCCGCTCGGCCACCTTATCTGCGCCGGGCCGGTTTGAGGGTGAACTGACGCCCGGCGCGGTGATCTATCCATTTTTCATGGCCCGAGGCTGGTTTGCCGGCCAGGTGCTGAGCCGCCGGATCGGCCAGATCCCGCATCAGATGGCCTGCCCCTTTGGGCTGGACCCGGCGCTGCCCGCGCTGGTGGCCTCGGCTCTGGAAAACGAAGTGGCCAAGCGCGGCTGGACGGGACAGGACTATGAGCTGCTGCTGGCCGCGCATGGCTCGGCGCGCGGCCCCAAAGCCGCCGAGGCGGCCGAGGATTTTGCAACAGCCCTGCGCCCCTTGCTGCCGCAGTCCCGGATCACCACCGGATTTGTGGAACAGGCGCCGTTGATTGAAACCGCCGCACAGGCACTAAGGGATCGGGCACTAAGGGATCGGGCACTAAGCGATCGGGCGCTAAGCGATCGGGCGCTGTGCCTGCCGTTCTTTGCCCAAGCCGGAGACCACAGCCGCATCGACATTCCTCAGTCGCTGACCGCGGCCGGATTTACCGATGCCCCCCTGCCAGTGACCGGCGCCCTTCCGGGGGTCGCCCACTTAATAGCCCGGGCCCTTGAAACCTGTCTTGGCGCCGGGGGCGCCCGATAAAACCTTCAAACATCCCCGTCCAGCGGGCATTGAGCCCTTGCACGCCTTGGGCACTTAGGATGAATGACGGCTCACACCATAGGCGGCGAGTTGGCGGAGTGGTGACGCAGCAGATTGCAAATTCGGCAATTTCCCTTTGATTTCTTTATATAATGTGCGGCGATCCTGCTGGACATGCAAGGAACGAAACGTGAAAATGTGGCAGCCTATTCCATCGGCTCGGCGTCGACCTTTGTTATAGCGCTGCGCAGCCTTCCGGACGTATCGACGAAGCTCACCAGACAGATATAATGCCCAATGCTGCTGGCGCGAAGGTTTGTTAGAATGGGCGGGAAGGAGCCGTTCGCTGCGATCTGAACGAACGACCGAGGTGCGGTCGTTCGCGATTGTCGGCTTAACGTTCTTGGGCTTAGTCCGACATTAACCATTTCTTCGCGGCTTCGAAATTCGCGGCGTCGAAGAACTGGGTCTCTGCATCTAAAAACCGTGAACCGACCTTTTGCGCCATCTTCTGCCAGGCCCGGTCGCCAACGATGGCAGCCTTGTCCAGCAGCGGTGCGTGGCCACGGGCAAGCGAAAGATGTGCCCCCATGGCCGACAACCCTTGCCAGCCATCAAATTCCCTTACATCGATCAGCAGTCGGAAGCCGTCCCGCTCGAGTAGTTTCGCATCCAGATCGCCCTCCGCCATCGCGTAGTCCTCGGGACTAACCTTACCGACCAGTTCGATCAGCAGCGCCGGGCCGCCCAGATCGCGGAGATGGATGGCACCCAGTGACTCCCTTAGCCAACGCCGGGCAGCCTCTTCTTCTTCGAAATCAAAAACTTGTACCGGGCATGGCATGATCGGCGCGAAGGCACGAATGGTGCTTGCGATCCAGCCACTTCCCGCGCAAACAGCTACCCGGTCGAAACCTCGCCAATGGCTGAGGCCGAGTTTCATATCGGCCCAGGCTGCACTGGCATTGAAACTCAGGTCCTCGCCAACCACGACCAAAAGTCGCACTGCGTCAACGTCAGCCAGCGCCGCCTCAAGCGCTGGTGTCAAGACGTCGTCATAGTCCACCGCCGCGATAGCGCCGCTCATGCGCATCTCAAGCTGACCTGCTGTTCCAGTATCAATCATTTCAATCATGGTGAAATCCCTTCGTTTCAATTTTTGATATAACCCTAGCTGCTTACAATTGCGTGTCAAACCTGAATGGGCACAGGCTAATCCTCCGCCAAGAGCCATCAAAGCCCGCAATTTTGGCTTGTCGTGATATAGCCAATCTGGGCTTAAACCTGCCGTTGGCCGCAGGCAGCACGAAGGTCCGCAGTGGGCCGTTAATGACCATGAAGGGAAAGGGCCTGATTGCTGCAGCCTGCACATTTCGTCACGAAGGGCGGAAAGTGTGAATTGGCTGCGGGTGCGAGCCCAGAATTCGAAAGCTCAGGACGCCGAAGTTCAGACAATCGCGTCCAGGATCTCGCCGTCCTTAGAATGGCAGAAGGCTGCGAGGTCCGCCATCATATCTCCTGATGTTGAGGGTGAAGTCCTGGCGTGTGTGTGGGGGGGAGCGCCATGAGTGGCAAACTTGCGCTGCCCCTCGCGCAGGCCCTCAACGACCCAGATACCCAGCGCTGACATCAAAGGCGCTGCGCGGGCAGAGAGCCGGCTCAATCGCGCGGTTACGCTGGCATGGGCCACATAGCCGCCCTTGGAATTCCAGATGGTTTCCGGCCCCTGCTCGCCAACACGGCGGAAACCACGGCCAATGTCGCCGCCCAGAAAAGACCCCGAGATCCCCTTGGGGCTTGCCGCAGTTTGTGGACCGGGCTCGCGTTCCACCAGTTACTGACAGCAGATCCAACGCCCTGAATACCATCGACTGCGCCAGCGCCCGTGTCCTGCAAGGCAGTGATAACGCCACTGAACCTCGTCCATGTTCCCGGACATTGCGGTACTTTCCCCCTGTCCATGAAAGGGGCACTAAATGGGACGACAGCGACGGAAATATACGGACGATTATAAGGCCGCGGCAGTTGAATGACTTTATGAGCCTAGTGCGACGCAGGGTAGCGTGTCGAGCGAGCTTGGGATCACCGGCACACAGCTGAAGACGTGGCGGCTTGAGGTAGAGACGTTTGGTTCATCAGAAGCCAAGCGCCGTCAGAAGGCGGATGCCGCTGAACGGGCCCGCCTTCGCAAAGAGAACAAGCGTCTTGCTGAGAAAATGGCGATTTTGGATTGAGCCGGAACGGCGACCGATCCGGGGGATCGTTATCCCGGTGAAAGCATCCGCTTTTTTCACAACGGGGGCGGTGAAACCATGACGAACAAGCCAAAGCTGCAATCTTCGAATACATTGAGGTCTTCTACAATCGCCAACGTCGCCACTCCAGTATCAGCTACAAAACGCCCCTGCAGGCATTTGAAGATACAACTTTGAAAATGGCCGCATAGGGTCAATAGTGAAACTGTCCGGTTTTAGGGACGAGGATCATCCAGGCGGCTGCCATAGTTCCAGCGCATCACCCGGGTGCCGATTGGGGGTGGTCAGAATATCGCGCACAGACTGGCGCAAATGCACCAGACCCGAGAGCCGTTTTCCGGTGGATGCGTCTAGGCCAATCATGCGGCGATCATGGTCACAGGATCAGCGGCGAGACCTCTGGCGGTTTTCCGGTTTGGTTATTTTGGGTCGTGGACGTTTCCTTATCTAAGCAACTGCATCGCGGGTAATTCGGTACCTATATCCAGCTCAGTTAAACAGTATTTTTGGTCCTAACCCGACCTCAGTAGAGAGCCTCGACACACGCCTGTTTTTCGGGAATTGACTGTTTAGAGACGACGTCGCAAATTAGTGTGAACAGGGAGTAACTGAATGCCACTTGTTGGTTCAACCGAGAACGCCACCACGGGCACGGCTAGCGTATTAGCGCTACGCGTTCGGGCACATCTCTGCCGAATTATCGGGCATGCAACTCCCATCACCTATCAAGCTCTTGCCAAGGCTTTGGGTCTCGTGCCACCAAACACGATCCATCAGCTTACTGTCGCATTGGAATGCCTGATAGAGGAAGACACCGCAGCCGCGCGCCCATTAATCGCAGCGCTCGTGGTCAGCAAGGCTCGAGGTGGACTGCCTGCGCCAGGCTTTTTCGATTGTGCGCAGCGGGTTGGTCGTTTCAAAGGCGATCCATTGGGGCCCGATGCCCCAGCTTTTTACGCGGCAGAGTTGGATGCAGCCGTCGAATACTGGCGCGCGACACCCAAAGCTGTGGAAACAGATGCCTAAGTTCGAAGGCCATCCTGAACATCGGGATCGAAAACGCTCAACGGCACGACTTTCGCCAAGCCGTTCATTGGTCACTGAGGTACCAATCAATGAGGCCAAATAACACTCGGGCTTTCGCTTCAAAAATCCCATGGTCGATGTTCTGAATTAGCCTTACAAGGATGCTATCGAATGCAGACGCGCTTCGCGGCAACTGCGAAACAGGAGTTGTGCCCATGGTAGAGCCAGAGACATTTACTTTTCTTGCAGATCTCGCAATGAACAACCGCAAAGCCTGGATGGACGAACACCGCGTTGAGCGCGACGATGCCCTGCGCAATTTCACCGGCATCGCGATGACACTGCACGACTATGCTGATCGCTTTGATCCTTTCATAGCTGACGCGGCGATCAAACCAAAGCAAAGCTACACCAGGTTCCATCAGGATCCGCGCAACCGCATCGGACGTGCGCTGTACCGTGCAGAGGTGGATGTTTTTGCCAATGCCGGTCATCCCACAGAAAACTTCGGATACTACCTCCATATCGAGCCAGGAAACTGTTACGCAGGCGCCGCGCTTTTTCAACCATCCAAACCGGCACTGGTACAGTTGCGCAAGCGTCTGGTCGATGATCCGGAGGGCCTGAAAGCCATCTTGGCCGATCCTGAGTTCAAAATGATTTTCCCAGACGGAATGGTCACACGAAAGGAGTTGGACACTGTGCCGGAGGGTTTTGTAAGTCGCGATCCCGCGGCGCCCTATTTGAAAATGGTCGGCCTGGGATGCCGAAAAAACTTTCCGGACGCGCTTTTGCTTGACGACAAGGTGATAGATCTGCTGATCGAGATCTTTCGCGCCGCCAGCCCATTGGTGCGCTACTTCGACTGATTGCACGCAAGAGAAATAGCGCGAGCGGAGCTATTGTCGGATGATGGGGCTGCATCCATTGACATGGTCTAGTACGCTCGACAATGCAGAGCACTTCGTGAATGCAACGACCCACCGCTTTCCGCCCTAAATGTCGGAAACTGCACTGCACACCAATGCCATAAGAGGTTTCTCAGCTGACAATGCGGTTATGAGTCGAGAAAAGGCCCGAAATCTGCGGTTCGGACTTTCAGGACGTTCTCTTAGATCAGTCCAATTGGTGCTTTCGGCCCATACAAGTCGTTCGGAGATACCCACTGGTCTCCCCGCAAACGGAGGTTCGTGCAGCCTGCTGCAATAACTCTCACACGAGTCAGAGACCATCGCCCTTATGGACCAACTTTCACATTGGACCACCCAAGTGGGGCCGCTCAACTCAAGCGGGGATGGTCACTATCATCAGGTGTCGACCGCTCGCCAAAATTTCATCTGGCCGACGTTTGGTTCACCCGATACTTTGCAAGAAATTTCAGCGCAAAGAGGGCACTGCACGCCATGAAACTTGAATTTCACCACATCAACTTTGTTTCACACGACGTGGACAAGCTGCACGACTTCTACACCAACCTGCTGGGCCTCGATGACATCCCGCAGGAGGACTTCCCACGCACCGAGGCCAAGGGGACACAAGGCTATGACGGCCAGATTCGCTTTGCGAGCGATGGCCAGATGCAAATGCACCTCGCAGAGCGTCGGCTCGATGTCGCCTTCACAAATGGGCAAGTCATCAATCCAGTTGACCGAGGCCACATCGCGTTCCGCACAGATGATATCCATGCATTTCTCACACTTTTAAAGGACAATGATATTCCGTTCTCGGACTACGGAACTTCGTTTGCCAAAAATTGGCATCAGGTCTTTTTTCAGGACCCGGAAGGTAATGTGATCGAAGTTCACCAACAGGTCCAAAATGAGTGAGGACGATGTGTTGCGCGGCTGTGGAAGCACGGAGCCTACACGTTATTGTAGCGAACGGCCCTAACCGGGCCTTCGTGACCACTTTGGCGAAGGTCTGGATTATGCTCAGAGCAGACCTGACTGTACCGCAATTTAAACGCTCAAGATGAAGTTGCAGCAATAATGGACTCTGCGATGTACAGGTCCTGCAGTGCGATGCCGGAGCTATCGAAAATTGTTATTTCTTCAGCTGTGCGACGGCCCTCGGCAGTATCGGATAAGGCAGCACCAATCGCCGTCAAAGACATTCCAGCGTCGACGTGTTGGAACTCACCAATACGGGCAGATTGTTCCGGCAGATCGCAAAACAATCGGCTTTGAGAAAAAAGTTGGGGCGGCAGTTCTTGCTTACCGATTGCATCAGATCCCATGCTCGAGATGTGGGTACCCGGGCGAACCCAATCTGCCTGAAACAAAGGTTTGGTGGCGGTCGTTGCCGTCACTATTATGTCGGCGGCGCGACAGGCTGTTTCTGCCTGTGCCCCTTCGGCAGGCAAGCCCTTCTCGCGCAATTGGGCTACAAAAGCACTGGTCCGGTCTGCATTCCGGCCCACGACCATGATCTTGGTGAGCGGTCGAATACGCGCGATGGCCTGCGCTTCATAAGCAGCTTGGTGGCCGGTGCCGAACAGGGCAAGCACTTGAGAATCCGAGCGCGCCAAAGCGTCAGTTGCGACGGCATCGGCAGCAGCTGTGCGATAAGCATTCAGCTTGCCCGCTTCGACGATGGCACCGATCCGCCCCTTGGTCTGATCAAACAGCAGGATGATCGAGTCGTGACGCGGCAGCCCCGCAGCGTCGTTGGTTGGGAAATACGACCCGACCTTCAACCCCGCCAGACTGCCATCGGCGGCGGACTTGATGGTAAATTTGTTCTGCGGGTTGCTGGCATTGCCCAACACGACTGGAAAGATGGCTGCCTCTGATGAGTTGGCGGCGATCAACGCACGACGCACGGCCTCATAAGCCAGTTCATGAGATATTGCAGCGCCAGATTGGGCTTCGGTAATATGGATCATGACCTGTCTCCTTACCAGCCGCCGAAACGCGGCCATTCAATCAGGGCGCTGTAGGGTTCGGCTGGTATGACGGTGAAATGGGAATGTTGCGCTGCGGTGGCACAGGCGTGGTTTGGTAGAATGCGCAGGCGCGTACCCACAGGCAGGTCGGGCATGGGGGAGGTCGCGCCGGATCGACGAGTGATGATCCCGTGTTCTTGATTGGCTGACGACAGGATCAAGTCTGGAAGGATGGTGCCCGCCTCGTCACAGACAACCCCATATCCTTGATCCACCGCTTGGTCTGCGGTGCCCCGATCACGCGACATTGCCATCCATCCGGCGTCTACCATGGTCCAGTCCCGATCAGTCTGGTGCCCAATCACGGTTGTAAGCACCGATAGCGCGATATCTTCCTTTTGGCAGACGCCAATCCCAGCCATCACCAGATCAAAAAACACATAGACCCCCGCGCGCAACTCGGTCACTCCGGTCAGATCACGCGCGGCATGAGCCGTAGGTGTGGACCCGACGCTAACCACCGGACACGGCAGGTCAGCCGCGCGCAGCGCCTTTGCAGCATCGACTGCCGCCGCGCGCTCGATCTCGGCGAATTTTGCATGTGCCTCGTTGCCTACGACAGTGTAACTCTCACCGGCATGGGTCATCACCCCTCGTAATTCTGCCCCACCTTGGTGAAGGATACGCCCAATATTGATCAAAAGGGGATCGTCGGGCCGCAGGCCGCCACGATGACCGTCGCAGTCGATCTCGATAAGCACTGGAATGGGAACTCCCGCCTCACGTGAAGCCTTGGCCACTTCTTCGGCTTGTACCACATTGTCCAGAATAACACTTAGGTCACAGCCAGAAGCGCGAAGCGCCACCACACGTGGCAGTTTCTGCGGCGCAATGCCAACAGCGTAGAGAATATCCCGTACACCTGCGGTCGAGAATGTTTCGGCCTCGGCCAGTGTCGATACAGTGGCCGGACCATCCCCTGCGGGCAAAAGGCGCCGCGCCACATCAACGGATTTGGCGGTCTTCAAATGCGGTCGCAGCGATACACCCAGCCCCTGTGCATGATCTGCAAGCCGGTCGATATTCCGCATCATTTTTGCCTCATCCAAGAGCAAAGACGGCGTTATCAAATCGAAAAAGCGGGGATCAGCGGTCATGTTTAGGTCCTTCTGGTGAGTACCTGTTGCGTTTATCGGTTGTAAGAGTGATTGCACATTTACCCGTTCTAACAATCACATTAAGCGTTTGGTTAATGCTTAGCTTAACCGATCTTCGTTTCTTTCAGGCCGTCGCAGCGGCTCCGTCGCTTGCAGCAGCTGCGCGGGTGCTGAATGTCACGCCCCCAGCCGTGACTCAGCGCCTAGCCCAAATAGAACAAAAATTACAACTGAAGCTGGCTGACCGAGGACCCGCAGGTCTGCGCCTCACAGCTGAAGGCGGGCTTCTGGCCGAACGCAGCGCTGCTATTTTGACCGATCTCGACGGATTGGCCGAGGAGTTGGCAGAGCGCCGTGGTGCTGTAGCGGGCCCGCTTCGCATCGTGGCCCCGTTTGGTTTTGGGCGGTTAAAAATTGCGCCTATCTTGGCAGCATTCGCCCTTGAACATCCCGAGCTGGCGCCCTCCTTGACCCTAACCGAAGATCCCCGGGGCGCAATGCGGACTAACCTCTGGGATGTGCTCATTCATGTCGGAAGATTACCCGATTTGGACCTGGTCCAGAAAAAACTTGCCCCAAACCGCCGCCTTCTCTGCGCCGCGCCGTGCTATGCGTCTCGACATGGTCTGCCAAAAACACCAAATGATCTGCCTATACATCGTATCGGAGTGGTGAGGGAAGATCAGGCCGACGTTACGCTTTGGTCGTTGACCCGCTCAAGCGGAGACACAGAATTAATCCGCATACATCCAAGTTTTGAAAGCAATGACGGCGAAGTGATCCGAGGCTGGGCATTGGGCGGCCTTGGCATCATTGAACGATCAGAATGGAGCGTCGCCGATGACTTGCGGGAAGGTCGGCTGCTGTCCGTCCTGCCGGATTGGAGATTGCCGGACGCAGATGTTGTCGCCCTTATGAACCCCCGCTCAGTTCGAGCCGCTCGGATCGAGGCGTTTGTGTCACATCTGAAGACCCAGCTCTCCGAGGCTGCCTGGTCGTTGGATCAGTAACCGCGCATCAAACTGTTCGAGGCCATCGCCGCTGGCCAAGAGCACTGCTTGAGCGCCCGTTTGTCCCGCAGTGCGGACATTCAAGCAATGCGCAGCCAGATGAAGGTTTCTGAGCGTCCATTGCCGACAGGCGATTGCAAAGCAATCTGCCGAGAGGGGGTATGTCGGATACTGCGAAAGTTTCAACGGGCGAATGCGGCCCTCTCACACATGCTTTGCATGTGCTGCCGGGTAGCAGACGAGTTGCTCAACGGCGAGATATTCTATTCCCTGCGCGAAGCCCAAATCATCATCGAAAGCTGGAGGAAACACTACAACGCCAAACGACCCCACAGTGCCCTGGGCTAACGCCCACCGGTGCCTGAGGCCATCGTACCGATGGACCAAAGGCCAACCATGCACTAACTTTCAAACTGGACCACCCAAGTGGGGCTGCTCATGGGTGCATCTCCTGCACCGGTAGGGGTGCATTTCCTGCACGGGTCGAAGGGAGCGACAAGACACCTCCCCTGAGGCCATTCATCAACGCCTAGTTGCGGCCCGCATGATGTCGAGCTTCAGCCAAAAAGAGCTCGCCTCAGCCGCGGGTATTAAATACACGACATTTCGTTCGCAAGAGCAAGCTGGCTCACCATCAGTGCGGTTAATGACCTATTTTCTCTCTGCATTCCAGGTCGACTTTAATTTCATCCTCGGCGGAGATCCCGCTCGACGGCCCTCCGACGTTCTTCAAGAGATACTGAAGCACCTCGACTAACACACCACCAAACCAAGGGTGCGAACACCCAGTTCAAATTCACGCCAAACGGCAACAAAAACTTGGCTACGAGCCTGGATAGCATTCGGTTCGCCCAGATGTTCATGCTTTATTCCTATTTCGCGCGATCCATCAAGCTCCCAAAAATGGGGAGATATACGAAATTCTCGCACTCAAGCCTGACTGATACAGAAATTTCGTATCCAAAGGGACTGCAAAATGAAGGGGAGATAGATGTCTGCTCAACAAAAAATGATCATTGAAACGGCCCGCAACGTTGCTTTGCAGCCAGAAGAATACACCGATGACCCAGCCCAATTCACCACGGCCTGGGCTACACTTAATGCCGCCCGCGGTCAGAGCATCAACACCAGCCGCCTGCGCGCTGCTCACCTGATCGAACGCCGCCTGCCCACCACTGAGCCAACCGAAATCGAGAAGTGCATGCAGCGCGTCACGGCAAAGACCCGCAACCTCATCCAGGCTCGATGCTCTGATCTTCCTCCAGCCGCATGATGACTTTCATAATCAGTGACGCGGGCGCCGCTGAGGGGGCGCATAAACCCATTCCGAAAATCCCCACCCACGCCCCCGCATTTTCGTCCGACAAGAGAACCCAAGACATGGACATGGACATGGACATGGACATGGACATGGAACCACTGAAAGTTCTGATCGGTTGCGAGACAAGCGGCATTGCACGCCGTGCCTTTGCTGAGCGCGGTCATGATTTTTGGTCATGTGATGTTGAACAGGCAGAAGACGGTTCCAATCGTCATTTCGTGTGCGACATACGGGACGGCATATTGTCGGAAGGCTGGGATTTGCTGGCAGTTATGCACCCACCCTGCACCCGACTCTGCCGATCCGGCCGCCGCTGGATGAGAGGCCCGGGCAAATGGACGCCGCCAAAGCAGCTCCCTAAGGGCCGCACATGGGAAAGCATGCGCTCTGAATTCGAACTCGGGATCAGCATTTTCACGACCTTCTGGAACGGCCCAATTGGGCGCGTTGCCATCGAAAACCCAGACATGAACGACCTCGCCCGTGACCGAATGCCCTCGGATCTGCCTTCCCCGCAATTGGTGCAGCCTTTCTGGTTTGGTGAACCGGCCTATAAGTCAACCGGCTGGTACACCAGAGGTCTCCCTGAGTTGACTGAGACACAACGCCTGCAGGAGCCAGAACGAGACAGCGACGTATGGAGGCGTTGGAACCGTGTTCACCGCATGTCGCCAGGTCCAGAGCGCGCCCGCCTTCGCAGTCGGTCATTTCCCGGCATGATGAACGATCCAGCGCCGGTGGCGCCAGGCAAAGACTTGGCTGCAGCAATCCGCCATTATTTCGCCAGCCCTAAATATACCGATCTCGCCCAGCGCACCCAGAAAGAGTATGACAAGCATATTGCCTACTTTCAAAAGAAGATGACCCATCTGCTCCCGCGCAACGTCGAGCGGTACCACGTCATATCCTGGCATTCCGCCTGGGCGAAGAAAGAGACCCCACATGCTGCAAACTACCGATTGACGGTCATGAAAATCCTAATGGAACATGCCAAGGACATGGGTCTGCGAACCAAGGAAATGGAAAACCCGGCCAAGGGAATCAAGGCAATAGAATACGAAAAACAGGATCGGAAGCCCTGGCCACAAGACAAGATTGAAGCCTATCGGCGCACTGCAGAGGATCGTTCTCTGCTTGTCATTGAGATGTGCATAGGCACCGGCCAACGCATTGCCGATGTTCTGAAAATGAAGTGGGGCGACATTCAGGACAGCGGCATAGTGCTGCCCCAGAACAAGACGAAGAAAGACCTTCGGGTCCCTCTGACATCTCACCTCAGCATTGCCCTGTCTAATACGGAGAAGCGCAGCGTATTCATCCTGACAAATTACCGCGCCACAGGCCCTTGGTCATATCCTGGTGCGTCCGATGGCGTAATGAAGATCCGGCTTCAGATCGGCGCTGAGGCATATGACATTCACGCCCTGAGACACACCACGGCAACCGAACTCTGCCTAGCTGGTGCCGATGATGAAACGATAGCTGCAGTAACTTTGCAAAGCCCACAAATGGTACAGCATTACACCCGGACAGTGCGTCAGAAAGTACATGCTCTAAGGTCTAAAGATTTCCGAGATTGATTGTTGTTTTGACACTTGCGAACAGAACAGAACATAAATAGAAGGTGTGGCAGACTGTGTGGCGGACCACCGTGAACCACATATAAGGTCTTGAAAAGGCGAGTTGGCGGAGTGGTTACGCAGCGGATTGCAAATCCGTGTACACGAGTTCGATTCTCGTACTCGCCTCCATTTAAAATCAATCACTTACACGATATTCCCAAGCGCCGAAAAAAACGTTCGCAACACGTTTCGCAACATTCATGTTTCGGTCCCGTTCTGTTCCCCGGTATATTCACCAGTAAGCGTTTGATGGCTCGACTGGGGTTCGAACGTCACTCCAACGGCTCTGCTTCGACCTTTGTGCGATAGCCGCCACTGTCCAGTGTGTGTGTCGCCTGTGTGATCAGCCATTCGCCGTCAATGTAGGATCTGAATCCGGCAACTGACAGCTTGGCCTCGGCCATCGCATCTGGGTTCCCCTTCATGCTGACAGAGAATGACCGCCCTGCCCGTTTCAATCGCTTCAACTCTGCATCAGCTGCCCGCTGTGCCGCGGCCTGGTTTGGCTGGCGCCGCTTTATCCGGCGGATGGGGTCACCCTCGCCTGCCCGGCATTCTTGCGACCGCCCAGCGCCAAGGTCCTGGTAGACCGTGATCACAGATCCGACAGCGTCCCGGACGCTGTTGCGGTAACGCCAGCGGCTCACCTTCGATTGCGTCAGCAGCAAACTCGGCATGGGCTGCCCCGATGCGGTCAGGCTTTCGCCCCTCTTGGCCATGACAATGCGACCATCACCGGGTTTGGCGATGGCGTCATGGTCCCGCGCCACCCGCGACAACAGGTTGATATCGCTTTCGTCAATCTGGTCGATGTGGGCCAATGCAATTGCGGCGAGGCTCTTTGACACGGCCTCCTGCAGCCCATGTTCTCCGGCGATCTTTGCCACCAGGTCGCCAATTGTCGTGCCGTCTGGCCAGCTGCGCTTTTTCTGATCCGTCAGTGCCGTTTTGCCGCTGCTGCTTTCCCCAGTCAGAGAGGCATAGCCCGTCACCGTCATTTGGTCCGGCGGGCCTTGCATCTCAACGGTATCCGCAATGAACAGGCCCATGTATTTCAACTGGAACGCATAGCCGAGCCAGACCTTGATTTCCGCACCGGCGCTCGGCTCAACTAGTTTACCAAACAAAGCGGTGTCACTCAGGGTGAATTGCACCTGGTCGGATTTCACCCCGGCAGCATCGGTCAGTGTCAGGTTTACCAGGCGCGATGCCAGGGTGCTGCTGATGTCCGTCCCATCAACCGTGATGCGAAAGAATGGCAGGAAATCGATCAATCCCATAGGCGCACCGTCTCGGCTTCCTTGGGGACCTCGATCACTGGCAGTTGCACCAGCGTGCCGATTGGCAGAACGGGGCCTTGGTCGGCCAGGCCAGGATTTGCCTCGAGCACGGTTTCCAGCGCGCTCGGTACCCGGTTGCCGTAGTGACGCCAGACGATCTCGTCCAGGATCTCGCCGTCTTTAGAACGGTAGGAGGCTGCGAAGTCCGCCATCATATCTCCTGATGTTGAGGGTGAAGTCTTGTCGCAGGGGCGTACCCTGAGCGGCAAACTTACGCTGCCCCTCGCGCACGCCTTCTATGACCCAGATGCCCATAACTTTTCCGGTACCCGCCATCATCGGCAGAGGAAAACCCAACTCTGCAGTCCGACGCATGCGGTTCAGCTGATCCAACCCGCCTTTGAAGTGAGGATAGATTACCCCTTGCAGATTGATTGTATCTGGCCCCAGCCCTGTAAATTGCAAAGCGTCGGCTGCGCCAACCTGTTCAATCGCTGCCCAGCGGTATGCGCTGGACCGGTTCAGGCTCTGATAGGCCGCATTGTCGATGCTGAATTGATAGCCGCCCAGCTGCAGCATGGTTCCCGCCATCATCCGCCCCCGTACTGGCCATAGTCATGCGCATTGTCGTAAAGCGCCCCCGCCTGCGCAGCGCGCCCCCGGCGTTCCAGCTCATCAGCAAGGTCGGAAACAGACATATTCTGTGCATTAATCTGGGCATGGATAATAACCGGCGCAGGCTGCGCGGCTGGCGCCAGTGCTGGTATCATGGCCGGGGTCATAGTTTGGGCCGCCTGCTGAACCTGCTGCATCACTGGCGCTGCTACCGTTTGTGCCTGGTCCATCGCCCGGCGCAAACCGCCGCCCAGCGCAGACATCAAAGGCGCGGCGCGGGCAGAGAGCCGGCTCAATCGCTCGGTTGCGCTGGCATGGGCCACATAGCCGCCCTTGGAATTCCAAATGGTCTCCGGCCCCTGTTCTCCAACACGGCGGAACCCCCGGCCAATATCACCCCCCAGAAAGGAGCCGGAGATGTTTTTGGGGCTTGCCGCAGTTTGGGAGCTGGGTTCGCCGTTCCACCAGTTCGAAACAGCAGACCCTACGCCCTGAATACCATCGACTGCGCCAGCGCCCTTGTCCCGCAACCAGGTCAACCCATCGAGCACCGGTTTCAGCTTGCCCATCAACC
Organism: Parasedimentitalea psychrophila; assembly: GCF_030285785.1. Classification (NCBI taxonomy): domain Bacteria; kingdom Pseudomonadati; phylum Pseudomonadota; class Alphaproteobacteria; order Rhodobacterales; family Paracoccaceae; genus Parasedimentitalea; species Parasedimentitalea psychrophila. The sequence goes on along the minus strand of NZ_CP127247.1, from coordinate 2,916,493 downwards.
AATCGAACTTTTCGCCCAGCCAGTCGACCACAGCACCGATAGAGGCTTTGACCTCGCCCCATGCCCCGGCAATCCCGCCCGTCGCCGCCAGAGCCTCCATCACAGGGCCGATGGTTCCATCGTATCCGGTGCGCAACACGGCCCCGATTCCAGCAATCACGTTTCCAATGACAGTTCCGACCGCATCCCATGCCTCAGTGATGTGGCGGGTCACCCCGAGCATATCTGTGATCGGTTTGATCCCGTTCTCCCAGACGAACTTGAACACCCCACCGATGCCATTGAGGATCGTGGAAAGGTAACTTTTTGCTCCATCCCAAGCGGTGACAAGCCCTGCGGCGGCCGCGTCCATATCGCCGCGCCAGAGACCGCTGATAAAACCGCCAATACCCTGGAAGGTGGTTTTGACCCCATCCCACAGCTCGCCGAACCACGGCCCGATTTTTTCCCAGTTCCGATAGATCAGATAGGCAGATCCGGCGATGGCGGCGACGGCCAGGCCAATGGGGTTCAGCAGCAATGCCCGGCCGATCATGCCAATACCCTTAGCCACCAGTGGCGCGGCCCCTGTGACGCTGGCAAGCGAGACCCCGAGACGGCCAACGGCCAGACCAAAGCTGGCGATACTGCCAATGGTACGCGCGGCAAACAGCCCGCCGATCACCACGCCAAAGTTTTCCCAGCCGCCAGTCATTTCGGCCACTTTGGTCACCACCGTGCCGATGGTGCGACTAACACGGCCCATGCCCTCGGCCACCTGCCCGATTACCGGCAGAGCCGCCTCGAGCTTTTCCGAGGCGGTGCGGGCAAAATCGGCAATGTCATCGCGGTTGGTGATCGCCCAGGCGCTGAAACTCTTCATCGACCGGGTCACCACCGGCATCAGCTCGGAACCAATGGTGTTCTTCAAACCCTTGACCACCAGCTGCGCATCAAGCTGGGCATCAGCAAAGGCCTCGGCGCCCCGGGCCGCGTCTTCACTTAGCACATAACCGGTTTTTCGGGCGTCCTCACGCAGCTGCTGCAGTGCCTCAGAGCCATTGCCCAGCATATTCACCATGCCAATGCCGGAGCGGCTGAACAGGGCTGCAGCGATGGCCGCGCGCTCCGCTGGGGCTTCGATCAGTTGCATCTTATCAGCAATGGCCGCCATCGCGTCTGCAGGTCCCATTTTCACCAGATCCTGAGCACTCAGCCCGATCTGATCCAGGGCTTTCTTAGCAGCCCCAGTGCCCTGCGCCGCCTCGCCCAGGCGCTTTTGCATCGCCGTCAGGGAGCTATCAAAACTCTCGGCTGAGACGCCGGACCGCTCGGCCGCATAGCGGTATTCCTGCAGCGCCTCGATACCGATGCCCAGTTTGCCGGCTGTTTTGGCGACAGTGTCACCATAGGCCGCGGTTGAACTGGTCAGGGCAAAAATACCTGCTCCGGCAGCTGTCAGGCCAACACCCATCCGGCGGCCCATACGGCCAATGTTTGAGGTCATTCTGCCAAAGGTCTCGCCAACGCGGGCACTGTCGCGCATGGCCCGCTCCCAGCGGCGCTGCTTGCGGACCAGATCCTCGAGCGTGCGCTCAAGGTCTTCATATTCCCGGTCCAGCGCTTCAACGGATTTGCCCTGTTTCTTCAACAGGTTTCGGTCGCGCGTCAGCTCGCGCTGGCGTGCCTTCACCAAACTGATGCTGCCGCCGACCTTGTCAAAACCGGACCGGATCAGACCGACATTCTTTTTGAAAGAATTCTCGAGGACGCTGCCAATGGTGATTTCGGCGCTAAGTCTTTGCTTGCCCATTGATGCCCTCTATCCACCACAAAAAGCGGGTCACCCGCATTCCTGTAATCTCTGCCTCTGACCACCCGGTGAAACGCGCCAGGGACAGAACCCCGGCACGTGCCACATCAGGCGTCAGCCATTCATAAAACCCAGCGCAGCCTGCAGGCGGCCATAATCCCGCATCCTGGCGCTTTGGATGTTTTCCGGTGCGATCTCCGCGAGATTGGCCAACAGGATCACTTCGCTCATGGCGCTCTGGCCCTTGGCAGCTTTGTCGGCCGCCAACATGTCCGAGACAGCGGGCTCACGTAGGGTCAGCGATGTGCGCTTTGCACCATCGACATCGATGCCGCGCGCCAGGGTGACGATCAAAGAGCCGTCTTCGCCCTCCGCGAGGAATTCTGGTAGTTCGTTCATAATGTATCCTTAGATGCCGAGTGCCGCGCGCTGTTCAGCCAGGCGATCCACCCCGCCGACGATGCGAACCATGTTGATAACGTCGATTTCTGTCACGCTGACGCCGCCGATGGTTTCCTTGAAAGCCTCAAGCGTCATGTTGATGGTGATCGAGGCGGACTGCCCCGGTGACCAGGTGCCGCGATCCGGCTGCAGGATCTTGCCGCGCATATTGTGAACAACCGGCGTGACCGTGCCGTCCTCGCTTTCCAGCGCGCCGCGTGCGGTCACCTGGATCAGCTTGCCGGGGACGATGCCCCAAAGCGCCAGCACGTCAGCGGAATAATTCCGCAGGACATAGCTGGTGGTCATTTTCTCCATACCCATATCGATATCGATTGGACCGTCCATGCCGCCCGCGCGGTATTCCTCGGCTGCAACTGATGGGCTGGGCGGGGTGTAGTCCCCCAGTTCGCCCGCGAAGCCACGGCCATCGATGAACAGGTTGAAGTTTTTCAGGATGTTACGAATAGCCATTATGCAAATACCTCGGCGATATAGTCATTGACCAGATGTGAGCGGAACGTGACCCGCTCGGCCGGATAAGGCGGGGTAAAGTCGAAGTTGAACCAGACCTGCCCGTTCTGGATGCTGGCGGCGGTGTTGAGATCCGGATCCGCCCAGCACTTGCCACCGAGCAAGGCACCCTGTGCGACCAGCCCGGCAATGAAGCCATTCACCCCTTCGACCACGTCCTCGACGTAGGTTTTGGTGATTGCGCGATCAACAGCCCAGAGGTGCGCCCGCTGGATGCTTTCGTTCAGCACATCGGCGGTGCGGCGCACGCAAAGGAACTGCCATTTTGCATCCCCCGTCGGCACCTGGTTGCCCCAGAGCCGAAAGCCGTCTTGTCGAATGACGGTTGTCACCGCATTGGCATTCAGCAGGTTGGCGCGGCTGGATTGATCGCCCAGCTTGAAGTCAACTGGACGCGAGGTGCCCATGATGCCAAAAATGCCCTTGTTGGACGGCGACACCCAGAACCCGATATCGTTGTCGGTGCGCGCGATCACCCCCGCAACCCGGGCAGAGGCCGGTTCATCGACGATACTGCCGTCGCTGGCCAGCACCTTGACCCAGGGGTCAATCACATAGATCCGCCCGGTGGTGCCCCAGTCGCCCGCATAGGTCTGTGCGGCGGCGTCCGTGGTGTTCGGCCCATCGGCCACGATGATCGCGCCGATGCGGTCGGCAATGCCCTCGAGCTCCGCAACCACTGGGTTGGCCAGGTCACCGGGGCGCTGATGGGTCCAGCCGGGGGCGCAAAGAATACGCGGCGCATGACCAACAACGCTCTCAGAGCCCAACAGCGCATGCACGCCCTCAAACTGGCCGGTGCCCGCGTTTACACCACCAAGGATATTGGCCAGCGTTGCCGTCTCGTCGATGCCCTCTTCGACGCGCACCACAATGACCACTGCGCCGATCTGATCAAAAATACCGTCCAGCGCACCAGACAATGTGCCGCCACCGGTGCCATCAACGGTGGCGTCCAGCTTGGCGGCCTCAAGGCGGCTGCCTGCGATCAAAACCGGGGTATTCAGCGGAAATGCAACCGCATCAGCCTGCGGGGCGGTGCCAACGATGCCGATAATACCCGTTGAAACAGTTCGAATTGGGCGCGGGCCTGAGTCAATCTCGAGCACTTCGACGCCGTGAAGAAAACCAGCCATTTTAACCTCGCTGCTGTATGCGTGTTGCCGTGATATTGCACGGCCCAGCGTGTCATTCCCTCTGGCGGAATTCCGACTGGTTGGCGGCTCTACTTATCCTTGGCCAACAGCCACAGATCCCCGATGGTCGCCTCAGACACCGCAGGGGTATCTGCGAGGGCTCCAAGAGCGATCATCTGAGCCACCAGCCCCATCGTCACCTCAAAGCGGAAGGCGTTTTGGCTCAGATTGAACTTGAGCTCCGCATAAAGATCCCGGTCCGAGGCTTTGGCTGCAGTCAGCACAGTCTCGGTATCATCCTCCAGCCCGCTTTTGGCCAAGAGCCAGCCGAACTGGGCAGGGGTCAGGGGGTAATCACTGGGGTCTGTCGATACGACAGGCTCTGGCGGCGCCAGACGCACCTCCCAGTCGGCATTCTGGGCAATCTGTGCCGCAGAGCCCAGAACCTCACCAACATAGAACCCCGTGGCTTTGCTGAATATGTAATGCGTGGTTTGGATGTCTTCAGCTGGCATGATTATTCCTTCCAGGCGATTGCACGAATGTCGAATTTGGTTGCGCCATAGGTGATGATCGCACCGCCACTCGTGCTGCCACCGTTCGGCTCTTGGTGGATATTAATGGCACTACTGTCCGCATGGGTGGCCCTGCGCCGCGACCCGTCGCCATCGGAGTAAGGCAGCACCATGATCACGTCGCCCACAACAAAGCCGTTTGTTGCTGTGTGGCATTTCACCATCCACTGATATCGCATCGGGGTGCTGGCCAGACCGTGCAGCACCGAAAACGGCGCGGTCCATCCCGACACCCAGCCGCTGTCGTAATCAGGCCTCTGCAGGGCGGCGATTGCCTGCGCCACCCGCTCCGGGGTCATCAGCCCGTTACTGTTTGTCCCTGCTTCAGCTTGAGCCTGGGTTGCAATAGACGCCGATATTGTCAGATCAGCCCCCAGAGTTCCGCCGCCTGACAGCCCGGTGCCGGTACTGACATTGCGCGTCGTCTGAACAAAAGACGCCGAGTTTTTTCCGTCCAGCATGTCGGCGTCCAGCCCGGACCCGGCCCCGTCAACACTCAGAAGCTTGGCCAGAACGTCTGCCGCCGTATAATTCGCGGCATCCAGTTTGGCCGCGATCAGGGCGGTTAGCGCCGCCGAGGTATCGCCATTATCAGTGATGGCTGCAGCCAGCTCATTGAGCGTATCGAGCTGCGCCGGGGCGGCGCCGACCAGCGCATTGATCGCCACCTCGATGGCCTGCCTGGTGCGCAGCGCCGTCATCAGCTGAAGATTATTGCTGCCCGCCTCGGCTACAGCCTGATCTGCCAGATCCGCGACAAGCGTCAGGCCCGTGTCAATGGCACCGCCGCCACTCAACCCGGTGCCGGTGCTGATCACAGTGGCCACCGCCGCCGCGATCTGCGTCTTCAGCCATGCGGTGCGCTCGGCCAGCTGCTGCGCCTGGACGTTGGCAATTCCGGCGCCGGTCTCGATATTGGGCGGTCCGCCCAGCACCGGGTCACTCTGCTCGATCTGATAGATCCCGGCAATCCAAGCGGCGGCCTCAGGCAAATTCGTCATTGGATAACTCCATGAGTATAGCTGCCGTCATACGCGATGTCGGCGTTGTAGCGGTGGGCGGCTTCGGTGAAGTACAACCCCTTGAGGTGGCTGCGAGCCGGGGCAACATTGGTCAGGATCTCGCGCACCTGGGCGGCCTGATCTATGGTGATGGGGCGGTCCAGATAGATCCGGTATTCAGCCCAGTGATCCGGGCCTTCGTGGATCTCAGCGCCGTCATATTGGACGGTGCCGTCATAGAGCGAGCTGGGCTTGCCTTCGACAATGCGCGCGGTGCCATAACCCGCATCGGTGAGCGCGCGGCGCACCGCGCCGACGGTGCCTTTGCGGCGATGCACCTCAACAGAGCCGGCGATCACCGCCCGCTTGTCTTCCTCGGCCCAAGTTGGGTCCCAATTGTCGGCCGAGAACGACCAGGCAAGCCAGGGCAGCAGGTCCTCGGGGCAGGTTTCCGGATCCCAGAGCGCCTGCAACAGGACTGCGGGTGCCAATGCCGGGCCGGTGACCGCCTCGATGTCGCGTTCCTGGCTACTGGCGTTATGGGGCAGCAGACTATCAGGCACCGGTGCCCCCCACGGTTACAGTGATGCCAGTGCAATAGGGCGCTTGCGCCTCGCCGATCACGATATCCGCCACCGGGTTTGCCAGCGCCACATTCTGGACGCCCGGCTGGTGCAAGGCAGCATAGAGGCCGGACAGAGTGACATCGCGGCCAAGATGGTGTTGGGCAGCTGCGTAACCCACAGCGGCATCCTCGGCTGACTGGCGCACCACCGTGCTGTCAGGGCCGGGCAACACCGTCAGCATGGCCGTAATGGCATAATCGGTGATTGTGGCGGCTTGCACCGTCACCTGATCTGTCAGCGGCCGCACATCGTCGGCGTTGAGAGTGGCCATCACATTAGCAACCAATTCAGCGCCTGCACTGCCATTGCCAGTGCGCGACAGGATTGAAACCAGCACCTGACCTGGCGCCGGGCTCTGGACGCTGGCGTCCGCGACATCGCCGTCCGCGCCCAGTGCATGGAAGATATAGGCCCCGGCAGGGCCAGCGGTGCTCAGCCCCTCAAACGCCAGCAACATGCGGCGGCGGAAATCCTCGTCACTTTCCAGCACAGGCGACACTGGTGGCAGTGTCTCCGCATCACCTAGGTCAATGATCAGGCGCTCGACACCAAAACGCGCGGCGATCTGGTCCAGATTACTGCCCGTTGCATAGGCGGGCATGACCGCGCGGGCGCCATCATTGACCCGCTGATCCGTCAGCGTTTTGTAATAGGCTGCGACTTCCAGAATTTTATACGCCGGGTCACTCTCAACCAGAGCGTCAAAGACAGGATCGCGGGCGCGAAGATCTGCCAGCATTGCAGCAAGCGTGGCCTCGTAACTCACCGGCAACACCACGTTTGGTGCGGGAAGTTGGGACATATCAATCGCTGTGAAACCACCGGCCATCAGCGCACCTCAATGCCATCAAGGGTGACTTGCTGGCCTGTCGGCAGATATTGCCCCTCAATTGAGACGGTAACACCACCAGGCTCAAGCATGTCCACCGCCACCAGATCGACCGTTAACCGCGGCTCCCAGGTCTCGAGCGCCTCATAGGTGGCGGCCATCATATCCAGGCGGGTGGCGTCGTTCATGGGCGCATCAACCAGCCGATACAACCGGCTGCCATAGTCCCGGCGCATCACCCGGGTGCCAATAGGGGTGGTCAGAATATCGCGCACAGACTGGCGCAAATGCGCCAGGCCCGAGATGCTTTTACCAGTGGATGCGTCAATGCCATTCATGCTGCGATCATGGTCACAGGATCAGCGGAGAGACCTCTGGCGGTTTTCCAGCATAGACACTCTAACGCGTGCAAGTGATCTCTACGACTGTTCAACGGACTTTACGAACCTTCGTCCAGTTCAATTCACCTGCCTTCTCGACACTACTGACAGAAAAGGAAACGCTAATTCAACCATCGGCGCTTAGACTGACGTTTCAAAATGAGTGCCTCGACACAATAAGCCAAAGACCGCACGTATTGTTGCAGAGTTGAAAGCCATTATTGACCTACCTTAGCGTCATTGGCTAAAGTGGAACTTCGGATTAGCCGGAACACTCGAGCAAAATGTGAACTCGCTCATCCATGACCACAAGATGTCGTGGCACGTAGAATATATGGTAAGCTCAACATAGGGCCTTGGCCCCACGTTGAGGTTTAGAAAGGAGACAAAATGACATACCCATATGGTTGGAAAGACGACCCAACCCGGAAATGATCATTCTAGTTCTGCCAGACGCTGTCTGAGACAGTAGTCGTGAAACTGAAATAATTGCTCCGCCAATGCGGCGATCCTCACTGGCGGAGCCTCATGCAAGACATTTAGTTTCGTTCTAATCTCCTCAATAACTGAAATTTTATCAGCGAGTTGAGTGCGGACGAACAACTCACAATCAATACATTGGAAGTTTGCCTCTACTTCACGATTAGTGAGTTTTTGCAACTCTCCCTCGGACAACTTCCCCCGTGAAATCAAGAAGTCTTCTGAAATCTTCTCCATCGTTTGATCGAAATTTACGCATTCTCGAAGATCATCATCAGAAACAAGCGCGTTGTTTGGGCAGGTCGACAAGCGCGCCCGCGCATCTAGGCTCTGACCGAGGTACTTTTCAGCGTTTATCTTTGCTTCCGCCAGTCGCCCATCGTGTGTTCCAATAATTTCAGCGTAATAATAAGCGAGAGATATATAAATCGAGTTTCCGCGTCTCCAATATTTCTCGTATTCCCTTGTGTTTTCCTCCGGAACCTTGATGTGTTTGAAAACAGATACGGCCGCCTCTGTTTCGTCAATTGCTTCGAGTCGATCACCACTGAAGAATTTGAAAAGGGCCACATTTGCGAAAGCAAAAGTTTGCTCAAACGGATCTTCAATTTTCTCCATCCACAAAGCCAGCCCCTGCTCTGCTTTTCTGAGAGCCACCCGGTCGTTCGCATTTCTAGCCAGAAAATAATGTGCAATAAACGGAGCAAAGTTTTCAAAAGAGTAATTTACGGCGCTCCGATTGGACAGAGACATAATTTGGGTTTCAACCTTTCGGACTTCTTCATACGAGGTATCTAGTGATACCTTGGACAAACTCTCTTTAAAATCAATGCCATCCTTCGTTTTACTAAATTTCTTCTGAATGCTACTCATTGCCTCTTCGAACATGTCGCTCATCACACATTCGTTGATTGCGTTCTTCTTACTTTTTCTCACCCTAGAAACATTGCTTAACGTGTCTCTCAAAAGATCGCTTTGCCAATCGATCTGAGCTAGAACATCTCCCAATGCCTCGAAATTTTTCAATAGGTTAGGATCAAATGGAGCGGGAGATTTGTATATTAAGTCATGGGTCTTCGCCCCCCAGGCATCATGCATGGCTGTTTTAATTTGAATTTCGCATATCGGTGAAGTAGCTTCGTTGTATGAATGTTGCCTCACATTGTAGTGGCAAGCGAAGTACCCCCGATCGGAGAGTACACGACCATATTCTGGGTCAATATCAATTTGCGCTTTTTCGCGATCGTCAACATGAGCCCCTCGAACTTTATCGGCGCGCATGGAACCTTGTCCGATTAATTTGTCCAAAATTCTACAAATGGCAACAATATCCGATGGATATGAAACAACGACCGTAAAACCTATAATGTCCGGAATCTCCCACAGGCTTCCATGTGAATTACTTTTCTCGTTGTGGTAAGAATTAAACTTGCCCGCTATTTTCCTAACATTTTTAAATTTATCACCACCTTGCCGATCTTCTCGTCCATATATTTTTACAATTCTCTCCGCCCTTACCGCCCACTCTATCATCTTGCGAATATCCCGCAGCGTTTCTTCGAAAAGTTTCGCATTAAGACTCACAAATTTGTTTACGGATTGAACGGAAACTGGAACATCTAGCTTTGTAAAGCTCATCGTAAAATCCATTTCGTGTTATAAACCGCTGTGACAGTCCTACGGCATTTAGACACTACCTTTCATTCCGCAAAAACTCAACTGACCCGCCCGCAACCGATGATCTACAATCGACCGGTTCTCCAATCCGGCCCAACTGTTGACCATTGGCGGACACTGAGCCGGAGCCGGAGGCAAGGCTGCCGCCATGACACAGCGGCCCCGGAATACAATGGGCTGCCCAGCCGTCTCCCTGGCGATGCACGGAAATACCATTGGCAAGCACATTGCCGCTGCCGCCAGTACTGGCCCGTGGAGAAAAGGCTCCATGCCCCGTGCAGCTATCTCCTTTTCGTGTGACCGCAGGCATCAGTTTTGATCAATCCGGGCGCCGTTTATGGTGACACCTCCGGCGTCCACAACGATGGTTGATCCATTGCTGGACAAGGTGATTGCTGAGCCGGTGATAGTGATCGAGGAGCCGCCAATTTTGACGCGGTGCAGAGTTTCACTTGACCCTGCCCCCGGGTTTCCATCACTGAACACAGAGCCAAGGATCACCCCCTGCGACGTTTCCCCCGATTCAGACAGCACAACAACCTGCTCGCCAATGGAGACTGGCGCCCAGACTGTGATCGCGGCGGCGCGCTCGGCCATCCAGGGCAGCCAAGCGCTTTCGCTGTCGCCGCCAAAACTGACCTTGGCGCGTGCGGCCCCGGCATCGACCGCTGTCACAACACCAAATCGCACGATACCCTCGCGGGCCTGCTCATTTCTGCTGGCAGCGTAAGTCATGCGGTGCTGTCCAGCTCTGTATATGCGCCATCTTGGCCGGGTCCTGTATCAGGCGAATAGCCCACCATCACACGCTCCGGCGTGACCCCCTCGCCGGTCCAGACGCTTGCGCCCAGATCAACCTGCTGATCCCATTCAACCGCCCAGACCTCAAAATTGTCAAAGGCCGGGTCAAAAGCGTCAGGCCCGATCACGGTGACCTTTGCCGGGTTCACGGACTGGCCCCAGCGATTGTCATGCACCAAGACACCAAGAGCCCCCGCCAGTTTGCGGATCTCCCGTTTGAGGTTTTCCTGCCGGAAAGAAAAAACCACCCGCGCGGCCCATTTGGTCACCACCGCCAGCTGTTCGGTGCCTGGGTCACTATCCGGGTCCGCTTCCATGTCGACCAGCTCGAGCAACACCGCAGGCATCAAAAGGTCTTTGCGGTCAGCGCCGTAATCCTCGACGGTTTGCAGGTCGGGAAACTGCTCTCTGATCCTGGTCAGGATTGCATCGTGCAGCTGGTCCAGGTCGATATTATCCGCCATGCTCAGTCCCTTTTGCCAACGCGATAGAGCGTCCGTGATCGCACCTCAGCGCGGAAATTCTTGAAAAACACCTCTTCGATCTCATCGAAAACCTCGTCTTCAATGTAGATCTGCGCCTTGTCCTCAATGGCCATGCGCTCCTCTTTGACCGGCCAGCGGGATTTGGAGACGCGCCGCATGACCGTTTGCCGCCCCTTTGCGTTTCGTCCAACAAATGCACCGTCAAAATCTTGCCCGGCAAATGAGGCCCCGGCGCCGGTGCGGGTGGCGCGACCTTTGAACGCCGATACCCGCATATCGTTCAAACCAAACCACATGCGGACCTCGCCCATCGCCTTGCCACGCTTGAACCTAAATCCTTGCAGACGCTTGCGCAGCTCGGCGGCGCTGCGCAGCCCCAGCTCAGTGCGCAGCCCCTTGCGGCCCCGGGTTTTCATGGTGGACGCGGTGCGCCGCAGAGCACGGGAATAGGCATGCCGCAGATCTTTTTCGCTGGCATCGAACTCATCAGCGATCTGTTTCATCTCGCTCGTGTCAAAGTCAAACGCCAGCATCTATCTACCCTTTCGCCAGGCGCAGCACCGCAAAGCCGGTGCCGTCAGCCTGCGGCCCGGTCAGCAGGTAATAGGGGGTCCCATCAATCTGAACCGCGTCCTTAGCCGCCAGATCAGCCACATCAGCAGCCTTGCAGGTCAGGCGCGGATCAACGACATCCGCATCATATTCTCCCAGTTGGGCATTCAGATAGGGCTCGTCAAAGATGCCCCGGATCAAACGGGAAACGCCCCCCTGCGGCGTGACCATCGCCTCAAGGGCGAAATCGTCAAGCTGCAGGAAGGCGTCAGGATTTTCCCAAGGTGGGGCAGACATCAGTCCTTGCCGCCCTCAGTTTTGGCGGCCGGTTTGGCGGCGGTTTTGGCGGGTGCTTTCTTTGCTGGTGGCTTGCCCGGTTCAACCTTACCCCGGGCTTTCAGCGGTGCGGCCTGCGTGTCAGTCAAGGCAATCGGATTGCCTGGTTTCATGATCTTCTTGTCCCAGACAAACGAGCTGGTGACTGTATAATCGGATGTTTTTGACATTCTGTGTCCTCTGTTTTGACAGATAAAGCGGCGGGCCGGTTCAGCCCGCCAGAGTTTTCAACCCAGCAGCTTAGGAGGCGTCGGAGCCGTAGCAGAAGCTCGCAGCATGACGGATCACAAAGTCCACATCCTGCATCGTCACAATCCGCAGGCGGCCTTTCTTGCTGCCGGTGTACGGATCAACGGTGATGTCGAGGCCGCCCCACATGCCAAGGATCAAGTCTGCAAAATTACCAAAGAACAGATCGCCGTTTGCAATCTGGTTGGTCACCTCGGGCCGGTAGCCGTTCACAGAGTTACCGTTTTCCCAGATGGGTTGGCCGCTGGTGCTCGCGAATTTCTCTGTGCTCTTGAAGTGCCCCCGCATACGGGCGTTAAACGCATAAGCCATCGAATTGACATCGGCATTGTCCGCCGAGATTTCAGTCTCCATCTGGATCACTTCGCTCCAGGTCGGCAGCGCGACGCCGCCGCCAGATGCCGCCCCTGCAAAGTCGATGGCGTTCACGCCATTGGTGTTCTTGATCCCCAGCGGCTCATTTCCCGCACCAGACCCGTAGAACCCGGCTCGGTCGATAGTCAGTGCCAGAGCCGATGCAAGGTCACGGCGCACCAGGGCTTCAACATCCAGGCTGGATTGTTTCAGGGTGCGGCGGGTGATTTCCGAATAGGCCGCCACGGTCTTGGGGCTCATCTGACGCTGACCCAGACCAAGGATATCTTCCGGCGCATCATCGTTTTCACCGATCCAGTACCCTGAGGCACCCGATTCCTGCGTTGGAATATCAGGGTTGCCGGTCAGCCCACCAAGCGGTGTGGCAAGGCGCATCAGCACAGCGCGATTGCGCAGCATTTCGATAAAGCTCTGCGCCAACAGAGGAGAGCCAACCGAAAACCCACCAGTATCACCAGCACTGGAACCACTGCTATCAGTGTTCAGCGCACGGGTCAGAACCTCGGTCGGCACCATGACACCTTGTGCATCCCGGCCCATTTTCTGGGCAGCTGCATCAGAGGCTTCAAATTCAAATGCCGCGGCCTCTTGGGCGCGACGATTGGTCGGGTCAGCCAAAGCGCGCATGGCCCGGATAAAGGAGAACTGCCCGGCCTCGGCATCGGTCAGGCCAATGTCGCTGTTATCAGACAGGTGACGTTGAGTGCTGCGCTGGTGCAAATGGTCGTTCAGATCGCGCGTCATGTCCTCGACGCCTTTGCCTTCTGTGATCATCCGCATGGCCAGATCGCCAGCGTCATAGGCCGCACCCAGTTCGGTCAACTCACGAACGCGGGTCTGCTCCTGCTCACGACCACGGATCACAGCAGCGGCCTCAACATCGCTACCAACACCTGGATTAGCGCGTTCGAGCACTTCAATAATTTCGACGATTTCGCCGTTTTCATCCACTTTGGCCCGAACCTTATCGCCCTTGGCATCGCGGGTAATGATGGTGTTCATCTTGAGTTCCCTCTGTTGAGTATCAGCGGGCAAGCCATCCGCGCCCGTATCATTCCCCGCAGTTTGCCCTGCAGGCGCGCCACTTCCCTCTGGCGGATTTTCCGCACCCCGCCCCACACCAACGCTCTGGTCAGCGGGCACCGACACGATAGAAATCTCGTAGGGTTCCCATTCGGTGATCGTCACCAGGTTTGGCCGCCCCTCCCGCACCTCTTCCTCGATCTTGCTGACCGTGTAGCCCACCGACACATGGCGCCGGATTCCATCGACAATGTCCTGAAAGATCTCTTGCGCCCGGGGGCTGTTGCCAAACCGGACAACCGCACGCCCCATCTGGTCGCTATCAACGCGGGCTTTTTCAACGACACCAACCTGATCGTCCCAGTCATGGCCAACCAGGACCGCGCCGCCGTCATTCAGGCGCTGCAGCTTCACCGCCTTGCGCTTGTGCGACAGCACTTCCTCGCCAAACCAGCGCAACACGGGCGTGGTGCTGGAAAAGGCCAGCTCTACTGTGCGCGCCGCTTCATCGATGGCGCCAACCTCAACAGTCCGCAACAGCCCACGGCTGGCGCCCTGCTCACCTGCGTTGATCTGTTCTGGTGTGATGTCTCGGGTCAGCGACCGGCCAATCAATTCAGTCGCCCGCGTTGTTTCCGTCTTCGTTGTCTTCACCGGGGGTTCCGGTTTGGGGGGTACTGCCTTGCTGGCCATTGCCCTGCCCTCCTTTGAGTTTTCCTGTCATGACTGCGGTGATGATGTCTTCCGAGATGCCTGCGGCACGCATGCCCTCAATGTCGGCTGCGATCTCGGCATAGACGTCCTGGGGATCTCGCCCGCGTTCGCGGATCACCTGGCCGTGCGATTTGATCAGGTTGTCCATCGCCTCAACGTCGGCTTTCACATCCTTGGCCGGGTCGATCCATTCCCAGCGCCGAGGTTGGAATTGCACATCCATGAACTTCTGCCGCTTGGCCGCTGGCAGAGGTGAGCCGTTCTCAAGCGTGATGCGACCACCCAGCAGAGCAAAGGAAAGCCAGCGCTCATAAACCGGCAGAGCAAAGCTCTCGATCAGGCTCTCCTGCAGCTCTTTCCAATGGTCCCGCTCTGCCAGCATGCCGTGGCGAATGCTGGAAAAGTTCACGCCCTCAAGGTCATTGGACAGATCGTTGTAAGCAACACCTAAGCCGCTGGCGACACCCCGCAGCATATGCTTGGAGAACACCGCCATTTCGCCGTTGGGATACTGGGAATTGCTGTCAACAATCTTCGCGCCACCTGGTATGCTTTGATAAATACCCGGCTCGCTCTCGATCTCGATGCCCTCTTCTGCTTCATCTTCGGTAAGATCGGGCCCACGGCCATCTTCCCAAGCGATAAACCCTTGCCGGTTGGCGCCGTCACGAGCCGCAACCAAGGCTGACTTTTCAAATTCACCCAGCTGGTGCATGCGCCACAGGGCAGTGGCCATCCAGGGCAGGCCCCGTTTTTGCCCCACGATATCAGCCTCAAACCAATGAACGATCTCATCGGCCGGCACTTTTACAAAACCACGGCCACCATAGTTATAGTCAGCCTCATTCGGGCTTAGCGTGGTGAAGTAATAGGCAATGGGTCGGCCAAGCTTGGTGTACTCAATGCCCGCCCGGATAAACCCACCACCAGGGCGTTTTTCCTCGTCCAAGTCCACCGGGCAGCGCATAGGGTCCAGCACCTGCAGGGCAAAGCCCCATGGCCCGGCGTCCCGTCCATAAACAAAACGCACCATGAATTCGCCGTCGGTGACACAACCGTTGATCAGCTCTTTCTGGATCTGGCGGAAAGACCGGCGCCCGGTCACATCGCAATTCTGCGCCTTGCACCAGGACTTCCAGGCCCGTTCAATGGCGCGATTGGCGCCCTGATCCAGCGTGCCGCTGCTGCCATCCTTGCTGCTGGCTTGCAGCACCAGCCCCTGTTGACCAACGATGTTGCGGCGCGCACTGCGCTGGAAGGCTTTGCCATATGGGTTGTTGGCGGCCTGCTCGCGAGACCGCGCCACTAGGGTGCGCCAGTTCCGGCGAATGATCTGATCCGCAGGCAGCGGGGTATTTGTCCAGCCACTGGTGAGCCGGTCATTCTGCCCCGCGTCGAAATTGCGGGTGCGCCCAGACCGGCGCTGGCGAGCCAGCATTGGCGGGGTCTTGCGGGCCGTCGCCTCCTGCACTGGGGCGGATCGCGAAAACAGCTTGCCAAACATCAGAACCGCACCTTGTATCGAGGACCAAGCCCGCCACCCCGGCGGGCGCGTTTCTGCCCCGCCAGCTCGGCGCGGTACTTGTCACGCAGTTTCAAAAGATCAGACATCGGCGTCCGGGTCAGCGAGCGGTTGTTGATCTGGTAGTGCTGCTGATCGATGGTCGCCCGGTTCTCGATCACCGCCTCAATGGCATCGAGAACCCGGCGCACATGGTCGCGCCCGTCATAGCCCTCGACTTGCGCCGCCAGATCAGGTGCTATTTTGACTTCACCAGTCTCAACTGTGACCACATCGCCGTCGCTGCTGGCCCGGATCTCATAGCGATATCGCCCCGGTTTCCAGCCCTTGGTGACAGAGGCAGCGGCGCGCAGCTCGTGATTCTCAAAATTGCTGACGCTGCTAATATCAATCTGGCTGGGACCGCGCAGGATCAGGTCAATCGACCAATCCGGGGCAGGGTAAACAGGCAGGCAAGCAGTAACCTTAAAGGTCACCCCTGCCCCGATTTCGCCGGGTAAAGTGCTCACATTCACGCCCTATTCAGATACCGCGCCGCCGCCTTTTGCTCTTAGGCTTCCACCGGCGCTTTCTCGCAGTCTCCGATAGTGGCGCCTCCCCTGCCTCTGGCGGTTTTTCCGCAGGGGCAGCGTCAGCCTCGGGCGTCTCTGGCAATTCAATGTCCCGGCCCTGCTCTTCCAGCGCCCGCACCAGGCGCGGGATATTGGGATTTAAGATGCGAAGGGCTGCATAGGCATAAACGCGGCAATCAAAGGCCTCGTTTCTGGGCCGCACATTGTGCCATTCACGCACGGTAAACCCCTTCACCTTCCGGGTGCGCAGGGCCTCGGCGGTGAACATATCGTACCAGTTTGGATCTCGGGTCAGAGGGAAGTGATTGTATCCCGGCCCCGGCTCGGCGATCCGGGCGCGCTGTGCCACCACCACCTTGGCCTCATCAACACCAATCGAGAATAGCTGCACCGGCCGCACCCCGCGTTGCTTTATTTTGCTGGGCGCGGTGACAATGGGACGGCCCCAGCCACCAACACCCTTGATGGCAAACAGCTTTCGACCAAGTCGCGCCCTAGCATAATCATAGGCCGCCTGCGTGTAGC
Source organism: Parasedimentitalea psychrophila (assembly GCF_030285785.1). Classification (NCBI taxonomy): domain Bacteria; kingdom Pseudomonadati; phylum Pseudomonadota; class Alphaproteobacteria; order Rhodobacterales; family Paracoccaceae; genus Parasedimentitalea; species Parasedimentitalea psychrophila. Next base: position 2,899,868 of record NZ_CP127247.1, on the reverse strand, counting down.
CCGCCTCGCCTCCTGTATCGAGGCAGGCCGCTGTGATCCGCAGCTCGACCCCAGTCTCATGGGTCCAGGTTTCCTCTAGAAATTCGTCCAGCTCTTTCCACACATCTGGTCGCAACGGGTCGCCCCAAAGGGTTTTATAGCCAAGCGACCAGGATTCTTCGCCCAGTCCCCAGCCAACGGTTTCCACCTCCAGCCGATCACCCTGCATGTCGATGCCAGCAGTCACAACACCAACCCCCATCGGGGCTTGCGCCCCAAATTCTTTGGCCCGGGCCATCAGGGTGTCCGCCTCGAGCTTGTCGCCTTCCTCCTCCCACGTCTCAGCCAATGAAACGTTGACGAAGGTTTGCAGATCCCCTGCCGCCTTCTTGTCCAGGAAGCTCTGAACAATGTCTTTCAGGTTTCGAAAACAGCTATACAATTCAGGCAGATGGTATGACGCATGACCGCGAAACGGCTTCTTGGCGATCCAGCCACCGCCCAAACGCTCGGCATTTCTGATGGCAGCGCAACGCTCGCCATCATTCCAAGCTGTCCCGCAGCCTTCACCCTCACACAAATAAGTGGCCGTCTCTGACAGATGCAGGCCGTTGTCGTCTTTATCCCAATCCACTTGGGACCATTTCAGAACCTGCTTGTGATCGCAGTGCGGGCAAACCACATGGAAATAGCGCTGATCCCCTTCCTCGAATGCGCTTTCAATCCAGCTAGCGCCCTTGATCGTTGGCGTGCTGATTTCCAGCAAGAGGCGCTGGTCACCAAAGGTTGCGGCCCGCTGCCATAGCAGGCCAACCGGGTGGCCCTCATCTGTGCGGTCATAACCATCGGTCTCATCGCAAACGATAAACGGCGCAGACCGGCCGCGCATGGTCTTAGGTGATCCGGACCAACTGAACATGAGGAACCCGCCCGGGTAACTCTTCATGCGTTGGTTGTTCACCCCATCCCGCCCGCGGGGTTTGGCAATCAGTTCTTGCAAGTGTTCGTTGGCATCGACCAGAGGATTGAATTTGGTTTCCAGCCAGGTGGTCAGATCACCCTGGCTCGGTTGCATCATCAGCTGAGAAACTGGATTAAATCCGATACGGTAGGCCTGGGCGGCCAGTGCCGTCTGTGTCTTGCCGACCTGCGCCCCCCACATCAGCGTGATGCGGTTGCAACTCGGCTCGACGGTCATGTCGATCACTTCACGCTGATAAGGCGCATTATCAAACCGCATCGGCCCAGGCACAGCATTGCCGACCGGGATTTGAATATTGGCCTCGGCCCATTCTGATGGTTTCAGATTCGGCGGCGGTCGCAGAAAAGACCGCGCACGCCGAACCGCACGAATAACAGCGCGGGCATTGGAAAAATCAGCCCGGGCGTTCACGCACCTTTCGCCCCTTCGCCCTCGGCGCTGTCACCCTCATCGGTTTCAAGCTCGAGGTCTGCCTCATTGATCAGATCATCATCAGCCAGCGCACCGAGCGCGTGGTCGATCTCTTCCAGCAGAACCGCCTTGAAATTGGTCTCGTCCGTCTCGCCAATCAACCGGCGCGCAGCTCGGCCAGGCACCACATTGCGCATGCCCGCCCGCACCTCTCCGAAGGCCTTGGTCAAGGCGCGCTCCAGCTGCTCGACCGGGACCAACTCATCTTTGGCTTTTGCCAGATCCAGCTCTGCCTGTTCGGTTTCTGCAGCTAGCTTGCGCAAAATCAACTCGTCTTTGTTGGCGTGTGTGGTGTGGCTCGCCTCGGCTCGGATATCATCTTCGCGCCAATTGCGCACCTCGGCAGTATTGAACGTCCAGGCGCGACCGCGCCCACCACGTTGCACCACAGGACAGCTACGGCGGACCCAGCCTTCAACGGTGGGAAGTGACACCCCGAAGATTTTCGCCAACTCAGTTCGGTTTACATCCAAACCGCGTGTTTTCTTTTTCTTTACAGTCACTTGAACCTCTTATGAATATCAAACCTGTTTGTCTCGAAGAGCGAGGTGATTTGGTGTTTCGAAACGAATTTTCATATTCGTTTCATGTACTTGCCAGATCTATATAAACAACAACCCCAAGCCCCAGCGGCACGCACACATAATTTTCTGCGTATACGAACACCCTCACAGCATCCCCCTAGGGAAGGACCCGCGAATACAAGCGACCAACACCTGATGCTGCCGCCCTGCCGATCTGCATAGGCGTTGGCAGCAGCCAGCCCAGAAGGCTGAGGAGCAGTAGCCAAGGCTTTGGGCCCTCATTCACCACAACGCTCTGCACGCTCTCACTGCGCACCCCAGTGCGGCCTGAGCTTTGCTCAATCGAGCGGGCCTGTGATCGGCTGACCCGCTGATCCGTGAAGGCGGCGGTGCCAACTGTCTGAGCATTGGTGCGCCCAGCCTGCAGGTTCGCGGCCACGTTCGGCCCGCCCCCCATGACCCCAGCCAGCTTGCCAACAGCAGTGCCGCAAGCAGCCAGGATCAGGCAGAGAAAGAGGCCAGGCAGCATGCGCATCAACTGGGCACAGACACGTTATGCAAACACAGCGATTGCTTGCTGTCTGCGCGGCGATTGGTCAGCCCTCGGATACGTTGACCGCCTGCGTTCACCCACCTACGAAGCTCGTTACAAGCACCAATGTAGTCGCCCGCATTGGCCTTGCGCATCATGGTAGACCGGCAAACATTTGGCGAACCGACGTTATATGCCAGTTCCAGCATAGAGGCCTGCACCCCCGCTGGGATATCCGGGTTTGTCATACAGCCCGCGATATCCGCATAAAAGCTCTCAACGTCATCCTGCAGTCGCGCCACACATTCATCCATGGTGGCCGTGTCGCCTAGCCGGACCCCCTGCGTGTCGCCAAAGCAAATTGTCTCGACGCCAACAATATCCTTGTAGGCCTCAAGCCGAACCCCTTCCCACTGGGCAATGAATGGCGTGGCCAAAGCCATCACCACAGCGGCACTTGCCCCCGCTATTGCACCGCGTCGCCCAACGGCCCCACATTCATCGTTGCGAAAGCTCTGAAATGATCTGATGCCTTCCTGCATGATAACCCGCGCCGGGATTGCCAGCACATTGAACACCGACGCCACGACCGCAAACCAAATCGGGTTCCACCCCAGCAGGTCAGAGGACACAATGCTAAGAAATACGCCTAACGCCGAGACAATCGCGGCAATCATCATGAGGCGCACCGACCAGGCCCCCGACAGCACCTGTTTCCAGTCTTTAATGAGTTTCATGCGGCATCTCCTATTGGTTTTCTAGGTAATAGTTGGGCAACGGCAATGACCGGCGGTCGAGCCGCGCGCGGATGTCCACCAGTGTTTCGAGAATGCGGTCTAAGGTGGCGTCTTGGGCGCTGATCCGTTGTTCGACCTGGCGCAGACGCGGGCCGAGGTCTTCTAACTGGCGCTCAAGACGCTCGAAATCATCCAGCGCCACAACCTGCCCGTCGAGACGGTCAAGCTTCGCCTCGGTGACTTCCATGCGGGTGTTGAATTGGCCCCAGGCAAACGCCAGAGAAGCAAGAATAGTGATCAGACTCAAAATCGTGCCTAGAGAAATATTCTTGTTAATAAATGGTTGCGACATGCAACGGCACCCCTTGTTCGCAATCTGGAAGCGCTCGCGCGACCATAGAGTTGCAGACATCATGGGCTTATTAGAAGTTGTTTGCCTCTGGCGGTTTTTCTAAGGTCAACTCCGCATATTCATTGAGTGCCGGGCCTCACTCGCTGCGCTCGGCCCACGCCGTGGTCATCAATTCGGAATGGTGCGGATACACGCCAGACGCCAAGCACAATTGCCGCGGTTCCAATGTCAGCCTGTTCAAGGTCGGGGAGTTCATAGGGGCGTTGCACATCCAAAATTACTGGCTCTATTTCACCGAGACGGAAGATAAATACTGCAAGCAGCAAGGCTGGCTGGGAAGATCAGCCTCACCATATACGGCTTCGGGTCGGCTTCCGGTGACACTAAACCCGCGAGTGATGTTGACCCTTTGATTGTCACCACAGCACCGAGCTTGCATCCTGTCAGTTAGCTATAGCGTGTAAACGACGGCTCACTGAATCTATTGCCTACGCCCACATCACCATGCTCTAGAATGCAGAAGAGGCGCATCTTCAGTTCATCAAAACAGCGTGGGCGGTTTGTCTGGCGCGATCCGCGAGGACCGTTTTGACGGTGATCTGGTGGTGCTAGCGTCTGAACACTCACAGTTGCACGGACTAAACCCACACCCAAGTTAAGACGATCTGTTGGTGAATACGAGAGTTTTGCATCATTCGGAAGCCAAGAGTTTGCAACCTCGCCTTCTCGCCACCACTCAACTAGCTCAGGGCAAGCGGAAGACCTTAATAAACTCATTTGAAATTATATCTGGTGCTTGAGTGTTTTCAACATTGTACATTCGCGCATAGTAACCTTCAGTTTCGATAAGGCGAACCGCGTCCTCAATGTCTGCTACCCACGTATAATTGACCTCACGCTTCCGTTCATCCGCAGTAAGATGTGGTGCCGTGAGTTGGTACTCGCCACGTTCTTTCATCGGTGTAAGACGATGAATTGTTCCGTTTTTGCTCGAAATCCCGATAATAACGTAAACCATATGTAAAAAACCTCAAGTTGTGATCAGTGCAGGTCCGACGGTACGTGCTCTTCAGCACCACATCCATCGAAATGGGAGCCTCAACCGCAACCGATTGCAAGTTTTAAGCAATGACCAGGTCCATCATTGTCAGGCACCCGTCGCATCCGCAATTCCGGCGGGATCACCTGCCGGAAAATGCATGCCCGCCTTCAACAGCCGAACATCCTCACCCTCGACTAAGATTGCATCGGCCGCGTTGGTGGGCAGACCTGAAACATCGACTCCTCCGCAGATTGTCCCATTGGGCGTGACGAATGCCATCTCCTCGCCGATCACATAGACGTAACGCGCGAAACCCTGTCCATAGAGACCATCGGTGCCCTTCGGATATTTCTTGAATATCACCTTATTATATTGTGGTTCGAGCAACCGCACAAATGCCTTCTCCGCGTCAGCCACGATGCGCTTGCCATCGTAGGTTCCGGTTAAGAGCTCGTCATCTACGTCATCTGCGTCGCTGATTGTCGTCATGATCAGCGGGTCTGCCGTGAATAGGAAAAGCGTGACTTCATCCGACACTCGCGCTCCAGGCGTGAGCGGATATTCACTCGACAGGATCTCCATCCGTTTTTCATGTCCTTTTTTGATGAGCCGGTCAAAACTGTCCCCCTTCTTGGCGATACCGATGTAGAGCAGGTCGAATGTCGACAGCGCTCGGCTGTTTTCGAGACCATAGATGCCGGAACGACCGCGCACGGCATTCCAAAGCAAAGATTCCGTCGAGAACCATTCGAGAACCTCAGAGCCGGGTGCGTGCGGCTTGTCGCTCCAAAACCTAAAGCCAGCTCCGGCACTATCTATTTCTAGGAGGAAGCCTTCTCCCGCATGGGAAGCAACGCCAGGCAACTCGTGAGGCTTAATCATGACTGGCACAGCTGGACGCTCACGGATCATGAAGTCGAATTTTAGCGTCTCGCCGCTTTCAGTCATTTCGAAGTTGCGCAAGCGCGCCTCAGGACGGGCTCCAATCATGTAGAAGTCGCTGAGCCGCAGCTGTCTCTCGACCTCTTTGTCATTTTTGAGAGCCGATGCAAACGAAGAAGATATAGGGGGGTAGACGGTTCGAAGCACCGTGAGCTTTGTTTTCGTTTTCATGGCCTCATCCCATTGGTAGTGTTCTCAATTTCGAAATTTATACCGTTCTGAACAGAGCATTTCTGTGTTGCCTACGCCCCACTATCCCCAGCTTAGTGGCTAGCAGTTTGGGACAACAACCCTCCGTCATAATTTAAGAGCCAAAATGGCCGTTTGGCCGGTGACGCAAACGTATGAATTTTGACTTTTAGTGGTCCAAAAAATTGAGCAGAAACCAAATCCGCCGGCCGTTCTTCTAACGCAGCCTCGAACAAATCAGCCCTTGCGAACCGCATGGAAGATAATCTGTAAAGCAGCAGGCAGATCGTCCTTTTTCTTTACTTTGAAGCGCGTGTTACCACGGTCGTCTTTGATTTCGAGGCGCGCAACTGGTTCAAAGTGATCGACCGCACCACGAACCGTAATGGAAATTTCGTCGATGCGCGGCTGGACAATGACATACCAGAAGTTGTCTGGGGTTTCGCTGAAGTTGCGGGACTTGCCACGCTTCAATTCACCAGGCGATTTTCGCCGAACCCCTGTGAGCAGTTGCTCAGCCACTTGCGCAGTTGTCTCCGAAAGTTCTGATTTTGCGAGTCGGAGAAATTCTCGATCACCAGGACTAAAGGACATCTGATGGGGGGCATCTAGGCTTGTGACTTCATCCGCGCCCTTCTCGCATGGACCTATCGCTATCCCTATTGTTTTGGAGGTCGTCCCAACATTGATTGGCGATACGTCTTCAAGATCAAAATGCAGGTGCTGGTTATCGGCGTCATAGTCATACGAACGAAACAACAGAACGCTTTGCGGACCTATGGCATGGCCTGCATTCCCAAAATGTCGGACTTGGTGAGGCGGCATGTCGAATGCCCAGATACCAGGCTTGATCTCAAGCACGCTAGTCGCGGTCATTTTCAGGGTCATGATCACACCTTCCGATAAACTTCTATCTGCGCAGATAGTCTGACAGACAGAGTCTGTCAAGAGTATGCCTTGACTCTAGGAAATGCTTGGACACAAACCCTTGGCAAGACCTTTGCCAGTTTTGTCACATTTTTGGCATTTCCATTGAAGTCAACTTTAGCCGCATTGCAGAAAATTGGCGGTGAGGGTTCAAAGCGGCCTGTTTTGCAAAGGGCGCTTTTTGCGTATAACTGCCGCTGAAGCTGACTGCGGCAAACGTCCGGTTCCCGCCCCTAATAGGGGAATGCAGCATCGCGCACCAAGGCGTGAAAGATACTGTTAGCCGACATTGTAAGTGAAAGCCCCGAAAAGACCGCTTTTTCATCTCTGGCGGGTTTCAAGTGTTACACACCCTAGCTCGCCAGTAGTCGGCGGCATCCAGCAGCCCCTTGGCAGTCTTCTGCTCTATACCCAGCTCGCTTGCAATGTCGGAAAGCTGTGCGCCTCCATCATTCAGACGCAGCGCATGATCAGCCAGATACGCTTTACGTAAGGCGTGGCAACTGGGCAGCTCAGTAATCAAATTGCCATGGCTGAAACTCAGACGCATAGCTGCCTCTAGGCCGATCATTGAGACAATCCGATGATCCTCAGGCATTTCAGCCGGGATATAGAGCTGACGCCGCCATCGGCGCTTGCCGCTCGCCCGTGTCCCCTCCATGAGCCGCACAGCGTTGCCGCGACCAATGATTTCAGCGATATCCTCGACACTCCCTGGCAAGGGCGCTCTGCCCCCTCTGCCCTCAGCAAACTCGGCCAGTGGGTAATGCACCACATCTGGCAAAGTGAGCTGCAAGGCCAGTGCCTTGGGGGCCTCTCTCTTTACTGCTAACCGCCCAGCGCGCTGGGCGATGTCTAGGAGGGTGCGAAGTTGCTTAATTTCTGCCCGCTGCTCTTGCTCAACACCCATAGCTCGGCCCTTCGCTCGCGTGATCAAGATCTCCATCCCTTGAGCTGCCAGGATGGCTTTCTTCATTTTGAACACTTCGGTCTCGTGACCTTTACGATCCTCAATGACCATGACGCCCAGCGCATTATCGACATAAACAAAGTCCGCACGGTAAACCCGCTGCTGGCGACCGCTGTCCGTCATGATGGGGCCATCACGGCCCTCTAGATCTATGTCGACCTGGCGGCGCAGACCGCAGATGTCACCCACCTCCTGCAACACCAGCAACTCATGCCAGCGCTGGGCTTCTGTTTTGCTGTCAAAGCTCACGCCATCGACGACAGTGCGTTTGGTGCCTCTCACACGGCGCCGGTCCTCCTTGGGTGTCCTTTGCTGTGCCCGATTGAACTCGGCAGCTGTCATGCGCTCTGTCATTTTCTTTTCCTCTGCTCGTATGCTCTGATTTTGTTGCCTGCGAATTTCAAGGCAGCCGCGATGTCTCGTGCTACTGGATCAGTCTTGGCTCGTGTTGCCTGCGCTTGATGAGCCCCACATATCTCGTCGAGGCTATGAAAATGGATACGCCTCATCGAGGTGGTGATTATTCCTTTCACGGGAGCCGTCAGAACGCAGTCGCCTGCGACCGGATCAATGGTCACCACGGCATCACCAAACACGATGCCATTTCGTTCAGGATCTGAATGGGGGGAAGTCATAGGTTGATCCCTGCTGTCCGGCATTGTTCGACGGTCACCAGCTGAGCCGTGATGCATTCGCCTGCAGAGGCTGCGGTGATGTGTCGGCAGATGAAGGTCTTGCCTTCCAGGATGGTCTTGGCCCGAGCCTTGAGGATCTTTTTTGGATCCACTGGCTCTTTGGGTTTCGTGACAAGCTGGCGCCAGCGTTTCTGTTTCAGCCAGTTTTCGGAATAGAGGATGTACCGGGGCTTGTTGCCTTCCTGCTCAACCGCATAGGCCTTGGCCCCTGCCAGCATCTCCTGCGGGTCAGCCCCCTCGCCCAGCGCGGTGCGCAGCTCATCCTCGGTTTTTTCTGCATCGCCCATTCGTGGGTAGGCACTCGAGAACTTCGAAATGAATTCCTGAAAATCAAAATCCAAGTCTTGTGTGTGGTCGGCGTCAGCCGGACATAAGGTTCTATAATGGTTAAAAGGATGGTTTGGGTGCATCTCCTGCACCGGTAGGGGTGCATTTCCTGCACCTGTCGGGTGCATCTCCTGCACGGGTGCATTTCCTGCACCCGCTATATGTTGTGGGACGGGTGCATTTCCTGCACGGGTCGAAGGGAGTGACAGGACTGCTCCCAAGTCGATCCGGTACTCAACAGTGAAGCCATTTCTGCACTTTCTCTGCCCAACCTCAAAGACAATCCCTGCCGCCACCAGCTCTGAGACATGCGTCTGCACGGTGCGTTTGCTCTTCATCTCAAGATCGGCGGCCATGTTGCCTTTGCTGACCCAGATGCCGGACCCGTCGTCGCTGGCGGCGTCAGCCATATACAGCAGGATCGACTTCTTCGTCGGCGAGCCAACAGACCGGCGCCTGATCAGCGAGTAGAGTTCAATACTCATGCCGCCCTCTCCCTCGCTTGCTCAAAAAACGCAGGTGCATCCGGATCAGTGAGGATCACCAGCAAGGCAATGTGGCTGGCTGGTGAGGTTACCGCTCCCCACCAGTTCAGCGCTGTTTGAAAGCTCACGTCGCAATACAGCGCCACTTCGCGTGGACTGTGGAAACGAGCGTGGAAATACGCGGACCAAAGGTCGGGTGCGCTTGCTTTCAACTCATAGGGGTCAAACTGATTTGACCAAGATCTTTGCCCAGCGCCCGCGGTATTCTGCGGACATGGTTTTTCATTGTTCACAACCAGGGTCAGGCGGGGACGGCTCATGCTGCGTCCCTCCCCTTTTCTCCGTCTGGCGCTACTTGGAGAAAAGAGAACATCGAGCGCGGAGGCTCTTCTATTCCCTTTTCCCGGGCCATCCGGCACAGCGCGTCATACCAGGAAGCAGGGATTGTCCCCTCCTGCATGTGCGTGTGCACGGTGGTCGGTTTTTTGTTAAGACGCGTGGCTACGGCACGGTAACCGCCCAGCGTTTGGATCAAATTTCGAGTGGTCATGCAAAACCGATAGTCCGAAATATTTGAACTATCAAGATCCAACAATCAGAAAGTTCACTTTATTCGGATTTACGTTAGGCAGGTTTCATGGACATTGAAGAAAAAGAACGGCGCGCACTCACTGGCGATGTAAGCCCAGAAGCCATCCGAACCCGCCTACTTGCGGCAAGGGTTTCGATTGGCATGCAGCAACTCGAAGTCGCAAAAGAGCTAGGGCTAAAGAAAACAACGTTCCACTCGCAGGAAAGCCGCGGGGCGCCAGGTATAAAAACAATGCGCTACTATTATCGACAACACCGCATCGACTTTAATTTTATTTTACACGGGGACTTTGCTCAGCTCCCTCAGAATGTCCAGGACAAGCTTTTCTCTGCACTGCAAAGCGCATAGCCCCAAGCGGGTCAAACACCCAATTCAAATCAAAACCAGCCCGCCGCAAACGGGCTGCCAACCTTATCACCATAACTACTCGATTCTTATATGTTCTACTTTTGTTCTCATTTTGGACGTCCCGCGGCAAGACCTGCAATCTCATTAATCCGATATTTTTGAACTTTACTATTGCCGATCCATTTTTTTCGGACTAGACATCCACCATCAACCGATGGAGAATTAGATGTCTGCTCAACAAACACAGAACATTCATTTGGCCCGCAAAATCGCCCTGCAGCCAGAAAAATACATTGACGATCCAAGTCAATTCACGACGGCTTGGGCCGCGCTAAAGGCCGCCCGCGGCCAGAGCATCGACACCAGTCGTCTGCACGCAGCCCACCTGATTGACCGTCCCCTGCCCGCCTCTGAACCAACTGAGATCGAAAAGTGCATGCAACGCGTCGCGGATAAGACCCGTGAACTCATCCAAGCCCGCCGATCCAATTTGCCGCCAGCCGCTTGAAGACTTTGACGATGCTGCCCAGTAATATCACTTTCACTGACACCAGTAGCAAGAACTCCGCTGCTGCAGGGGCGCGGCTCAGCCGCCACTCACGTGAACCAGCCGCGCCCCAGAAAACACAACCCAACAACAGACAAAGGAGAGCGATCGATGGGTGAGCGACCGGTATTTAAACCAGCTGACCTGAGACGCGCCGTAACGGAATGGGCAGCACAAGGATTTTCCGTGCGAATAGAACCTGACGGAAGTGTTTTAATCACTCCAGCTACTGCGCAGCCCGTACAAGATCCCTTTGACCTGGTAGATATGAAACGATGAGGCGAAACCTTCCAGCACACGTCTATGACAAGTATGGCATCCTGTACTTCCAGCGCAGAGGCTACAAGTCAGCACGCATTGCCGCACGACCCGGCAGCAAAGAGTTTGCCTTGGAGTACGCAGCACTGCTGAATGGTGCGCAGCCTGCCCCACCGTCGGGAAAGACCTTCTCGTCGCTGGTGACGAGCTATGAGCGAAGTCAGCGATACCGGAACTTAGCCCCTCGCACTGCAAGGGACTACGACAAGGTGCTGGCATGGGTACGAAAGAAACTCGGTCCACTGCCAGTCGACAAAATGCGCCGCAAGGATTTGATCCGGGCCCGTGACGCCAACGCTGAAACCGTCCGGTTTGCCAACTACATCGTCCAAGTGGTGCGTATCCTATTGGAACATGCCATCGATATTGGCTGGCGTGATGACAATCCGGCCAAGGGCGTATCGCTACTGAAATCCGAAACTCCAGCTCGGCAACCGTGGCCACCTGAAAAGATCGACGCATTCAGAGAACACGCCAGCGGGCGGGCGTTGTTAATTTTCGAACTGTGCCTTGGGACAGGTCAGCGCATCGGGGATGTGCTCAAAATGCGCTGGAGCGACATTTCCGGTGACGGCATCAACGTAACCCAAGGAAAGACTGGAACGGTGCTTTGGGTGCCCTTCACCGCGCCGCTGAGAATGCTAATCTCCGAGACACCTAAAGTCGGACCTACAATTTGCGCCTGGGGGCGTGGAAAGCCTTCAAGCTATCGCAGCGCCCACGAGCTGGTCATGAATGTTCGAAAACAGATTGGAGCGGAAACCTACGACCTGCACGGTCTTCGATATGCTGCCGCCGCCGAACTTGCTTCGCTCGGGTGCTCTGATGAACTGATCATGTCTGTGACCGGCCACCAAACACGGGCCATGGTAGCGCGTTACGCTGGATCTGCCCGGCAAGTAACAAGGGCCAGGGAGGCGCAGAAACTCAGAAAATAGCCCTATTCCTTCACCCGAAAGTCATCCCTCCCCTTAGTATCAGGCTACGCAAAGCACCCTTTCGACCATGAGTTCTCCCCACATAGAGCAAGCACATTTAGTAGCTAAGAGGCCGCTACCAACTGCATCAGCAATTCTACACTACAACTCATCGACCGTGACCTTGACTGAGAGCGAAAAATCTTCTTGAGAAAGTTCGTTCCTCCACGTAAGGTTGGGGAAGATAAAATAACAATAAATTCAAGGCTTTATCAGTTTTGCCCAAAACTCATCATTCAAAAGCAAATGCTAACTCTGGGCTGAACGATAAGCCGAGCGCAAAACAACTAACTGCGGTTGATCTCTTTAGTGGTGCAGGCGGCCTGACACAGGGCTTAAAAGACGCTGGCTTCGAAGTACTAGCTGGAGTTGAAATTGAAAAAATTCCGGCTAATACGTTCAACTTGAATCACCCGGATGTCGCTTGTATTAACAAAGATATTCGGCGTGTAGGAGCCGTCGAACTTCTTAAAATTATTAACCTAAAAAGAGGTGAACTAGATCTTTTGGCGGGATGCCCACCTTGCCAGGGCTTTTCAACTCTTCGCACGCGTAAAAAGGCTCGCGCTGTGGACGACGACCGAAACGATCTACTTTTTGAGTTTCTGCGGATAGTTGAAGCTCTTTCACCTCGCGCGCTGATGATGGAAAATGTTCCCGCCTTAGCAGGTGACCGGCGCATGAAGGCGTTTCTCAAGCGCATCTCTACCTTGGGCTACCGAGTTAGCCGAAAGAACATACGCGTTGAAGATGCTTCAAATTATGGGGTTCCTCAGCGCAGGTATCGCATGATCTTGCTGGCCTTAAAAGAAGGCCAGGTAAAGGAAGCGGAAAAAAGTGACCCCGTTACTGTTCGACAATGCCTAGAAGCTGCGAACTTGGCTCCAGTTGGCAGTGCAGATGATCCACTGCACGACCATATCCCGAAGCGCTCTGACCACGTAAAAGACATCATTCGCCACATCCCTAAAGATGGCGGTTCCAGAACCGCTCTTCCCGACCATTTAGTGCTGGAATGCCACAAGAAACGGAAAGGTGGATTTCGGGATGTTTATGGGCGAATGTCCTGGGACAATGTCTCACCAACGATGACTGGCGGATGTGGAAACCCTTCCAAAGGAAGGTATCTTCATCCTGAAGAAGACCGAGCTATTAGCTTACGTGAGGCTGCACTTTTTCAATCATTTCCGGCCGACTACAAGTTTGACTTGTCGAAAGGAAGAGACAAAGTGGCGCTGATGATCGGGAACGCTCTACCACCCGAGTTCATTAAGCGCCACGCTGTTGAAATCATGAAATCGCTTTCGGATTCCTAGCATTTTCTAATGACCCTGTTGCGGCTTGAAGTGATCCGAGCGACCCGCTCTCAGTATTAGCGGCACTCATACACCACTCGGCACGCTGTCATCGAAAGTAGCTTAGGTGCCTTTGTCCGATCCTCACAGTTACTTAGGGCTCAAAAAATCAAGTCCAACCCGAGATGCATGCGTCCCGACTTTTGACAGCAAGTTCAGAGCATACTCGTAACGCAACTGGACAGCATGCCGAGTAAAGGTAAATTCCTGGAACCCAAGCTGGTTATCACCCACTATGCTCTCTCTGTAGGCCTTAATAGTGCTCTCTGAGCTATAACATCCGCTGTTAGAAGCAAGCCAGTAGGAATAGACTAAATGGCGATCTCCAGCCCCTCCTCTGCCTGCGGAGGGGTAAATCCCATAAGCTTTGATTTTTCCATTGTCAGGCAGGAACAAGAAGTTTCCAGTGTGGGATTCAGCCCGACATTCGGAAATGTCGCTTAGCGGCTCTAATTTGGCTGCTGCAAACTGTAAATAGCCCTTTGCTTTACTTACCTTCTGGCCGGGGACAAGATCGCAAGATGGCGAAACTACAACCCAGACTTCGTTGTTGGCAGTCAAGATATGTCCCGTGGTTAGGTGGGTACCATTCGCTATCTTACACGAAACATGTGCATTCAGTTTGTCATGCGCAGACATCAATTCGTCGCCGTCACTCAGATCCACTGCATACTTAGCCGAATGCCTAATTCCTCCCTTCTCTGACTCTACCAACTTGCCAGAAAAATCTATTATCTCCCCTTCGCAATTCCCTCGGTAGAATTCGATTTGGCGCCCTACTTCACTTGAAATCAAAGAAGACCTAGCATCATCATCACTCTCTTCAATAAACCGCTTATAAAATAGCGCGCCAACGTGCGAATCCTCGAGCAAGAGGCCCTCTATCTGTGAGCCTTGCTGGTGCAAAATGTTGCGGATTTTTCCGGAAATTAGCCTAGAAGGGCTGGGTGACCAATCGTCCAAAGCCCGCTTCAGGACTTCCCAGAGCGATGGATCATTTGCCTTCGAAGAAAAAGCAATAAACCCTCTGTCAGATTTGATCCAAAGTACGCTGTCTTTAGACCAGCTCAAGCCAACAATGGCCTCATTGCTAATGTTTTGCTTTCTCTCAAAATCATCAACGCAGGCAGCTAGTAACTGAATAATATGTGTAGGATTTAAGTTTTTGTTCTCAATAACTTCATGAAAACCAATAAGAGCGTCAGTCCCTTTGCGTATTTCTTCATCACGAAGTACTCGACGAAACTCATCTAAACCCAGGCTTCGCAACAGAAGATATTGCTCTACTCCAAATATCTCCTCTACTTCTACACCTTTCTCGGCCGCCAAATCTTCACCCGCCTCGACAAGGCTTTGATGCCGATTTTCAACACGACTTAAAAGTGAAAGAAGAACATCTTGAAAGACTCTTTCAATTACTGCCTGGGTATGAAGGATAACAAGATTGAAATGATCGTTCTTGGCCAAAAGCTGACGAGCAATCGCTTTAGATTTTGAGCCGTCTCCAAGGGATCCATCCAACTGATAATCGAGAACAACTAAATCAGAATGATGATACCCAGCTCCATTGTCTGGGTCGGAAACATCATTTCGGACGTCTACGACCAGCGCTTTACCTCGGAGCTCTTTTAGACGCCTTGCCACTTCGGTAGGGTTCTCGAACTCGTCCGTCCCCTCACCAGTAAAACGGTCACTGCTTGGATCCCGAAGTACTGCTCCTGTTACAAGATTATCAATAGTCGGATACCCATCATCAATGATGGTTGCGGAGCGAACCGGTGCGATAAAAACTTCATCGATAAGGTCTTTGTATTCCATAGTTAATTATTCCCCGAAAAATCGGCATTTTTGAATTTAATCGCAAAATTGGCACCAGGCAGAATCTTTTCATCCTGCTTAATAACATATGCAATCTCATGAAAACTGGCCGCTAGGTTGGCTCTACAAAGGTAGAGGCCAATCCCCCGGCCTCCCGAAGATTTTCTGGTGAAGAAAAGAGTGAAGAGATAGCGCACGTCATCTTCGTTAACGCCAGGCCCGCTGTCCGAAACGATCACCCGTCCACCAGCCACACCAAGGTGAATTTTTTTCTCGGGCCCTCCACCATGAGAAACCCAATATTGACTGTTATTCACGAGGTTAATGAACACCGGAAACAATCTGGCAGGTTGCCCATAAACCGAAAATTCCTTGAAAGCATCTGATGCTTCAAATTCGACTCCAAGACGATCGAGTATCGGCCCAAAAAACTTGCCGAGATAGTCGAAAATTTCCACACCAGATATTCGCCTCTGAAGCTTCTCTCCAGATAGCTGAAGGGGAGCTAAAAATTGTAGCTGCTGCGTCAAACCGTGGTAGCCCATTTCAATCTGGCCTCCAACCCGCTCATCTTTTCGTAAACCGACAGGAAGAGCATCTAATCCCCGGCCAATCATGTTGTCATAGGCCTTCAGTTCGTGACCGAGGATCTCCACGGCAATGCCAAGCTGAGCAAGTGAGTTCAATCGATCTACCTCCGAGCGAAGCTCAGCATTTTCTTCCTCGCCTACTAGAGCGATTGTTTGCAGATCAATGCTCTCCGTTAAGCTTTCAAGGGCAAAGATATAATTCTCGAAAATATCTTCATTCTCGGCGTCTATGGATTGCCAAAGACTTGTCATCGCCTTTGAAGCATCAACCAAGCTCATTCTATTTTCGCGCACTTGCTCCACGATTATACTGCCGTCGCGGAACATCAATTTGTTCCGCTCACTGATCAAATCACCGACCCGGGAACCTTCGCCGTCCTGAAGATTTTTAATGGTACGAGACCATTTAGTGACACGTGACGAAAGTCGGCCCTGCTGACGTTTCAGTTGTTTATCGAGAATTTCCCAGGGTTCAGGCGGATCAATTTCATTTATCCGCTTGTCTAGTTCCGTTGAAAAATCTGACACCACTTCATTAACCGAGGATATATGGCTGCGGTACAGTGCGTATTCATCTTCAAGGCTCTTAAGATCTCTTGGTTTTCCCGGCACGCTTGCAGCAACAATGATCTGCCGCCCCTCCTCAACAAGCTCTTGTCCTTTCGGAATGTCACTCGCCGCTCGGATTACAAAATCACTCATGCGTGATCGCATTTCTGAGATTTTCGTTGGCAAAATCTTGTTCTGTTCTTTCAAATTCTTACGGAATTGTCGCCTGTTTTTTGCGGCAACCTCGCGGGCAGCTTCTTGCGCCTTCTCTTCTCTATTCTTCTTATTGATTTCTGGCATTTCCGTTTTCCGTATTTCTGAATACGAACCAAAGAAACGCCGCGCCGAGACCATAAGTATATTTACAACTAATCTCTTCAAAGACCGTGAAGCAGTATTCACGATGAAACCTTCGCGCCCGGCCTTGTCACGTAGATTTGGATTTGACAGTTGAGAAATTCCAACTCGCCCGAACATCCTACGTTCATTCCAAAACTCAGTCCCTGCCCTCATACTCCTACGTTTTTCAATTTCGAAAAAATCTGTGTCAGGTCTCCCATAAGGCATGACACGCAATCCATTTCGATAGACCCGCAGCCCATTATAAACGTTAAATTTTCCATCATCAATGTACGAAAATTCGGAGTCCGTATGAGTGGTATTTAAGCGTTTTTGCTCCATCGTCGCGGCGTAGAAATCAAAGGCACCTAACTGTGTTGTTGGCCCCTTCGGCGGCTTAAAATCATCGGGTGGCTCAATAGTAATTGGCCTCCCATCGTTCACCCAATTACCGAGACTTTTAACCGTCCCAATGAATACCCCGTTAATATCGACCCTACCATCAATGACATGCTCAAGAGTGTCGGTGATGCTTCTCGAAAATTCAGAGCGAGACGAAATTACATTTTCTTTATCTGCGCCTTTGACTACGTCAACAGAATAATCAAGTTCCAGACGTGGACTCATCGTGTCGACCACATCTGAGGCTGGGTCGTCTCTCTTTTCAAATGGATCGACGAAACCAATAAGTGTACGGACGAAACTTTGTCTGTCCTCGTCTTCACTACCGCGCAGCAATGCTTCTAGAACCTCATTCGTGTCACTAATTAGCAGTGCAGTACCATGGTCGGATGTACCCTCAGCTACCTCCCAGCGTTCAAGAAAACTCTGGGAAAACTTGCTGTTCGCAATTGCTTTTAAAATTTTCTCTGAGGGACTCTGACTTGGGATTTCATTTTTCTGACCATCACTAGTAGTAGTTTTGGTCTGATGGTCTGCCGAGACTTCGAGCTCATCATAGAGCTTCCATGCCTCTCGAATTCGAGCTTTCTTCGCCTTTACGCTATCGTCATCATTTGTCTTATCTTTAGGAGCGATGTTATCTTTCAGCGCATCAGCCAAATCCGGTAACTGTTCAAAAACTTCATCCAAATCCTGGGCAGTCAGAATTGGCGTGTTGATGTCCGACAAAATTAAATAGGGATTTTGAAAAACTCGCCAATCTATCAGTAGAGCGACATATTCAGAGCTTGCGTATGACTTTGATACCATGAACAAAAGCGGCCCGACATGGGCGGACGAAAGGCGCCCAATCCCCTTTTGGCCCTGTTTTGGCCTGTACTCTAACCCAAAAAGAGGTTTGTGGGTGCTACCATCAGAATCCACTTTAGATTCTGTGCCTATGACAAGCCACTTCTCCAAAATATCCGCTTTGGTCATGCCCTGCCCATTGTCAAGAAGTGACACCATCAACGGCTCATCCTGGAACAATGTCATTGTTACATTGGAGGCATACGCATCATATGAATTCTTCCACAGCTCAGAGACCGCGGTTGGCACGTCGGCGATTTGTTCACGACCCAGATGATCTACTGTCCGTGCACGTGTCGCAAAAGGTCTATTTTCAATCACTCGAAGATTTCCACCGCATTCTCCCAACCGATAAATGGTTGGTTGTTCATTCCCTAGAACGCCTGTCTGCCAACATCGGCAGAAACGAGTTCAATATAAGACGATCCACCGCTTAACTTTGGGTCTCTAGCCGTCAAAGTTTCAGACAAATTCCTAAAACACTCCAGTATTGTTATTCGCATCACCACCGCCTGTCAGCGAGTGTAACTCCCTCTTGTTGGTTTAGAGGGGATCCTGAGTTGAATTTCTTTATACTTACAACCGGATAGCATGTTGTGCAATCACAACCTGTCATATCCTAACGACACCATGACAAGGACCTGACTACTAAGCTCTAATGAAGCGCGCCGGATCAGTGTGCCTAGGCTGACCAAGCAACTTGCCAATTAGCATAGACCTTTGAAAACAACTCACCGATTTGCAAGGCAGAAGTCGCATAACACTTTCCTTGCAGGGCGGCGGTTCGACTAGCTTAGCTGAGCCGATTTGAGTGAATAGCCGCCTCGCAACTTTCTTCCTTAGTTCCCGCTTTATCCTTCCTAAACCGCAACACATACTGATTAAAAATCAACCACTTGGCTACGGATTGCAAATCCGTGTACACGAGTTCGATTCTCGTACTCGCCTCCAATCTTTTCAATGACTTGCGTCATGACCTCACTCCTACTACCTGAATTTTGAAACAAGCGTTGAAACTTTCACGTTCTGGTCTTGTTCCGTTCCATGCGATTTCGCGCCTCTTGTGCACGCGTCGCCAGTTCACGTTGCCTAATCGCTCCCCCATATTTCTTCAGCATCTCAACGCCAGAATGCCCTGTGACGGCTTTCACCATCTCATCGTCGCAACCTGACTGATAAAGCTCGATAGTTGCGTTCTTGCGCAGCCCGTGCGTGACGAATGTTGCAGCGTCCGGATGCTTCATCTTCGATTTGATCTTGCGCATTTCCTCGGCGACAGTCCGATACTGCACCGGGCGGCCATGTTTGCCGGTAATGATCGTCAGGCCCTCTTTGGAGACGGTGCCCAAATAGGCCTTGAGCCGGTCGGTAAGCGGGATCCACATGGGCTTGTCAGTTTTGCCCTGGGTGAAGTCATAGGCGCCGTCTTTTATGTGATCCCAACGGATAGCCACCACGTCGCCAATCCGCTGTCCTGTGCCGATGCACAACTCGTAGACCAGCCGTGCGCGGGGCGACGCCACCGCCTCGAACTCTTGCCGCACATCATCAGGCCAAGGCTCCCAGCCCTCACTTTTCTGTTTGAAAAGTGGAATCCCCTTCGCCGGGTTTCCGTGTTCTTTTTTGAGAAAGCCGATCAAGCGGGCGTGGTTCATCAGGATCACCATGACTTGAACCAGATAGTTCGCCTGCCGCCAGTGGTCAGCATTCGCACGGTGCAGCTCATAAATATGTTGCGTTTCGACCTTCCGGGGGTCTTTTTTGCCCCAGATTTTGCGGATGTGTTCAATGTATTTCCGGTAATCAGATTTGGTGCGCGGCTTGAGCTTTTTGTACGCGTCACTCTCAAAGTAGCTCAGCGCCAGCGCTTCAAAGTTGCGCTTGGACGATATTGGCTCGCGGCCTTTCAACAGTCGATTGTAATGGTCCCAGAATTCGAGAGTGCCAAATTCCTCTTTTATCATCACGGACTGCCCACGCGACCGGCGGATAAACCGGACATAGCCCCGATCAGCGTAGACGTACTTGGGAAAGCCTTTTTTGGTCATTTACCCATCCTCAAATCACTCGCCAGAAAATCGTCACCACCCTCTAGGGTCGTCATACCTGCATCGACAGTCACGCTGCCGTCAGGCTTGATTTCGAATTTCGCCCGGACCCAACCAGCTTCGCGCGCCTCCCGAAGGAGAGCGATCACGGTATTTCTGGCCATAGTCTGAGGGCTAAAGTTAGCCATTTTTACTGCCCACCTGCTGGTCCGACACGGTCATACTGAGGGGAGAAAAACACGTTCTTCGCCCGACAGGTCGCGACTATCCCCATCGGCCTTGCCATGGATGGTATTCATTTCGGCAATATTCTTGCCGCGTGACTCTTTTAGGTCTCGCAGGTTATTAGGAAGCATCTTAGTTCCTCTCATCAGGAGTTGAGGTGGAAGGCCCGCGCGGGTTGGTCGCCAAACACATTCCCGCGCTGGCCGGTTGGACACGTCGCTGAGATCACGCCACCACACGGTGGGGCTCCAATCTCAACACCCATTTTGATTGTGTTATTTGATCAGACTCAAGTCTGGCTCATCTGGAAACGTCTCCCAAAAAAGCTCCTCAATCTGAAAATTAAAGTCATCGAACTTGTCAAATAAATTGGCCGAAAACGAAAATGTTCGCTTGTGATCACCATTCCAATGACCGGGCAAACCTTCGTTCTTGAATGCTTCGACAATGTGTCCGTTTTCGTACACTAAGATTTCTGGCCAAGTCAGATTTATCTCATAAGTAAGCTTGCGCTCACGATGGCGGCGATTTTCGAATTCTGGTTTCAGCTTTCCATGCGGGGCAATCACCATCAGCAACGTATAAAGCATGCGTTCGAACGTTGTTTCTCTTAATTTTTCTGGCGCCGTTTCAGGAACGCCATCCCTTGTCAGGCTAAGGTATTCCTCAACAATACGTGCCGTATCTGCTAACTTTGGCCGTGCTCCCACTGCAACTAAGAGCTTTATGACATCACCAACACGCGCGTCAGCGATTGCCCTCCCCTTGCTCTTGGGAAGAAACCCAGCATCAATCAGCCTTCTGCTATACTGCGCAACTGTCGAGTAATCTTCATTCAACGCCCCTGAGACCACCTCGTTCAGCTCGGATATTGACGCCATAATTTCACCATCCATTTTTGCCTTGCTTGGCTTTATGTTTTTTAAAACAAAAAGTCAAACTGAATATCCAATGAAACACCAGGCACTCGAGCGATGTAAGCAGACGCTCATGGCGGCAAGCACGTCCGGTCGCAGTGCGTAAGAGAATGCTGTATCACTTCGACCGATTGTTACGGCCGCCAAACGCAGCAACCGTCGCTCTCACGTCATGGCTGCGCCCCTTCACCTAGGACACGCGCCAAAGGTCTTCTGCGCAGGCTTTCGGTTTTGGTGACCCACTTGCGCGAAGGCCCACTGTGGTCGTTCGTGCTAAGCACGTCTAACGGCAGCAGCCAGCCCTTCTAAGACATTGGTGCCCAGTGCAGCACGGGGGACGTCTGGAGCAGGAAGGGCGGACACCGGACTTTCTCTGCAAGTGCGAACCAACCCTGCCGAGACATTGGAAGCCGACGTTCAGGCGACCCTGAAACTGGGTTTCGCTTAGCACCGCCGCATGACCGTAAAAAGCCCTTTCTACCGTTGTTGGTCATCGTGAGCCGTATAACAAAAATTCAGAGGCCCAACGGCCAATGAGGCCGGGAGGATCAACAGGAGGATGCATAACTCGTTGTGTTTTCGGGCTAACAAAATAGTGTGGCGGTGACTTCAATCGTGACAAGAGGTTCTGAATTGCCGGCTCTCAACCTATCAAGACTTGATCAGATGCATGTGGATGTTGCCATTATTGGCGCTGGGATAAACGGTGCCAGTGCCGCGCAACATCTCAGCGCAGCCGGATATCGTGTGCTGGTGGTGGATCAGGGTGACTTTGCCAACGGGGCAACCAGCCGATCTAGTCGCTTGCTCCATTGTGGATTGCGACACTTGGCAACGGGAACCAACTTTTGGCACTCTCTGCTGCGTCCTGATCGTCTGGCCAAGTCGATAAAGACCGTACGTGACGATATGTTGGCGAGAGACGAAATTGTACGGACAATTCCTGACCGGGTAAAACCGATCAATTTCTGCGTGCCAATCTATAACGACGATCAGTATACGCCGTGGCAAATGGATGCGGCGTTTGCAGCCTTGCGAATGACGAGCCCAAGAGGCGTGCCGCTGGACTATCGGAGGTACAGCCCGAAAAACCAAAACGAAGTTCCGATTAGCCCCTGGCTGCGCGATCCAGACAAGCTGCGCAGTGTCGCGGTCTTTCGAGAGTATATCTTTGATTGGCCAGAGCGCATTGCGCTGGACGCAGTTTTCGACGCACGCCGGATGGGCGCGATCGTTCGAAACTACACGCGGGTCGTGGACCTGAGGCAGCGGGACCAGGGAGCAGCCGGCTGGCATCTGACTCTGCAATCGACCCACGGGGACACCCAAGGGAACTCCGGCTCCGCCAGTGTGACTGCCGATCTCGTCCTTAACCTCGCCGGAGCCTGGGTCGATGATCTCATCCACAAAACCGGTTCCAATGCGGCCCCAAAATGCACCGGAATGAAAGGCATTCACATTGCATTACGCCTTCCAGAGGAATTCAACGATTGGGGTGTGTTCACCTATAACAGCCTGGGCGAGCCGCTCTACTGCCTGCCCTTTCGCGGCGTTCACTACATTGGATTGACGCGGACACCGTTCACGGGCGATATCGCCGGAGTTTCCGCCTCCGATCAGGAAATCGATTGGATGATTGCTGAAACCAACCGCTGCTTGCCTAAACTGGCAATATCTCGAGATGATATTTTGTATTCTTGGGCGGGCGTCAATCCATTGACCAGCGATCCGGAAGAGCCGCTGGGAAGTCGCGAAATCAAGCTTCATGATCTTGCGCCTGATGGATTGCCCGGTCTTCTGACGTTAACCGGCGGACCAATAATGACCCACAGGCGTGTTGCGCGACGACTGGTCAAAGAAATCACAGGCCGACTGTCACCCACTGCCGCACCGCAACGTCCAGACTATCAAGGCGCTCAGATGATATCGGATCAAGGGGGTACAGCAAACATACCTGCGGTTGAGATCGAGCGTTGCGTACGTGATGAGATGCCCATCAGTCTGGCCGATCTTCTTATGCGACGGTTGGGTTTGGGGTGGGAGCCTGATCAGGGGGGCAGTCAAGCGCGTTCAATTGCCGAGGTCGCAGCGCCACTTCTGGGGTGGTCAGAAGCCCGGATTGAAGAGGAACTGCGTGCATATCAGCTTCACTTGGCCAAAGCATGCCGCAGGCCAAATTCCGTGTAAAACACTTGTCAGCGTGCGACGGCAGTGCGTTTATTCTGGCAGCGCATGTATTTGAGAATGATACTTGAAAATGTGAACGCCGCCAAATCCCATGTTTCCGAACGACAACTTTGTCCGCTCTGCAGCCATCCGGCATATGAAAATGCCGCGTGATGCACGAACGGCTAGTCTGGTGACACTGCGCTGCAGCGTTGACCCTTGTCACCAAAGGCCGGAATGGGCCGTTCGCGACATGTCGGCGCGCCCTGGGGGCCGACTTTGCAAAGGTCGATAACTGCGCATTGTCGCCGTTGGTGGTGATCGCGTCTAATGGCCGGTTCCAGCCCTTCTACGACATTGGTGCGCAGTGCAGCATGGGGGCTTCTGAAGCAGGAAGGGCGGAGAGCCGTCCTTCGCTGCAATCGCGCACTTGAATAGGCAAGTTCCAAAAGCGAACCTCCAACGGGCGGCTAACGCGCATTTCCCTTCGGCACTACAGCGGTCCGATTATAACCCTTTACTGTTATGGATTTTTTTCACGAATTGACTAGCCTACAATCGCAGTGACTTCCGCATCTGACCCAAGCGGAAGTCAAATTGCTCGTGCTGAATTGGATGTATTGCCCCAAGCCTGACCGTCAGGTTCATTTCTTCATGAACGATTGCGCGAGCCATATGTTACCCAATTCTGTGGCGTGTCATGCTGAGGATAACTTGCACACAGCCGGTTTTGCCTGTGTGCAAGTATTACTTTGCCTACTCGGGAATGTCGGCGAAAGCATCAATTGAGAAAGGGTTTGATTTCTCATTTTGAACCCGCGTCGCGGTGCCTGGCAAGATTTCAAAACCGATCTCGAAAGTGACCATTGTCGATGCAAGAAAACTCAGAACTTCCAAGTCACCCTCAGCTGTTGCGGTTCCATTTTCAATTTGAGCATTTAGAGATTTTGCGCCCATCATGACCTGTTCAAGATCGCTGCGATTGATGGTAATTGTCAGGTCTGCATCAGTTGCCTGATAGCCCTCGATATTGGTCAACGCTTCGTTACTGAGCTCGATAATGAACTTCTCACCGTTGTCGGGCAGAACGAGATTTATTTTGAAACTCATGCCGACTGTTTTTGTACTGTCCATTCGAATGCCGAGAAAATCTAGGAATAATTCTGTAGACATCGCCCGGATCACGTCCGGTCCACTGGTTTTAGGTGATTCACCTCCAGGAATACCGGAGCGCAGTTCGAAGGCGCCAGCCAGAAAAGCATTACGCAGTCCTGAGTTTTCCTGTTGGTAACCGAGCTGCTCATAGACATCAGCTAAAAGGTCCTTTCCAGCCTGATTTTCTGGCTCGGCATGAACAAGCTTATCTAATATTTCGGTAGCTTCCAGATACTTACCCTGATCGTGAAGTTCCCTTCCTTTTATCATAATTTTTTCGGCACCCCCCATCATCTCAACATAAAGTGGCGCTGAGTCACCTGGAGATAGTGGGATCAGTGTCGCCGGGTTGTTGTCCCAGTGACCAATGTAAAAGTTAACAATGCCGCGGACGTTATTTTGACGGGAGCCGTGATAAAAACCGGTCGTCCACCCGTCGTCAAGGCTGGCCGGTGATTGGTAAACATTGTGTATCTCGTTAATAGTAACACCTTGGTTTACATTGTGCAGAACGACATTGTTCATGTGGGCATAGATATCACGTTGGTCCCTGAGAACTTCCTGGATACGATCATTGCCCCACCGCGGCCAATGATGGGATGCGAACATCACCTCAGCCTGGTCACCGAACGAATATAATGCTGCATTGATATATTTCGACCAGCGCAGTGAGTCTCGAACCTGGGCACCGCGTAGAGTATAGATATTGTGAACTAGACCCATTACATTTTCAGCCATCCACAAGGCCTTCATGCTCGGGATGTAGGTGTTCATCTCCGATGGAGCTTCGGTCCCTGGAGTGTTCTGGAAAACCATCTTGATGCCGTCAACTTCAATCTCCTCAACCCCGTCTTCGATAACGCGGGTTGGTGGAATTAGTCCGGTGTTGCCCGTAGCAACATTCAAGTCCAGTCCCTGGCCAGCGTGACCAAAGGGGTTGGCAGGTAGCAACACACCGTACTGATAGAACAACCGACGATTCATAGCATTGCCGGCGTAAATATTCTCGGAAATCGCGTATTGCATGAAATCTCGTGGGGCAATGATCTCCACCTTGCCCGAATTTACATCATCCTCATTAACAATACCGCGCACACCACCCCAGTGATCGCCATGGGAATGAGAGTAGATCACTGCGACAACAGGTATATCCCCCAGATGTTCATCAAGAAGTTCCTTGGCTGCCCGCGCGGTCTCCGCAGCGGTCAGTGGATCAAACACGATCCAGCCGGTTTCACCTCTTACAAAAGTAATATTTGCCAGATCAAAGCCTCGAACCTGATAAATACCCGGAATAACTTCATAAAGTCCGAAGTTCAAATTAAGTTGAGAGTTACGCAGCATTGATGGGTGTATGCTATTGATATTATCGTCGTCTCTCAAGAACTGGTATCTCTCTTTGTCCCAGGCAACGTTACCGGCATCGGCCATGATTATCATTGACGTGGGAGCCCCCATAAACCCCTTTGCCTGCTCTTCGAAGTCTTGCGTATCAAAAAAAGGTAAATTCGCGCGCGCCTCTTCAAATACTTTTAGCGTATGCTCTGACGGCAGTTTTCCGTCTGGGTGAAAATGTTCGATTTCTTGCGCCAGGGCTATGCTAGATGTAAATCCAAGAGAAATGGCCGCAGTCATTGAAATGAGCGGTTTACTGATTGGCATATTAATTCCCCCAATTTACAAAGTATCTTGATTTTGAATTTAACAAAATCAATTGACTCAGGTAGCCTGAAGATTTAAAAAGTCAAATTACCAAATTCGTGTCATGTTTTGATCAAGTTGATGTTTCTTTGACCGGAAAAACATACTGCCGTGTTATTAGTGCAGACGGGAGGGGAAATGTCGATTTTGATGCCATACCAGATCCCCAATAACGGCACGAAATTAGTGTCTCATATCGCGGAGCAATTTTCAAACATATAGGCTCTGGTCGTCTTGAGGGCACTGCCCTCAGAGAGTGGCCCAGTATATTGCGACCGTGACCAGTGTCCACTTTCACCGCTTGCAACGCGGAATCCGCTGTCTGCGTCGATGTCCGCAAAGGGCCGGTCGCGGCTCATAGTCGGCTTCGCATCCTGGACTTTGCAAAGGTGACTTACTGCGCATAGCTGCCGTTGATACTGGACGCAGCGAATGCCCGCTTTCCGTCCTTTTTCACCAGGCTCACGTCAGCCGGTACTTTGCTCGTGCCTTACCAATCCTATCCTCGGCAGGGTTCTCGCTCCTGGCGACATGTCCCATGACTTCCTTGGCGAGTTTGCGGGCCTCGTCCACGGTAATCTTGCCGTGCCGCCCGGTGGACACGCGCCGGGCTCTTCCACCTTTGCGATATTGTGCCTGATAGGTCTGGGCTCTTGATGGCGTCACACGCAGCCCAAAAGCCACCGGGCCATTTTCGATTGCGGATTGGTCGTGGTGTCTCGATTGGCCGCGTAGGGGGGCAGAAATGCCCACTCAGGCCACCTGAAGGCAGGCGAGGCGCAACAACCCACATTGATAATTCAGCCATTCTGGGGGCATCTGAGAGGCTCACCGTTTCACTTCTGGAAAGGGCGGTCAAAACCGAACCCAAAAGTGGCGCAAAATGAAGGGGCGGCTTAGGGCCGTTCGTGACTATGATGGACGGGGACAGTAGTTTGAATGCTGCACCATGCACATTTCGGCACTAGGGGCGGCTTGAGGAAGTTCGCTGCAAGTACAAGAAGTTCCAGCACAATGGCAAACGCGGTCATTCGCCCTGCTGCAAACCGACACGATAGTTGGTCCGCAAAGGCGTTTGTTAACAGAATATATCATATAAAAGCCGGATGATTTTCAGCGTTCTCTGATCCGCAATCGCATAGAAAACCTGTTTACCCTCACGTCTGGATTTCACAAAACCCTCGTGTCTGAAGCGGGCCAGATGTTGCGACACCGAAGACTGTCGAAGGTCCAGCGCCGTCTCAAGTTGCGAGACGGTTTTCTCTTCCTCAACAAGTTCACACAGAATCCAAAGCCGGTCCTTGTGCGCCAGAGCTTTCAGAAACTCCGCCGCTTCTTCGGCTTTGTCGCCAACGATGTTCTGCGGCGGCAATGATGGCTGATCATGTCTGTTTTGAGAGTTCACACTGTCCACGCCCCTACGGATGGTCCACGCGAATAATTCATCACTCTACGGCAAATTTCAATCCCTATAACTATGATATTTACATATTATAATTTGTGTATATGTTGACGTCTAGAGTCTCGAAGCCAAAGGAGTGAACCGATGCCCCCTGTTGTAACACCGTTCTTTGACGAAAAGACGAACACAGCGTCCTTTGCTGTCAAAGATCCGACAAGCAATCACTGTGCAATTTTGGATTCCGTGTTGGATTTTGACTATTTCTCTGGCAGAACCGACACCCGCTCGGCGGATGACATCATCGCCTATGTCAAAGACAATAGTTTGATAGTCGATTGGATTTTGGAAACACATGTGCACGCCGATCACTTGTCTGCGGCACCGTATCTGCAAGAAAAACTGGGCGGCAAGATCGGCATTGGCGAGAAGATCACGGTTGTTCAGGACACTTTTGGGAAAGTCTTCAATGAAGGCACGGAATTCCAGCGCGACGGCTCGCAATTTGACCGGTTGTTTGAGCAGGGTGATACGTTTTCGATCGGCAATCTGAAGGCATCGGTCCTGCACACCCCGGGCCACACGCCCGCCTGTCTCACCTACGTGGTCGAGGATGTTGCTTTTGTCGGTGACACATTGTTCATGCCGGATTTTGGCACTGCGCGTGTTGATTTCCCCGGCGGATCAGCCACCGATCTTTACGCCTCGATTCAAAAAATCTTCGCGCTGCCCGATGAAACCCGTGTTTTTGTCGGCCATGACTACAAAGCCCCCGGTCGCGATGCCTATGCCTGGGAAACGACGGTCGGTCAGCAAAAGCGGGCAAACAAACACGTCGGCAACGGCACCACTGAAAGTGACTTTGTGGAACTGCGCTCTGCAAGGGACGCCAGTCTGGCTATGCCCAAGCTGATTATCCCATCGTTGCAGGTGAACATGCGTGCAGGTCGGATGCCGGTCGAGGAAGATAACGGAACGACCTATCTCAAGTTCCCAGTAAATGGATTGTAATCATGATTGAACAAAGTTGGGTTTACGGCCTCCTCGGAGGTCTGACGATTGGGGGCGCCGCGTCCGTCTATCTTCTGATGAACGGAAGAATAATGGGCGCCAGTGGAATTTTGGGCGGGTTGGTCGACGGTTCCGGGCGTAATACTTGGCGAGAGCGTGCAACGTTCCTGCTTGGGCTTATTGCCGTTCCCGGTCTTGTCGCCTTGATGATTGGCGCGCCTGAAACACACATCACATCGAATGCATGGATCCTGATTTCGGCTGGAATTTTGGTTGGCCTTGGCACTCGATTTGCCAGAGGCTGTACCAGCGGTCATGGGGTTTGCGGCATCTCGCGGCTTTCACTGAGAGGGATGGTGGCAACCGTGTTTTATCTGCTGGCAGGCGGTCTGAGCATCGTCGTTTTCAAACACATTCTGGGGGTTATCTGATGCGTAATCTATCCTCTTTCATCAGCGGCAGCTTGTTTGGTCTGGGTCTGATTATATCAGGCATGACTGACACGGTCAAAGTTCAAGGCTGGTTGGATATTTTCGGTGACTGGGATCCGACCCTGGCCTTTGTCCTGGGCGGTGCCATTCTGCCAATGTTCTTCACCTGGCAATACGCCAAGCGTCGTCAAACATCGTTTCTGGGCACCACATTGCCCGAACCACCCGAACAGAAAGTTGGTCGAAATCTGGTCATTGGGTCATTCCTATTTGGTGCAGGCTGGGGGCTTGCCGGTCTCTGCCCTGGCCCGGCCATGGCATCCCTGACGTTCAACGGCACAAGCGGTGCTTTGTTCTTCGCTTCCATGGTCGTCGGCATGTGGTTGGCCGTTCCTCTTAAGCGTCGCATTCCACAAACCGCCTGAAAGGAAGGAAAATGATCATCAACCAACTGTCCAAGGACTTTAGTGCTTCGGCGCAGATTTCTGTCGCTGAAGTTCAAGATCTAGCCGCCAGAGGCTTCACAACCATTGTCTGCAGTCGCCCGGACAGAGAAGTGTCCGCCGGTGAAACCTCGCAAGATATCCAGCAAGCCGCAGCTAGGGTTGAGTTTTCACCACCTGCCGCTGGTTCCCAGTGAAGTTAATCTTGAACATGTTGAGGCCCTGCGGGAAATTCTGAATGACGATAGCTGTCAGGTTCTCGGCTATTGCCGTACGGGTGCGTGGGCGGCAAGCCTGTGGGCTCGGACACAGACAATCTGACAAGGTCACGGCGGAGCCAATTCCGTGCCACTGTGCAAGCTGCCGGAATATCCTTGAGAGCATGCGTCCCAGCCTGAAAAGCCCGACTGGCAAATGTTCGATATCTGACGGTCCTCGGTCAGCCCCCCCTACGAAAGGCGAAGACCATGATATCCCGCTATTTTCCCATTCTGACTTGGTCTCGCAATTACACCCGCGACACGTTTGTCAACGATGCTGTTGCAGCTGTGATTGTCACCATCATGCTGATCCCGCAGTCACTGGCTTACGCCTTGCTTGCTGGCCTGCCGCCCGAAGTCGGCCTTTATGCGTCCATAGCACCGCTGCTGCTATACACGCTGTTCGGCACATCGATGACGCTGGCCGTTGGACCGGTCGCCGTGGCGTCGCTGATGACTACGGCGGCGATTGGCAATCTGGTGGCGCAGGGCACGCCGGAATACCTCGGTGCGGCGATCCTGCTTGCGCTGCTGTCTGGGCTGATGTTGCTGACCATGGGACTGGCACGGCTCGGGTTTATGGCCAACTTCCTTAGCCATCCGGTGATTTCTGGCTTTATTACCGCCTCGGGTCTGATCATTGCACTCAGCCAGCTCAAGCATATTCTTGGCGTAAGCGCCAGCGGCCACAATCTGGTTGAATTGATCCAGGATATCGGTGCTCAAGTGTCGAACATCAATGGCCCCACTTTTGTCATTGGAGCCACCACGCTAGCCTTTCTCTACTGGGTGCGGGGCAACTTGAAACCACTGTTGGTCCGCATCGGCCTGAGCGAAAAGCTGGCTGGCAGTCTGGCGAAAACCGGCCCGGTTCTGGCCGTGATCGTGACCACATCGGTGGTTTGGATATTCTCCCTAGAGGCGCAAGGTGTTGCGATTGTGGGTCATATTCCATCGGGTCTGCCGACTCCAACTCTGCCGGAATTTGACGCGAGCCTTTGGAAACAGCTGGCTTTGCCCGCCTTGCTGATATCCGTTGTAGGTTACGTCGAAACGGTATCTGTCGCGCAGACTTTGGCCGCGAAACGTCGGCAGCGCATAGACCCGGACCAAGAGCTAATTGCCTTGGGTGCTGCAAATATCGGATCGTCGATTTCAGGCGGATTTCCGGTAACCGGTGGGTTTTCGCGTTCGGTGGTGAACCATGATGCGGGGGCGCAAACCCCTGCGGCCGGTGCCTATACGGCGATCGCTATCGCCCTGGCAACCGTATTTCTGACGCCGCTGCTGCATTACCTGCCCAAAGCGACGCTGGCAGCGACAATCATGGTTGCTGTATTGTCGTTGGTTGATCTTGGTGCCATCAAGAAGATCTGGACCTATTCAAAATCCGATTTCAGCGCCATGCTCGCAACCATTCTAGTGACGCTGGGGTTTGGGGTCGAACTTGGCATTGCAACAGGTGTTAGCCTCTCGCTCATGCTGTACCTGTACCGCACATCTCGTCCGCATCATGCCATCGTCGGACAGGTTCCCGGCACTGAACATTTTCGCAATGTTCTGCGTCACGATGTGGTGTTGACCCGTGGCGTTCTGTCGGTGCGGATAGACGAGAGCCTGTATTTTCCAAATGCCCGGTTCTTGGAAGACACGATCAACGATGAAGTCGCGAAAGATCCGTCGTTAAAACATGTTGTGCTGATGTGTTCGGCCGTGAACTACATTGATGCATCGGCCCTTGAAAGTCTCGAGATGATCGACCAACGCCTTCAGGACAACGGCCTGAAATTGCATCTGAGCGAGGTCAAAGGACCGGTAATGGATCGGCTTCAAAAATCACACTTCCTGTCCGACCTGTCCGGTGAAATTTTTCTGCATCAGTATGAAGCGACTTGCCGTCTGAATCCCGTCAAACCGCCACCCGATTAACAGTCTCAAGATCCGGCCTGTTGATCGACACGCGGGTCGTGGCCGCATTGGGGTTACGCTCGCTCCGTGATCTCATTAGCCGCAAGGTCTATAATGACCGAATGGGCCGTCAGACTATGGGGGCGTAATATTTCCGTTCCATGCTTTTGATCTTTAGCGAACTCCTTTGGATCGTGGCGGGGTATTAGACGCCGACCGCGACCTCGTCTCTGGTGGCATCGAACGTGGTGCCATGGTGCAGGATGCTCCAGGCTGTTCGTGCAAGTTTATTGGCAAGGGCAACCGCCAGCTTGTTGCGATGCATGCGAGGTTCGGCCCTGATCAACCAGTCACCGAAGCTGAAGTCGGGCCAGCGATGCGGGCGCATCAGGATCACCTTGGCGGCCTGCACAAACAGCACTCGCAAATATCGGCTGCCGCGTTTTGTGATACGCCCGAGCACAGTTCCGCCACCCGTGCTGTATTGTCGTGGCACAAGGCCAACCCAAGCCGCAAAATCACGACCCCGATCAAACGCCGCCCCTGTGCCGATGGCAGCAACCATTGCCGTTGATATCATCGGACCGATGCCCGGGATTGTCATGATGTTCACACAATTTTCTTCGGAGACGCTGATCTGCTCAATCTCTTTCGAAACAGCATCGATCCTGTCATCCATCCACAGCCAATCCCCATAGAGGCCGAGCAGGATCTTCCGCATCCTGGGCGATATCTCATCTTTGCGCTCTTCAAGGATTGTCAGAAACGAGTTCTTCAGGGCCCGCAGACCCTTGCGAACTGTAATCCCTCGCTCAATCAAAAGCGCACGGATCTGGTTGATGGTTGCGGTCCGGCGTGACACCAAACGCGATCTGACCCGATGCAACGCTTGTAAATCGAGCTGGTCTTGGCTCTTCTCGGGAACGGTTTTCAGATTGGGACGAAGCGCGGCTTCTGCGATGGCCTCCGCATCGTTGTCATCGTTCTTTTGCCCTTTATTGAACGGCTTAAACTAGATGGCGGGAATGATGCGTGGCTCAAAGCCCAACTTGCGCAGTGATCGGCTAACAAAGTGGGCGCTGAGGCAGGCTTCCATCCCAACGATGCAGGATGGCAGTTTCTCAAATGTCTTTTCCAACGCCATTCGTTTGATCTTCTGGCGCACAACAACATTTCCATCAGGATCAAACCCTACCAAATGGAACACGTCCTTTCCGATATCGATACCAACTGACATCAGCGCCTCAATCTTGATTTCCGTCTTCTTCGAACTCATGGCTACGTCTCCTCTGGTGGCGGGTGAAACAAGCACAGTTTACCCGATTGGGGGGCGTAGCCGGTACATCCCATTAGCCGACCTTGAGGGTCATCGTTTCGGACTTCCGGTCAGAGCACACAAGCAGCCCTTCGAACCAAACCGCAGACCTAATAACCGGATCGCGACGTCGGTTGTTAATCCATGAAACCAAATAGTTATACTATATGGCTGTCCAAACTCCGATTAGGCCCACAATGAGTAAGCTCAGAGCCCAGAGGGCATCCATGTTGAACCAAGTCTTCGACAGGAATTTCAGGCCGAGCCAACTGTACACACCTACGGCCAATACCCCACCTGATAAAGTCATGAATACAGTGTGAACGATTGCAACTGTCAACGCTGTCTCGATGTTGCCGGACATCAACTCAGTCGCAGCCTGATGCCCGGTGTCCAGCTCTTCTTTCTGGCACAAACCCAAATAGATCGGTAGCAGCATCAAGCCCGCACCATGGGCCATTGCGGCGAGGAAAGACCAAAGGGCGAGACGGGTTGGTTTGACCCGTGCCAGAAATCTAGGATGGCGTCGATTGATCAGCAAATACGCGCCGACCGTCATCACCAAAAGCCCTGCTGCGACGCGGATTTCACGCTGCCAGTCCAGAAGTGTTATCATCGCCGAGAAAGGGAATAGAATTGCAGACATCGCAAGGAAATGTCCAAGCGCAAGCATTGCCAACGCTGTAACAAGCGCTGATCTCCGACCTTCCATCAGCGCCGCAGACACAGAAAGGGGCCAACCCATCCCCGGGTTCATCCCGTGATACGCACCCGAGGCGATGACCGCCCACCAAAGGGCGGCCATAGACGGTTCAATACTCACGTTCAGGTGTTGGGGTAGCAGAAGCTGTCGGTCGAACAGTCGCCGCCTTCAAGGCGGATCTGTGTCTGACGTCAGCGCCTATGGGTCCAAATAGCGTTATTTGATAAGAGAGTGTTTCTGGCTCATCGTAACCACTGAGGAGTGGAACATGAGACATACAACTGGAACAGGCAAAAGCCCTGGCGAGAAGATCGTCAAAGATATCAAGCGGGCCACCCCTGCCCGGCAGCACATGCGCAGCATGTGTGAGAGGGGCGCAAGCATTACTCATCCGAAGAGAAGATCAGGATCGTCCTGGATGGCCTTCGTGGCGAAGACAGCATTGCTGAGCTGTGCCGTCGTGAGGGCATTTCCCAAGGCATCTACTACAAATGGTCGAAAGACTTCATGGAAGCTGGCAAGAAGCGGCTGTCTGGCGATACTGCACGCGCTGCAAACACCGACGAAGTGAAGGATCTGCGCCGTGAAGCGCGTGATCTGAAGGAAGTTGTGGCGGAACAAACGCTCGAACTCCGTTTGCTTAAAAAAAGCATGTTCGACGGTGGGGACGGCCGCGAATGAGATACCCTGCATCTGAGAAGTTAGAGATCATCAGGCTGGTTGAGGGATCGCATCTGTCGGCCCGCCTGACATTGGCCAAGTTGGGCATCCCACGCACCACTTTCTATCGTTGGTACGATAGGTATTTGCAGCGCGGCGAAGCTGGACTGCAGGATCAATCGCCGAAGCCCAAACACGTCTGGAACCGTATTCCGGACGCGATACGGCGCAAGGTCGTGAAGTTGGCGCTGAACGAGACCGAGTTGTCGCCACGTGAACTGGCAGTGACGTTCACGGATCGAGAAAGCTATTTCGTATCAGAGGCTTCGACGTATCGGATCTTGAAGGCGCACGATCTGATCACCAGCCCCGCCTTCATCGTTATAAAGGCGGCGAGCGAGTTCAAAGACAAAACCACAGCCATCAACCAGTTGTGGCAGACGGACTTCACATATCTGAAGATCATCGGCTGGGGTTGGTTTTATCTCAGCACGATCTTGGACGATTACAGCCGGTACATCATCTCATGGAAGCTTTGCACGAACATGAGAACACAAGACGTCACCGATACGTTGGACTTGGCTTTGGAAGCATCGGGATGTGACCAAGTTCATGTCGTCCACAAGCCACGCCTGCTGAGTGATAACGGTTCCAGCTACGTCTCAGGGGAACTGGCGGAATGGCTGCAAGACAAGGGCATCTCGGCTTTGATGCCAGTGCTGTCTATCAGAAGGTGCAATGGTCCCGGTGAACCCCGGTATGGAATGGCAACAGACAACAATTTCTGTCGTCGACACAAGGTGCTGAAATCTGGTACCGCCCAGTCGAGCCCGACCAGTTCCAGTAGGCTTTCCACAAACCCGGTCGCCTGCCTCAAAGGCAAGCCGAACAGCACTTTGATGGTCAGGCATGCTTGTATCGCCGCATCGCTATAAGCCTGCTGACGTCCACGTTGGCCTGAAGGCTTCGCCTCCCACACCATCTCTGTGTCAAACCAGATTGATAAAGACCCGCGCCGCTTCAGGGAAAGGTTATAGTTCGACCAGTTCTTGGTCTTATAAGTCGTCGGTGTCCAGCTGCCCATGACCGTCAGTTATCACGCTGGATTCACGAGATGAATCCCCTCAATCAATTTGTGCAACAAAGCCGGTTAAGACCGTAGCTCTCGATCCACGCCTTTGCATCATTTGCATGGACCTTGGCGATCTTTACCAGTTCTTCGGGACGGTCGGGTTGAGACATTGTCTTCGGATAATCGGCAGGATCGCTGCAAAATCGTTCAATTGCGAACGGGTCGATCGAGAGATTGGCCGTTTCGGGATAGCCTTTAAGAACGCGCTTTCCGTTGTTACTTTTGCAGCGAAGGGTGTCGGCGAGGCGGTACATCAGCGTGTACGGATCGCCTAGAATGTCACGCGAAAATCATCGGTATTTCTCAAGAAATGCCTCGTCGACATCCAAGCCATGAGTCTTCGCCTCGTCGACTATCCAATGCAGCGCACAATTGGCGATCCCGTCATTGCCATAGGATCCTCCAACGTTAGCATGTGCTCCAGCGAACCAGCGTTGCTCGAGCGTCTGACCATTCGTCGGTTCCAGCCAGATTTCTGAACTAAAATCTGCACGTTTTTCGTCAATTGCAATCGCCTGTCGTGCGTGCTGCACGCATGTCGCGGGCTTTGTACCGACGTGAAAGGACTTCTCTTCAACGGACGTCGTCCCATCAGAGCGGAAGCGGGAGCCAAGGGCCATGACAGTATCCCAAACCCCTAAAAATGTGACATTTAGTGGCACCATTCGTTCGGCCGGCGTTTCGCCTTTCGAGTTCTTTATGTCATAAGGGGATCCCAAACCGCGCTTGGCAATGTAGTGGCGGAAGAATTCGGGAATGTAGTAGGCATCAGACTTGGCGGGCACGCCGCCCATCCAACTCAGAAACCGCGTCATGGCCCGCGCCTGCGCCGCACCTCGGCTGAAACCATATATGAAGATTTGAGCTTGCGGCGTGTAGTTGTGGGCCAAATGTGTGACAGTCTGTTCGACATTGGCTTCGAACCCTGGCGGGTGAAACAAACACAGTTTAACCCGATGGGGGGCGGAGCCGGTACATCCCATTAGCGGCCGTTCACCGCGCAAACTCAATTCTGCACTGCGGCGAAGAAAGCAGGCAATCGAATTGAATGACATATCTCGGTGACCCTAGATCACGGGTGCGGATGTTTATCGTCCTATAAAGCAGCAACCTAGGCGGGAGTTTCTCGAGCCAAAAAAAATTATTGTAGCTCCATCATTGCCCGACATCGGAAACGGCTTATGTCGCACAATACGCGCAAGCGATGGAGCTCAAACAACAAAGAGAATTTTGTATGCAACCCTTTATCTGTTCCTATTGTTTCGGGAACCTCGGGGTATATGATGGTAACTGAGCCAGTGTACGCGGAAGAAGGCTTGGAGCTTCTGAGCGTGGGCGTCGGAATTTTTGACAGCGATCTGCAGCTGACATTTTGTAACTCGGCCTTTCGTGCGCTGAGGCAATACCCTAAAGTTTTATGTCGGCATGGCGTCAGCCTGCAGAACTTACTGTTGTTCAATGCTGAGCGGGGCGATTTTGGGCCCGGTGCAAGCGACGATCAGGTTGCTGAACGGATTGCCGAAATCACAACGTCTGGCGAACGTGAGCTGGAACGGGAATTGGCCAGCGGTCAAATCCTTCAAATCCGATATCGCCACACATCGTCTGGCGGATTGATTGTAACGTTTCAGGATTGCACAGCCGAGCGAAACGCTGAACGCGCGTTACAGGCCAGCGAAGAGCGGTATGCGCTGGTGTCTGAAGCGGCTGAAGAGGCTATTTACGACTGGCACATTGAAGAAGATCGCTTTTATGCGTCTGAACGTTTGGGGGCCTTCCTGGGGTTGGAATTAAAGGCGGACGGGATCCGCGACTGGTCGTGGGAGCGGCTGATCCATCCCAATGATCTGGCGCATTATCAATCAACGTTGCAAGAACACAGATCAGGCGCCCAGCCTAGATGGGAGTGCGAGTACCGGCTCAGAGACGCCTCTGGTCAATGGATGTGGGTATCGGATCATGGCACATCGATCAGAAACAGCGATGGCAGAACCACGCGGATGGTAGCGGCGGTTCGTGACATCGGTGAGCGCGTCCGGAAAGATGCTGCGCTGGCAGCAAGCGAAGAGCGATACTCCCTTGTTACGCGTGCATCAAGTGATGGCTTTTTTGACTGGAACGTCACCGATGACGTGCTTTATTTGTCTGACAATCTGACCCAATTGCTGGGTCTGAAGGTTGGAACTGGACCTTCAAGGATATGGGCGGACTGTTTGCACCCAAACGATCGGCCCAATTACATTGCCGCAATTCGCGACCATTTTAAAGAGCAGACTGACTCCGTCGAGCTGACTTACCGCCTGCGTGCCAAGGCAGGCGGCTACAGGTGGGTGAGTGACCGTAGTGTAGGTGAAAGAGACAGCCAGGGCCGTGTTGTGCGTCTTGTTGGCGCTATTCGTGACATTACCGAAATACGCCAAGCAGAATCGGAGCTGGAACGAACCAAATCGCGTTTGATGACCTCGCTGAGCACGATCTCAGATGGCATTTTGCTGATTAACCCCGACGATCACGTGGAATTGTTCAACGAGCGCTATGTAGAAATATTCGGCGACGCGGCGGGCGGAGCTGATTTGTCAGATGTGATCGTGGTCGGGCGTTCTTTTTTCGACATGATCCGCGACGGGTATAATCTGGGGATGTTTCAACCCCATCCGGACGGGGTGGATGCATGGGTCAAGTCGCGTGTAGAGGCATGGAAGCAACCCGTTGCCAAGTGGGAGTTGGAGCTGGCCAATGGCAAGTGGATTTTGCTGAACGAACGGACGATGCCCGACGGTGGTCGAGTGTTGGTGTATACCGACATCACAGAATTCAAACGCCGCGAAGACGAAGCCCAGGCCGCGCGGCAACGGTTTGAGGAAGCGATTGAGGCGATTTCATCGGGATTCGCATTGTGGGGGGCTGACGACCGTTTGGTCACATGTAATGCGCGGTATCGCGAGTATTTTTCGAAACTGGGGGATGTCGTCGCACCGGGCGCCTTGTTCACCGACATTATTGCGGCTGGTCTGGGACGCGGGTTGTTCCCGCTGTCTGAAGGTGACGTTCCTAGCTATCTGGCGGCGATTGCCGAAAAGCGGCTGGCAGCGATTGGAGACAGTCGCGAGCAACTGATTGATGGGCAATGGCTGCAAATTACCGATCATCGCACCAAAGATGGCGGGATCGTTTCGATTTACACCGATGTAACAGAATTGAAAACCAGCCAAATGGAGATCGAAAAGCAGTCGATCATTCTGAAATCCACCATGGAGAACATGGGCCAAGGTATCACGATGGTTGACCGGGACCTGAACACCATGGCTCTTAACCAGAAATTCCTCGAATTAATGGACCTTCCGACGGAAAAGTTTGCAGCAGGTTTCTCAATGGAACAAGCGTTCCGCTACAATGCGGAACGCGGCGAATATGGCCCCGGGAACGTTGATGAGCAGGTTCGCGAGCGTTTGGAATTGTCTGCCAAGTTTGAACCGCACCGGTTCGAACGCACACGCCCGGACGGAGTGGTTATCGAAGTCGTGGGAATGCCCATCGAAGGCGGTGGTTTTGTCTCGACTTACACTGATGTGACCGAGCGTAAGCAGGCCGAGGAAAAGCAGAGATCCGCTTTAGCCGAGTTCAATGCGGTGCTCGACAATATCGACTATGGCATCATGTTCATGGGTCCGGATCTGCGCGCGCGGATCACAAATCGGGCATTTGGCCAAATTTGGAATATTTCACCAGAATTCATCAAAGAGCATCCCAGCGCCCGGGAGTTGATATCCTATGTCCAAAATAGAGGCTATTATGACGTGGAACCTGACGACTGGGACGAATGGCTGGACAACCGGATCCTGGCCATTCAGGCTGGAAACATTGCGCCAACCGAAGTGCGTCGGAAGGATGGCACTGTTGTGAGCTATCAATGTGTCGCGTTACCAGATGGTGGCAGGATGCTGACCTATTTTGACATATCTGAAATTTCACGAGCGCGCGACAAAGCCGAATCCGCTTTGCAGGAATTGAAGAACGCGCAACAGAGATTGGTACACGCAGAGAAGATGGCCAGCCTTGGGCAATTAACCGCCGGGATCGCACACGAGATCAAGAACCCGCTGAACTTTGTGAACAATTTCGCCAAATTGTCTGCCGAGATGATGGAAGAGCTGGCCGAAGTTCTGGAAGGTCCGATTTCCGCGTTGAGCGAAGACGATCGGGACGATGCCGAAGATTTGTTAGCCACCGTCAAGAACAACCTGCTAAAAATCGATCAGCATGGACGCCGCGCCGACAGCATCGTCAAGAACATGCTGCTGCATTCGCGCGAAGGCTCTAGCGAGAAACACATCGTGGACCTGAATGCGCTGACCCAAGAGGGTTTGAATTTGGCCTTTCACGGGGCCCGCGCCGCAGACAAAGGGTTCAATGTCGATCTGCAACTCGAATTGTCAGAGGATGTGGGGCAAGTTGAATGCCTGCCGCAGGACTTGCAAAGAGTGATTCTAAACCTGTGTGGCAATGGCATGTACGAGGCGGTGAAACATTCCAAATCTGGTGGTGATCCCGCCAAACTGGTGGTGTCAACGGTGCAGAAAGGCGAGCAGTATCTGGTCATGATCTCTGACAATGGTGGCGGTATCCCGGAAGACGCCAGAGATAAGATTTTCAATCCATTTTTTACCACAAAACCAACGGGAGAAGGGACAGGTTTAGGCCTGTCGATGAGTTTTGATATAGTTAAGCAGCATGGCGGCGAGTTGAGTTTTCAAACGAAATTGAACAAAGGCACAGTTTTTTGCCTGTCTCTTCCCAAGCATACCGCCCACGATGCTCAATAGGGGGACTGATGCTAAAAGTATTGATGGTCGATGATGAACCTGATGCCGAGTTATTGTTCCGGCAAAATTTTCGTCGAGAAATCCGCAAAAAGCATTATGAATTCCTTTTTGCGCAGTCTGCCGATCAGGCGCTGGATGTATTGGAAAGGGAAACATCGCCCAGTGTGATGGCGTTGTTGTCGGATATCAATATGCCGGGGATGAGCGGCCTGGAACTATTGGATGTCGTCAAGCAGAAAAAACCTGATCTACCCGTTATCATGATCACTGCCTACGGAGATGCGGGCACGGAATCAGACGCCATGAAACGCGGCGCGGTGCAGCTTGTGTCCAAACCGGTTGATTTTGCGAAACTGAAATCCGAACTGGCCGAATTGTCAGATCAGGCAGCGTCATGACATCCGCAAACCGTATTTTGGTGGTTGACGATGAACCGGATGTTGAGGCGTTGATTACGCAAAAATTCCGCCGGGAAATCCGCAGAAATGAAATGGAGTTTGTGTTTGCCCGTGACGGGCAAGAGGCGTTGGATATGCTGGAGACGGACACAGACGTGTTGATGGTCTTGTCGGATATCAACATGCCGAAAATGGATGGCCTGACGCTGTTGACCCACTTGGGTGATAAGTATCAAAATCTGAAAACCGTGGTCGTTTCCGCCTATGGTGATATGGAAAACATCCGAACTGCGATGAATCGCGGGGCTTTTGATTTTGTGACCAAACCCATTGAATTTGACGATTTAGAGGTCACCATTCGCAAGACCCTCGAGCACCTGGAAAAATTCAAAACTTTGCAGCGCGAAAAGGCCGAGGCCGAACTGGCCAGGGCGACGCTGTCACGATATTTTTCGCCTAGTGTTGTGGAATCGATGGCGCTGGATTCCGAACAGATGAAACCTGGTGGCGAGCGACGCGAAGCGACGTTCCTGTTCACGGATCTGACCGGGTTTACCAATCTGGTTGAATCGACGGAACCTGACATTATCATTAGGCTGTTAAACGACTACATAGAAGGCATTGCCAAGATCGTATTTTCCAACGAAGGCACTGTGATGAAGATCATTGGAGATGCTGTTCAGGTGACATTCGGAGCGCCGGTGGCCCAAACTGATCACGCGGCGTGTTCCGTCAATTGCGCGCTTGAGATCGACAGGTTCGCCGAAGATTATCGCTCAGACTGGAACGCGCGTGGGGTTGCACTGGGGACTACACGCATCGGCGTTAATTCAGGCGAAGCGATAATCGGCAATTTTGGCGGAGAATCGTTTTTTGACTACACAGCCTATGGTGATGCTGTAAATACTGCAGCGCGCCTGGAGAACGCCAACAAAACTCTAGGCACCCGCATCTGTGTGAGCGAAAGTGTCGTTGCAAAAATCGGAGATTTTGCAGGCCGCCCGGCGGGCGAATTGCTCTTGGCTGGCAAGTCGCAAAGATTGGCGACCTTTGAACCTCTGTCACTGGAAATCAGCTCGTCGAAACCGATGGAAGCCTATCGGGTCGCTTTTGCTCAGCTGGCCAGCGGGTCCCCGCTGGCCCGACAGTCGCTGGCGGCGCTTGTGGCGGAACTGCCTAACGATCCGCTGACCCTTTTTCACTTGCAACGTGTACTGGGCGGGGCCGTAAACGCTGTTGTCGATCTCTCAGTCAAATAAGCTGGAATACGACATATAGAAAACGGACTTTGAACAGTGGTCATAATAATTGCAGAAACCCTAGTCTGCAATTCAACGTCAGCCAGTTGACTGTGGGCTCCGGTCCGCCAACGGTGCTTCGTATGCTAGGGCTTCACATCAGTTCGGTTTGCTGAAATAGATCCAAAGGTGCGGTCAAATGTCCGCTTTGCCGATTGAGCCGAAAAATTCGCATCTGCAGCGAATGGCAACTTCCCGCCCTTAGTACCTATATGTGCATGGTGCAGCAATTGGGCCACTTCACTCGCCTATAAATGTCGAGAACGGCCCGATGCCGACATTGGTGACCACATCAAACTGCAGCGGCGCGGTCCGTCAGACCGGTCATTCATGCATCGCGCAGCATTTACGAACTCCAAAAGACGGCAGCACTGGACAAATCCGTCTAGTATCTAATATTCGTGTGCCGCGCCAATGCTTCCTCGAAACGCGGCTTGCATGGAAAGTGGTTGATCGCCCTTTCGTGTTGGGTCGAACCTTTCTAATATGCGCCCCTAGAAGCGGAGGCGCATAGGGTTCTTTCAGGCTCAGGCCGACTCGACTCGGCATAGGCAACTGGCACGGATCGGGATATCAGCACGGGCTAAAG
This sequence comes from Parasedimentitalea psychrophila, assembly GCF_030285785.1. Classification (NCBI taxonomy): domain Bacteria; kingdom Pseudomonadati; phylum Pseudomonadota; class Alphaproteobacteria; order Rhodobacterales; family Paracoccaceae; genus Parasedimentitalea; species Parasedimentitalea psychrophila. The sequence continues at coordinate 2,857,448 of NZ_CP127247.1, read as the reverse complement.
CCTGATCGAGAAGCACCTTGACATGCGGCAGTTCTACCATTTCACCGCGACGCTGCAGGCATTCGTGCAGTCCGTGCAGTGCCCAGACGTTGCGCGGATGCTGACTGGGCCGTGGCAGCTTGCCATCGAGCCCCAGATCCGCTCGGTAGATTGCCTCGGCCTCGTCGTATGCACCCGCTTCCATCAGCAATGCGCCCAGGGCATGGCGGGTGGGCTGCGGCCAGGACCAGGGCTCCTCATAGGCCAGGTTGTCGTCCAGAACGACCGCCTTGCGCAGGTGATCGAGACCTTTTTCGCGTCGACCCGCCTTGAAAGCGATTTCACCCTTCATCATCTCTTCGGCAATCGCGAGGACATCATGCGCCTTGTTGTTGAAGAGCATCCGTGTGTCTGGCACCTCAGCATAGGCCGCGGTGAAGTGGGCCATGGCGTCTTCGGCCTCGTCATGGCGGCCGAGATTGGCTAGCGCCACCGCCTTGGCATAGTAGATCAGCGCGTTGGTGGTGACGTAGAGTTCTCTGTCCTCTGGCTGGGGCAGTTCTAGGATCTCGGACCACATGCCGAACCGGATATAGACATGTGGCGCAGCGGCCACGAAGGTCTCGAAGATGTCCGGGTAGGTGCGGACAACCTCGTCCGGAACTTCGGCACGCAGGCGCACGACCGCGTCGACCGCCGCAGCCTTCTGGCCAAGGAACATCGCGCCATAAAAGGCGAAATGCAGGTTGTGGATACGGTAAAGTGCATAGAAATTCACTGGCCCAGCATAGGCTTTGAACGTTTCATCAACCTTGGATGCGGCGAGATTGCGGTAAAGAACGTTCTGATAATCGCCGCAGAGCACGTCGATATGGGTACCCATGTGCACGAGGTGGCCAGCATCCGGGACGAGGTCCGTCAGCCTGTCGCCATGACGCAACGCGCGTTCTGGATGCGGCGACATCTCCATCAGGTGGACGTACATGTGCAGCAATCCCGGGTGGTCCCAAGCGCCCAGGGTCTGGTCGAAGGCGCGTTCTAGAACCGCCATCGCCTCGACCGTGGATGCCTCAGGGTTCGGCACGCCCTTGTGACAATCCCAGAGCTGCCACGGCGTCCGGTTCATCAGTGCTTCGGCATAGATGCAGGCGATGTCCAGATCGTCCTGGTTCGCCTCGTAGACCGGCTTCATCGCTGCAGAGAATCCGTCGTTGAACGGCTGGTAGTCCTCAATCTCCGGATCGGTGGGGTAGCGAGAAGCCAGCGCTTCGATCAGAGCGCGTTCAACGGGCTTAGCATCCTCGAGCGCGAGCCCTGCCATCAGCGCCGCATGGGCGAGGGCGAGGGCTGGGCCCTTCTCATCAGGAGTGAAGAACTCCCACGGCTTGTTGTAGTTGGGTCCGATGGCGTAAGCGATACCCCAATGGGCAAGTGCACAGGCCGGATCGGCTTCCAGCGCCTTTTCAAAACACACAATGGCTTCTTCGTGATTGTACGCAAATAACCAGACAAGGCCCCGATCGAGCCAAGTCTGTGCAACAGGAATAGTACTTACGGGGCGACTGTAACTGCCCAGATCAAAATAGTCTGACATAAATCTTTCTCCCAATTTGAAATTTCATCTTAACACGGTTCCATTTGACCCGTTTGACAGAGGCCGGCCCCGACGAAAGTTCGACCCAGCGCCGCTATTTCAGATTGCGGGCTTTCGTCACTTCAGGCTCGGGACATCTGGAGACTCTGGGTGTTCCAACGGCCCGATCTGGTTCCAATCGGACCACTGTAACGCGGCGTAGGAACGCAGATTCGCAGCCATTTGTAAGTCCGCTTCCGAAAGAAGTGCCTATCGGGTTTGCGGTTGCGGCGAATTCACACTTTCCGCCCTTTTAGTCGAAATGTGCATGGTGCAGCAATTGGGCCACTTCAATCACTCAAAAATGAAGCAAACGGCCCTCTGCCGACTTTCATGCCAAGTCACAAATGCCGCAGTGCGGCCTGTCGAAGCGGCCCTTGGTGATCTGCGCAGAAATTCGAAGTGGCGTCTCAGTAATTCTCGATATTCCTCAAGCCTTTTCGATCTCCATTCTAATGATTTGCCACTCTTCCTCAATTGATCCTGAATGCCGGGTCTTGCCAGCACGCCGATACCAGTACCCAGCATTCGCGTCATCGCCTTCGGCCCGGTGAACTAGAGCATGCACCCAATCGAAAAGTGGAACACCCTCGTGCTTTTGACTGATCTCATGCGCCTTCGCCATTTCTTTGCCTGGTCGAAAATTGCCTGTTTTGATCAAATTGAGTGAGTCAAGAAGTAACACCTGAGACATGCGCTTTGCCTTAATCGTTTGTGGGCGCCGCATTCGATTGCGATCAAGGACAGCATAGCATTCATGGGCGAGAGGACCACACTCCAAGCCTCTACATCCATCTGTGCTTGGTAGAGTGGCCTGAAGCCGCCGTTCGACCTCTACTTTGATGCCACGACCTTCGGTCGCCAGGGCGGCCGCTGCCTTCGGCCGGGGCGCTTGGCTGCGGAACCGCGGCGCGGCGCATCTCCACCAAGTCTAGCATCCTGCGGGCAACGGAGATATTGCCGTCCAGCATCCGAACCGCCATAACCCGCAGCTCTCCCCCTTCGATAACCTCAAAGAACTGGGTAAGCTTACGGGAAAAATGTTTGCGCAAAGTCTTAGGATGAACATCCGTAAACTGCTCGATGCGATATTGGGCCCACCATTGGCCTGTAAAATAATGGGAAGTAATTGTTTTTACATAATTATATCAAATTGTGCACCCCCGCACTTCCGTGGCGCAACTTCACAGGGTCGCCCTCCAAGTGAGTTTCGGCCTTAGCTTCTGAATTCTCGTCAATCATGGAATAAAAAACCTCCGCGTGAGGGAATAGCGGGTATGCGGGCAAAAGTTTGCAGAGATCTGACCCACCCCCTCCCCTTTCTTGGAAAGTTGTATCGGCGGCATCTGTGCACAGGTCGTGAACAATCTACATCCGTGGTAACCTTGATGAAGTTAACAGAGGAACTGACAGGTGTTGAGGCTGATTGAGGCTGTTGTGGAAAGCATCGGACGAGTCGCAGCGGTGCTGCATTTTGTTTTTCTCACGTGCATATTATCTACGTTTGCCGCTGCAAATATCCAGGGCGACCCGGCTGTTCCTGCGACCTCTGGCTTGCTTTGGAACCGCAGCGGTCTGCCCGCCGTTTTCCCGCTTCAGGTCAAAACGCCTACTGGCCAGGACTATTTCCTAACGCTAGTCGACGAAGGAACCAGAAAGGAGGCATTGGCGGCGTATATCATTGGCGGCGCATTCTTCAAAGTCCTTGTACCGCCTGGAAAGTACACACTGCGGTTCTCCTTTGGTGATGTTTGGCAAGGCGAAGAGCACCTTTTCGGCTCGGGGTTGGATACAGGTGAATTTGAACTGAAGGAGCCTCTGACGTTCAGAATTCACGGTGTAGGAACCAAGGCAGGCCATCTGGTGGATCTCACTGAAATTCGCCCCGGTCAACTTGTGCAAGCTATAGTGAGGGGCCAGTTCATCTGCCAAGCCCTGCGAACCGAGTTTTCCCCGCCGCTTAAAGCAAGGTACGCAAATGATCCGCGCATCAAGGATGGTTCTGGGAATCACAACCGCCGACCATTTTCGCGAGAATTTCGAATGCTGGGCGCAGGGCGGTATCTACGGCGAGGAAATCGCCAATTTCTCTATTTGAGATATGAGGTGAGGTCTAGATATTGCCAGTGACTGGCTTGCCGGGTTCAGGGACAGACCAAACATCAAACTCAGCCCTATCTTCAACCCACGGCTTGGCCGCCCTGCCCTCAGGCAAGGTAAACCGGGCTTTCATTGAGTCTGACCAAACTAAGTCTCTTCCAGTGACATTTAGTCCTGTTCAACTGTCGCTACATTTATGAAGTTGTATATGCTCAATGGTGAGACCCTGAGCAAAGAGCATAGAACGACAGTCCCCGGCCATTGGCTGGAGCTGTCTCTATGCTCTAGGCGATATTAATCTGCTCAACGGAGCCGACCCTTCGCTTTGAGCCCCAACCTGTGCGCATGTCCTCGCCGGTTGAGTTGACCGCTACTTTCCAGCACAGAAGGACACTGTGTATGCCGGGGGGCGGGCTTCGGTCTTTCGAACTGCCCTTGGCGTTTGCCCCGTCCCATGGTTCGCCACTACGTCTCGAATGCCACCGTTAACCGACCATCCGAAACGGACGCGTTTTAGGCGGCGTCGTGCCGGTCTCCCCTGTCGATCAGGCCAATGTCGTCGCTGGTGTCAGCGCCGCTATGAGTGAACATCTCGGACACCATGCGCTGCATCATCTGATGCTGTTTTTCGGACGGGTTCCAAGTGGGCCGTTTGGCATGTTTCAAGATCGATCGGGCGAAGTTGGCTTCCCAATCACTGCCGCTGCGAACAATGGTCCGCATATGGTACAACAGCTCTTCGACGGGGCGGAGGTTGCTCATTCTGCGGCCTCCCCGTACTGGGTGCCGAACAAGGCAGCGGATGCCGTCATGTAGGCGTGACTTTCTGACAGGCTGTTGAGGGTGGCAAAGGCCAGCGCGGCGCGTTCGGCCTCAGTCAGGCGGGCCATCAGTGTTATTGTCAGGCTGTGCCACGCGGATTCAGTGCCCAAGGTGAGGGCAAAGCCCAGCCCCTTTGCGGTCTTCTTGTGCCGGTCCTTGGCATACAATGACATTGCGCTTTTGGGGGTATTGTTGCGGCGAAAACTAGCTGTTTTCTTATCTTGATTGACGCCAGGTTCAGTTGCCGCTGCCCCGGTGTTTTCTTTTGCGCTGCTCAATCCAGCGTTTGAAACATTCCCGTAAAGTTCACGGTCTGTCTGGGGGTATTTTGAAACACATCCCCCTTGTTTTGTTTGGTTTTTTGGCTGGATTGCAAATTCGTGTACACGAGTTCGATTCTCGTACTCGCCTCCAAGTGTTTTCAGTGACTTGCGTTGCTTCGGACACTGCGCTGGTACCTCCGTTTACAGTAGCGTTTACAGTTTTGTTCATGATGCACCCCCAAGGGCAGCTGACAGCTTGATTAATACAGAGTCAGTTTCGTCCGGTGAGACCCTCGCGTAATGTTCGATCACATTGGCAGCATGACGAATTGACCACCCCATATGGTTGGCAATCTCTGACAAGCTCAATCCGGCATTCAGAAGCCGGGTCGCTGCAGTGCCTCGTGTATCTTGCAACCGCAGATCTCGAGACAGTTTGGCCTTATCCCGCCACTGTCGCAGCCCCTCAGAAGCACGATGTTCGGTTAGTTGATCACCCGACGCATTAGTGAGGATCAACAATTTTCCGGGCTCGGTCTCATCAATGACCTTAGCAAGTGTCGGCGTGATCGGAATATGAGCCAACCTCTTTCGCTTGTTTGTGCGAACTCGAAGGCGACGCCCCAGTGGGGTATTCTCGACATGCCCGGTTGTCAGCTTAATCAAGTCACCAGGGCGCAAACCTGTCTCGCAAGCAACACAAAGAATGCGTCGCACCCACTCCGGAGCTATTGCGTCAATTGCTTCTTGGTCTCCCGACTTCCAGACAATCTCAGACCGGTCCACTTCATAGAGCCGGTGCAGCTTATGGCAGTGATGTTCAGACAACTTTCCCTCTTCGACTGCCCAGTTCAGAATACGAACTGCATGAGTGCCTGCCATGTCGTGCTGTTTCGGAGAGTGTTTCCAGAGAGCCCTCCAGGTGTTCATCTCACCCCGCGCACTCTTGTCCTCGAAAATTATGGCCGGAGCATCCTTAAAATGACCGGCAAACCGTAGACCCCATTTGCGAATATCCGCACGTGAGCGCTGACCTTTCGGCATGGCAGTACTGGACAGAAAATCATCTACCATCTGCTGCACCATGTAATCTGCTGGTTTCGGTCTGGCCGTCGCATCAGAATATGCGTGGAAGAATTCTGGGGACTTTGGATACTGAACTGCGTCTACCCAAAATTTGGGACCACCGCGCCAAGCGTAGAAATGATAGCGGACGCCATCTTTTACTTTGCGCCGTACAGGATGAACTTTATCAGGAAACCCCCTAGGACGCATTGTCGGACTTCCACTTTTGCAATGGCGTCAAACCGCCGCCGGACGGATCGACAGCGCCTGCAGGAGCAAGTTCCATCGTGCCATCGGGCATTATCCTGCAGAGAGGCTCAGTTTCGTAAACTGCTTTCCACGCCTTAAGACCGCGAGTGAGATCAGACTGGGTGATTTTTGCTTTGACAGGTGACATTATTCAACCTCCCAACCAAGTAACTCAATACCAATTCCCTGCAGGTCAGCTATGCAGTATTCAGCCGATCTATGCACTTTTGTGCCTGTTGTGCGTGCTATAGTCTCCATCTCGTTTAAAGGGAATTTCCCCTCACGACGCAGCCTTTTACCTTTATCAGTTCCTCTGGCTTCGGTCGCGTCACGCATTTCACTCCACTGTTCTCTGTGGTGGTATTCTTGAACGTTCTCTTGGGCTTCTATCCACGCGCCCCCTGTATCCGACAGGCGAAGCATACCCCAAGAAATGAGCTTATAATTGCTAACCCTGTTCTCCAGTAAATCGACCAAAGTTTGTTCGAGGTTTTTGTTTGGATCCAGACCAAGCGGCCAAGTATGATCATTTTGGTCAGCTCGTAGGTCAGGCTGCAGCGCCCCAAAATACAGTACGTCCTTGACAGCCTTGCTAGATGAGGGGGACGCCATATAGGCGATTATGACCCTTACGGCATCTAGTGCGGTGATGTCCGGCGAGTTGACACCACGAGCCCCGGTTGTGAACAGACCTGCTTCACGAAGATAGCGCACAATCATTCGGATTGTTTTTTCTTCTGCGCCAAGCATCGCTGACAATAGGGATATGAATTGGGAAAGTTTCATGTCTATCAGACTAAATATCCGTTAGGAGAAGTCAACGCTAAATGATATTTCGTCACTTAGAAAGTTTTGCTGCCCACCCTTCTCTGTTGCGAGGATCCTCTGTGATCGGCGTTGATGACGCAACCGCGCGCCCGGCGGCATCGATGCGCCAAGGTGGGTCTGCAATAATCATGAGCGCAGCCAGGTGAAAGTTTCTGAGCGTCGCGTTTGTCGCGACTTGAGCCAGCACCGATCCATACTATCTCGAGTGCCACAGAGGCGTGCTGAGGATATGCCTGGCCGCAAACATACCTTCCAAGCTTAATTCAACCAAGACCCCTGTACTATGCAAGACCGTCCTGTACGAGTTTTGGGTGTGGTGTGCCTGTCAAAGCAATATAAATGCCCGTTAGTAACAGGCAGGAGTAGGGCGGATAATCCCGCAACTCGCCGCACAAGGACGCGAGGTCTTGCCCAGCGATGGTGATCACCCAATCGATCGGCTGATCATGGGAAATCATACTTTCCACAATGATGTCTGCCAGTTTCCGATCGGTTCCGCGGTGCATTTCACCCCGCTCCAGAAAGCTCGGCTTGATCCCATCCGATGAAACATCGTCGCGGCTCAGACAAGCAATCAGCCCGGCCGTTTTTAGCGTTTCGATCGAGGTGCGATAGTCCTTCATCATTTGGCACGTGGCGCTGAATGCCATCCTCCACCGGGACGATATTATTGAGGCTTGGCTTCTTACCCTTCATCCTGTCATCCTCCTTTCAAGGGTGGGTCTTTTTCCTCAATTACACGGCCGCGGTTTAAATGGTTATGCGGCCGGTTTGCTATTTGGGGCGTTTAATTTTCAGATACCCCCCCCTTGCGGTGGAACACTTAATGGGCTGTTTTCCGGCTGTGACATCGATGGCAGAGCGCCTGCCAATTAGCAGTGCCTGCTAATCAACCGATTTGATCTCGACGAACCGCATCGTAGGGCGAGTGACGGCCTCGCAAATCACTTCTGCGTCGACGGCGTCTGACTTTCCGCGCTTCACATAGGGTTTGACGAACATGGGCGGGATCAGCCGAACCTCATGGTGCAGGTGCTATCCACCCAATCTGCTAACTGCCCTTCACTTCACTATGTGGGCAGTGCAGCAATCAGGCCTCTTCCCTCCCCCCCTCACGGTCACGAACGGCCCAATGCAGACCTTGCTGCTAGACACGTCTAACGGCAGCAATCAGCCCTTTTACGACATTCGTGCCGGGTGCAGCATAAGGCGGCATCTAGAGCGCTAAGGGCGGAATGTGCGAATTCGCTGCGGTATGTGCCAATGACGCCTATGCAATCGATATTACCAAGGGTGAAGCCCTTCGACTTTGAAGTAGGCGGGCATTGCGATGCGTGGGCTTGCAGAACATCTCGGCGACTCAAAGAGTGCGCTGTATCATTACTTTCCAACAAAAGGGGCGCTGTTCTTGGCTACTCAACACCACATCGGCGGCCTTACGCTCGGCGGCTTCTCACGGAGCCGAGACAGTGTCATTGTCTCGGCCGACGAGCAAAAAAGTTCCAAAGAATATCTGGACAGCCGATGGCTGCAACATTCACAATTCGGCAAACTCCATCGCGCGCTCTCTTGCCTTTATTAGGTGATTGCGAAGCGATGCGGCGGCGTCTTCCGGATCACCGCTATTTATCGCGTTCAATAGATCAAGATGTTCCTCGAAAGCAGCGGTGCCAGCGTTAAGTTTTGCAGGTAAGTTCAAGCGCGCCAGCATCATCGTCGTTTCGATTTTCTGATGCGTATCGCTCATGGCCGAGTTATCAAGAGCTGCTACGATTTGTCGGTGAAGTTCGCGATCGATTTCCAGACATCTGTTGAAATGCTCGATCCCTTTTTCGTCGGGAATCGCGGCCAGAATTTCTTTGGTTTGCGCACGTATGCGCTCTACTTCGGCTGGGTCACAATTGGCAACATAGTGCCGAATTGCATGCGTTTCGATCAGAATTCTGAAGTCATAGGCATCGGCAATATCTTTTCGAGTCACCTCGGTAATGAGCACTCCACGTTGAGGGATGAGCTTCACAACACCTTCGCCTTCGAGCCGTTTCAGGGCTTCGCGCATCGAGGCCAAAGAGCTTCCTGTCCACTTGGCCAGCTCACGTTGGCTGAGCATGCGGCCCGGGCGAAATTTTCGGTCCAGCATCGCATTCATGAATTGTCGATAAGCTTCTTCACGCAAAGTGTTGTATGCGTCTTCTTGTGTATGTTGGCTTTTTCTCACATCCATCTTCCCGACAACTACCCCTTCACTATCTTGACCTGTGGCAGACGCCTCGTTGCCCGTTTTATGCCAGAGCTGTCTACCGCTGATACGTCAATATGCGCTACTTCAATTTTCCAATACTAGTATGTTGACACGTTGAGCCCCGGCTGTAGTGTAACACAAATTCCAACTGAGCGCTCAGTTGAGGTTCTTTCTGGTTCCCCACCTGAGCACCCTATGTAGTAAGCAAGAGGCACGATCTGTTCAAGGGGCGCATGTGATCAACATTTCGGAACGAACATTTCAGGGTTATGCGCGCGCAACGGGTTCGGCTGGCATTCGCAACAAGTTGTTGATTTTGAATACAACGGGTCTGAGCGAGCTGACCGCCCGGCGAATTCATGCTGCTCTGCCGGGTTCCTTATTTGCCTCAACACCGTTTGGCGGTGGCATGCTGGGTGAGGATGCACAGGTGCATGTTGATTCAATTCTCGGTCTGGCAAACCACCCCAACGCAGGGGCCGTGCTTATCCTGAGCGCAGATCGGCCACGCTGCGATATCATCAGCAACGCACTTGCCAAAAGCGGAAAACCATTTCACGCGATCGCATATGATGATGTTGGCCACGATACGCTGCGCATGACCGATCAGGGTATTCGAGCTGGCGCAGTGCTGAGCCGAGACATGTCGCGTCAACGTCCTACGTCCCAGCCTCTGTCAGACTTGGTTATTGGTCTGGAATGCGGTCTTTCCGATCCAACCTCAGGGCTTGGCGCGAACCCGCTAATGGGGCGGTTTTCCGATCAGATGGTCGCGGCAGGCGGAACAGCCATCGTCGGGGAGACACTGGAATGGCTTGGCGTTGAAGATCGGTTGGCTGCCCGTGCCAGGACACCAAAGATCGCCGAAGACATTCGCCAAGCCGTCTTACGCCGCGAGCGCATTGCACAAGACGCAGGCATCAATTTGACGGGAAACAACCCCAATCACGCAAACATAGAGGGCGGCCTCACAACGATTGAGGAAAAGGCAAGCGGTTCATCTGCCAAGACCGGGAACCAACAAATATCCGGTGTCTTAAAGTATGCCGAACGACCATCGGGGCGCGGGCTTTACCTAATGGATGCACCTTCGTATTCGCCGGAATCTCTGACGGGATTTGTTGCAGCAGGCGCGCAGTTGATGATCTTCAGCACAGGGCTGGGAAACAGTTATGTCAGCGCATTGGCGCCGACCATCAAGGTGTCTGCCAACAAGTTCACATCACAAGCCCTCCCCCAACAAATAGATTTCGACTGTAGTCGCCTTTTGTCTGGTGGGTCGTGGGACGAGGCAACTGCGAGACTGGCCGAGCATGTCGCAGACGTCGCCTCGGGAAGCCTTACATTTGGTGAAATCCTTGCCGAGGGCTCTGAAACGATCTCCAGATTTGGAGCCTCGCTGTGAAACCCTGTGTTCAACTGCAAGCCAACGACAATGTTGCCAATGTTCTTGAAGCGGTCATCAAGAATGATTGTCTTTCCGTTAGCGGGCATCAGTCGGAAGATTCCGTCGAGGCTCTTGAAAACATTCGTTGTTTTCACAAGGTCGCGCTTATTGATATCCCATCCGGCACCGATGTCGTGCGGGATGGCTATGTTATCGGTCGAGCAACGAGGGCAATCCAACGCGGCGCGTGGGTTCATGTGCATAACCTTGAAAGCAAGCGCGCATGACCGGCACGGTGTCCATCGGTCTTGGATTTGCGTCCTTAGGGGCGTCCCAGCAACTGCCGCTTGCGGATGATGTCGCGGAGAAGATTTTCGAGGCCGCTCTGGCATTGAACATCACCCGGTTTGACACGTCACCGCTGTATGGTGGTGGTCAATCGGAATACCGATTGGGGAAATTGCTTAAAGGGCAACCGCGTGACAGCTACATTTTGTCAACAAAAGTTGGACGGTACCGGCCTTATGGCGCAGTGCTTGCAGACCAGCGCAACAATCCAACTGACATCTACGACTATTCGGCCGACGCATGCCTGCGATCCATAGAGAAGAGCCTTGAACGGTTGGGGGTGGACAGGTTTGACATCGTCTACATTCACGATTGCGATCGTTTTGTAAAAGAAGCGGTGGCAGGGGCTTTCCCTGCCTTGTGCCGGTTGCGGGATCAAGGCGTGATTGGCCGCATTGGCTGCGCAAGCAACACCGCAAGCACCCATGAAGCGATACTGAATCGCGTTGATCTGGATGTGCTGATGGTGGCCAACAGTTACAGCCTGCTCACACAAGACGCGGGCGCACGATTGTTGCCTTTCTGCTTACGAAACAACATCTCGGTTGAACTGGCTGCCCCATTCAATTCCGGCATTCTAGCCACCGGTCCAGGCGACATGACGACAACGTATCGCTATGCCACTCCCGAACCTGAAATTCTGGATCGAACACGCCGGATTGCAGCGATCTGCGACGCCTACGGTGTGCCTCTCAAACGTGCTGCGCTACAATATTGTGCACGCCACCCAGCAGTCGAACGGCTTATCCTGGGACTTGTCGAACCTGATGACCTGCGCTGCAACATGGTCGACATGCAGATGAAAATTCCGTCGGAATTATGGGCCGATTTGGCGGAAATTGGCGTGCCTGATCCGATTGCCATCTTGGAAAAGAGCTGTCGGCCAGGCTCACAGAACTATGCAGGCAGGCCTGTCTCAAAGCGAAACATTCAAACGGCATCCACCGCTCACGAAAATCAAAAAGAAGACGTAGGAAATTACGCGAAGTTGCAACAACATCCAATCTCAGGAGAGTGAAATGAAAAGATTTCTAACTTTGATCTGCGCTGCCATGATGGCCTCGGCGACCAGTGTGGTTGCTGCCGGTTACCCCGAAAAACCAGTAAAACTGATCGTACCGGCCAAAGCCGGAGGTGCGCTGGATACAGTCGCACGTTTGATTTCCGTGCAACTTGAAGAAACGCTCGGCGTTCCCTTTCCGGTCGTGAATGTAAAAGGCGGAGCGTCCGCCATTGGTATTCGTCAGGCTGACGACGCCGATCAGGATGGCTACACCATGCTAGTCACCCACCAGCAGATGCTGGTCATCGGAGCGTCGGGATTGCTGGGTTTCAACCCGCTGGATAAATTTGACGGTGTTGGGCAAACCGGCCTGATGGAAAACTATCTGGTCTCCTACAAGGGCGCACCTTTTTCAAACATCTCCGAGCTAAAGGACTATGCGGCTGCGAACCCAGGCGAGGTCAATGCCGGGGTAAATATTGGTGGCCTCGGCCACCTTGTGATGCTGCAAATCGCCGATGGGTTGGGCGTCGATTTCAACTATGTCAATGTGCCCGGTGGCGGTGCCGCCAAGCTGAAGTCATTGCTGGGTGAATTCACTCATGTCGCGATACTCGGGAAAGGTAAGTTTGCGGGTCGTGAGGAACTTGTGCCACTGGCCGTTCTTGCCGACGAGCGCAGCGCCGCTGTGCCTGATACCGCCTCGGCCGGCGAAGAAGACTTTCCGGCGCGCTTCCAACTCGCATTCTGGTGGATGATGGGCAAAGGCGTTCCCGCTGAAGCGAAATCGATTATCGAACAGGCCCTTGGCGACATCATGGCCAAAGAGTCCGTGCAGGCCGAATTTGTCGAGCGCGGAATTGATGCGCCTCTGCATTTGAATGCGGCCGAGACGTCGGCCTCATTGGACGAGCAAATGGCCAACTATGCAGCATCTGTATCTGCGATATCCGGTAACTGACCGAACTGTCGCAATCTGGGATCAGTCTGGCGGAGGGAGCAAGGCTTGTTATGAATAATAGAGATCAAGCCATACTTTTTGCCCTGATCACTCTGATGGGAATGGGTGTGGTGGCGACCGCAATAGCGACGCCACCCTCCCGCTTTGACCCAGTGGGCACGCAAAACTTCATGGGTGTCATTGGGGTACTGGCAACAATCCTTGCCGCTGCGTGCGCCGTTTTTGCGTTCAGCCGGGCGCGACAAACGGGGGCGGAAGAGACCGGAAAGTCGCTCGACACGCTTAAGACGGGTTTGTTTTTTGTCGCTGTTCCAGCCGCAATGTCGGTTCTTATCGTTGAACGACTATGTTCGACAGAATTGGTTCTGATAGCGATCTTTGCCCTGATCGGCTTGCTGGTGATCAAGGTTTCGCCGGATCACAAGCTAACCGGCAAAACTCTGGGGTATTTGAGCATATCGGGCGTTGTTTTAACCCTGGGCGTGGCACAGCTGTTCAAAAACGTGCTGGGCCTGCCACTTCCATAATCGTGATCAGTGGATCTGCAACGCTGCCGGACAAAACTGCCGGAAATCGAGTGAGATAAAATACTATGGAAATTTTCCTGAGCACGATCACAATGGCGCTGGTTGTCTTCTCGATGACCGGAATGTTGGTTGGAGTGGTGGCGGGCGCAATCCCCGGCCTGAATGGCGGCATGGCCATGGCGCTGACGCTTCCCCTGACATTTTACATGGATCCGGTTTCGGCGCAGGGTCTATTGATCGGCATGTATGTGGGCGGTGTCAGCGGCGGCCTGATATCCGGCATTCTCATTGGAATACCCGGCTCACCCACGGCAGTCATGACGACGCTGGACGGCCATGCCATGGCTAAGAAGGGGCAGGCGTCACGCGCGCTGGCCCTTGGCATCGGCGCATCATTTGTTGGTGGTATGCTTGGCTGGCTGGTCTTGGCCTTTCTGTCTGCACCGCTTGCAGCCGTGGCTTTGAAATTCGGAAATTTTGAAACGACGGCCCTGGTGATTACCGGCATTCTCTTGATTGCCGCCGTGGGATCAGGTTCCTTGTCCAAAGCGTTGCTTGCCGGCGCTTTGGGCGCCCTTTGCTCCATTCCGGGCCTCGATCCGATTGATGCCACACCCCGTCTGACTCTAGGTATCGCGGATATGCAAAGTGGGTTTGGCTTGATACCGGTCATTCTGGGTATATTTGCCTTTGCACCCATCCTGCATGACCTTTTGACAAACCGGACCGCCGCGCCGCAGCAGGTGTCGACAACAACAAGCATGAAGCGCCATTTTTTCGCGGTGCTGACATATCCGTGGAACCTTATCAGATCGTCAGCGATCGGCACGGCCATCGGCGCGCTGCCCGGGGTTGGTGCTGCGATTGGCGCAATTGTCTCCTATTCGATTGCCCGCATCACATCCCAAAAGCCGGAGACATTTGGCTCAGGCGAGCCCGAAGGCATTGTCGCCGCAGAGGCAGCCAACAACGCAACCGTCATGGGGGCACTGATCCCGATGATCGCGCTTGGCATTCCGGGCAGTGCGGCTGACGTTATCCTGATTGCGGCCCTCACGTTGCAGAATGTTCAACTGGGACCATTGATGATTATCGATCATCCGAAAGAATTCTATGGCATTATCTCAGCGGCCTTGATCGCGAACTTTGCCATGTTGTTCTTTATGGTGCTGGCCAGTCGCCACCTGTTGTTTGTCTTGAAAATGCCCAAGTACATTCTGACTCCGACCATCTTGTTTTTCTGCATGGTCGGAACGCTGACCTATTCGAACAATCCGTTCGAGCTGTGGGTGTTCTTTGGATTTGCCGCTGTCGGTCTGATTTTCCTGTCCAGCGGGATCCCCTTGCCTGCCTTCATTATCGGATTTGTTCTGACACCGATCGGTGAAGAAGCCGTGCGGGCAGCGATGATGGAATCCAGAGGCAGTCTCATGCCCTTTGTCACCCGTCCTGTCCCCCTTGTTCTTCTAAGTCTGAGCCTGCTTGCCGTGTTGTGGGCGGCCAGTCAGGAACTGAAAAAACGTAAATTGACCGCCTGAACAGGCTGCCCCAAAATAACGAAAGATATCCCATGGAAGCCGGACCCGACCCGTTGGAAAAACGCCCCAATATTCTGATGATTTTTCCCGACCAATGGCGCGGTGACTGGGTTCATGCGATTTCCGGCATTCCTGTTCGCACCCCAAATATCGATGACATGGTGGCCCGCGGCGTCAGCTTTGGCCGCACATGGACGCCATGCCCGATTTGCGCCCCGGCCCGGGCCTGTCTAGCCTTGGGGCGCAGCTATGATGCCTCGCCAGTGCGTCACAACAAAGACAACCTGCCGCTAGACCAGAAAACCTTCTATCGGCTGTTGCTCGACAGCGGGTATCGAGTTGCCAACCTTGGCAAGTCAGATCTGCTCAAACAGGCACACAGCTGGGGCGCAGACGGGCGGCACATTGTAGACGACCGCGATGGGATGGCCGAGATTGGATTCAGCGATGGGTTCGACAGCGCGGGCAAGCATGATTCCATCAACGCCGCCGAAAAAGGCTGTATTGATCCCTATACGGACATGCTCAAATCTCAGGGCCTGATCGATGACTATGTGCGTGACTTTGAGGGCAGGTCATTGACTTCGCATGAACCAGTGCCACTGTCGGACTGGCTTGAGGGCCGATGGGTCGAACCGGTACAGGCCTATACAAACATCGAACCTGTCGAGATACCAAAAGACGCATATAGCGATAACTTCATCGGGCAAGCCGCCCTCGATATCCTCAAGAAATTTGACGGTGAGAACCCCTGGTTCACAATCGTGAACTTCCCCGGCCCGCACGAGCCGATGGACATCACTCCCGAGATGGCTGACGCGTGGAGAGACGCAGAGCTGCCCTATCCTGTCGGATGCCACCACCCGGACGAAACGCTCGTTCGCAACATCCGGCGCCACTATGCCGCGATGATCGAGAATATTGATCGCTGGATTGGAGCGTTTGTCGATCAGCTAAAGGCCCAAGGTCAGTATGAAAACACTGTGATAATATTTGCCAGCGACCATGGCGAAATGCTGGGGGACAGAAACTTGTGGCAAAAAGAAGTACCCTTTGAACCCGCCGTACAAGTCCCGCTTGTAGTCTCCGGTGTCGGCGTCGTTCCGCGCGGCAATTTGCCCGATACCCCCGCCAACCTTATTGACCTGCCCCCGACGTATCTTCGAATGGCCGGAGTTGCGGTACCAAAGGAATACAGCGGATTTGATCTGGGCCCGTTTCTTGGCGGAGATGACCAGATGCCGCCACAGAATACGCAAACAGGGCTGGGATCCTGGCGGGCGGTCACCGACGGGCGCTACAAACTGATTGTTGGTCTTGATGAAACTGTTCCTCAGGTAGAGATTCAATTTGGGCAATTCGATCACAGCCTGCCTGAGCCCGGAAAACTCTATGATCTAAAAAAAGACCCCCACGAATTGACCAACCTGTGGGACGAGGAAAAGGGCATTCGGGACAGGCTGTTGACCTTGATACCAAAAAGCTGAGCCGATTTTGGAGTATTCTGTGCGGTGCGTATAGTGATATCTTTAATAACGAGTTGTTTCGCAGGCGAGAAGCTCTGATAGCAAAATTGTGCTTGCCGGTAATGTAACGCATGGCCTTTGGTTTACCGTCTGTGGCTAACAATGATAATCCAATAGGTTATTCGTCGAAAACTATTTCTTTTTTTCTGACAACAACAGACATTTGATTTATTGGCAACGAACGACAATCCCCCCCCTTATTGGTGGTTAGGGGTGGATGTCACGGGTAACAAAATTACGGGCAAGAAGCTGATTTCCGGTGACGCGGATGACAATCAGGTTGTGACCATCGAAGATGGTGGCAACCTTTCAGGTAACTATATGTTTGAATTTTGGGGCAAGGATGCGCCGACTGAGGCGGGAGCTGGTCCGGGAGGCGACGACGAATTTCATATTGATCTGTCTGGTTTTGATGATGATTTTTCGATGTCAGTCAAGAGTATGGATCCCGGCGACTGTTTTGAGTTCACTGGTTTCGACAGTTACACAACGGTCGGCAATGTCTGGACGTTTGAATACACGGGGTCTGATGGTCAACCGCATACGGTGTCAATCGATGTCGAATCCGAAAATGGCACCGGTGTGGCCTGTGTTGTGGTTTGTTTTGTGCGCGGCAGTCGTATCCTAACGGTGGATGGCATTCGCCCAATAGTGCAGTTGCAAAGTGGGGACCAAGTTATATGCGGCGATGGCATCCGCTGTCCAATCCGCTGGATTGGCAGCTCGCACCTAGACAGTGCCCAGTTGCGCGCTCATCCCGAATTGCGCCCGATTCGCCTTGCGTCTGGCAGTCTGGCGCCGGGGTGCCCGCACAGCGATCTGCTGCTGTCGCCGCAGCACCGAATACTGCTAAACGATTGGCGCGCAGAAATGTTGTTCGGCGAACCAGAGGTTCTGGTAACTGCGACTTCGTTGCAAAATGATACTAGCATTTGTCCGGTGCAGACCTGCGAAGGCGTAGACTATTTCCACATCCTGCTGGACGGCCATCACACGGTCTGGGCCAATGGGGTGGAGTGTGAAACATTGATGCCAGCCGAGATGGCACAAACTGCTCTATCCGGCGCTGCACGGGAGGAAATTTGCCAAATTTTTCCGGAAATTGTTTCTGATATCTCTGCTTTTGGCGACCTATGTTACCCAGTTCTGAAACATCATGAGGCACGCAGTCTTTTGGACTTTGTCGCTCAAGCCGAGTAAAAGTCGAGCTTTCCTTTTTCCTTAACGGACTTATTCCACGGCCACTGTAATGTGCTAGCGCAGCAGCTTGTCTAGAAAATGCAGATTTGGGTGGCACATTTTGGGAGTGTTTTCTCTAACGCCTATAGTTCGACTGCCACAATCCAGAGCGCCGACTAAATCCACAGATTTCGGTTCCGCCCCGCTCTGCGGATCCTACCACGATCCAATTGCTGCGGCCTGAGCCAATGTCGGCAAGGCGAAAACTGCAGTGCAGCGTCATACTGATCGGTGAGAGTCCGCAATGGGCAGGTTCTGTCGATCCGACACACTTGGCACCCCTACTTTGCAAAGGTGACTAACTGCGCATAGCCGCCATTGGAGTTGACCGCAGCGAAGGTCCGGAACCCGCCCATAGTGTCGGATGCTGCACTATTCACCAAGGTCGCGAAAGTGCAGTTAGCTGACATTGCGGAGATGTGTCCAACACCCCCCCGTCAGACGGCGGCTATGCAGCACCTTGCGGTCATTCACTGTTACTGGCCCAACTGTCACTAACGGCCCAATGCGGACCTTGGCTATCAGATAAAGATACTGCGGCGCGGCACTTTATTGCGGTCATTCATTAATAGCGCAGCATTTCTGCGCTTCAGGTGACTGCAACGCGGACCGGTCCAAATTCAGGAAAGGCTCAATAATCGCCAGTTTTTAAACTCGCAGGCAATCACCTGCGCATAACATTCGTACCTGCATTACGGGTTAAGTCACATCTGTAGCTGTCGTGCCCTGACGCCATTCTTTTCGGAGAGTCAATCAATGTACTGGGGCGAAGCAGGTCTCAAACAAGATGTGTTCGGAAATGTGCCAGCGTCCGCTCCCAAGACAAATTCGCCATCACCTCGTCGTAGCGCGGCGTGCTGTCGTTGTGAAAACCATGGTTGGCGCCTTCGTAGAAATGCGCTTCATAGGTTTTTTCGTTTGCTTTCAATGCGGCTTCATATTCTGGCCAGCCCGCATTCACTCGCTCATCCAGCGCACCGTAGTGTAAAAGCAGAGGTGCTTGAATTTTCGGTACATCCTCGGCGGCAGCTTGACGGCCGTAATAGGGTACAGCGGCCCTGAGTTCTGGATAGGCGACCGCGGCTGCGTTTGCCACGCCGCCACCATAACAGAACCCGGTAATCCCAATGTTACCGGTCGAGCCATCGTGGCTCATCATGAATTCCACCGCTGCGAAGAAATCATTCATCAGCTTTCCGCGGTCGACCGACTTTTGCATCGCCCGTCCTTCTGCGTCATTGCCGGGATAACCTCCAACAGACGTAAGCCCATCCGGTGCCAACGCCATGAAACCGGCTTTGGCAAGCCGGCGGGCGACATCCTCAATATAGGGATTCAGACCGCGATTTTCGTGGACCACGACGACGGCTGGTAATTTACCCTCAACACCTGCTGGGCGCACCAAATAGCCGCGCACTTCTCCATGGCCATTGGGCGAAGGATACATGATGTATTCAGGAACAATATCAGGGTCGTTGAACGATACTTGTTCCGCCAAAGCATAATTCGGGGACATCATCCCCAGAATCGCCGAGGCCGTCATGCTCGCCACAGCAAATTTCGCGGCCCCATCCAGAAACTGACGTTTCGTAATCATTCCATGGGCATAAAAATCGTAAAGTTCTAGAAGTTTAGGGTCGAAGTCCTTTGCGGTTAACCGAGCCATCACCTTATCTCCTGCGAGTGAACATAGGTTACACTAGCATATCTTGCAGGATTTTCCGGCGTTTCGTGGTCGCAGCAAACCCGTGGGTGTGCCGCGCGCCGCACAGCGGTAGGGGATAGGCACGTTTTCGACAAGGTTCCCGCACCAAACCTGAGGTTAGCTGCCTCACCAAGAAATTGTCACTCTGGGTTCACTGCCGTCATTAGCAGAAAATTTCCTGCATTAGTGAGCCGAATGGCTGCTTTGTGGGAAACGAGCCTGACAGTTTGCCATCGCAGCGAACTTCCGCTTTCCGCCCTTAGTGACCAAATGTGCAGGGTGCAGCAATCAGGCTACTTCTCTCTCTCCTCACGGTCACTAACGGCCCACTGCGGCCATTGGTGCCAAACACGTCTAACGGCAGCTTCCAGCCCTTCTACGACATTCGTGCTGGGTGCAGCATGACGCGGTATATCGAGCACAAAGGGCGGAAGGACTAAGCCGCTCTCGCGGCAATGGCGCTCGTGTTGAGCGTTCCACACCTACGCAAAATCTGTGCATTTTGTATTCTGACGAACCTGTTCGACGATTGGGCCTTCTCAATCTTTAGACAGGAGGCTTCCATGAAAGAGGAGAAGACAACGTCGCTGCGAGCGCGGATGATCGAGGATATGCGCATTCGCGGACTGAAGGAGTTGACGCAGAAAGGGCATATCCGTGCGATTAAACATTTTGCGGCTTTCCTTGGCCGCTCGCCTGATACCGCAACACCAGATGAGTTGCGCGCCTATCAGTTGCACATGACAGACACTGACGTTTCGACGACGACCTTCAACACCCGGATCGTCTCGCTCAGACTATTTTTCGGCGTGACCTGCGGGCGCGAAGAGATGAAGCGATACATGCAGTTCCGACGCAAACCGAATAAACTGCCCGTTGTGCTCAGCGTCGAGGAGGTATCCGATCTGCTGACAGCCGTTCCTGGTCCTGGCCTCAAGTATCGGGCTGCTTTGGGCATTAGCTATGGCGCTGGGTTGCGGGCGTCCGAAGTTTGCCACCTCAAAGTGGCCGACATCGACAGCGACCGGATGTTGATCCATGTCGACGAGGGCAAGAATGGCAAAGACCGTAAGGCGATGCTGTCGCGAAGGCTTTTGGAACTGCTGCGGGACTATTGGCTTGAGGCACGACCCGAGGGCTGGCTATTTCCCGGAAAACCCAAGATCAATCCGCTGTCACCACGCCAGCTCAATCGCGCCTTCACCTCGGCAAAGCACATGGCGGGGATCAACAAACCGGCGACACTGCATACTCTGCGGCATAGTTTTGCGACCCATCTGCTGGAGGCCAATACCGATGTGCGGGTGATCCAGGTCCTGTTGGGTCATTCCAAGCTGAGCACGACAGCGCGCTACACCCACGTCGCCACTAAGACGATCCGCAATACGGTCAGCCCGTTCGACAACCTCAAACAGTTGCAGGATCACACGCTCCGACGAGGGTTGGAGTGACGCTCGGGGCCGGTGTCTCGTTCGAAGCTGGAGATTGCTGATATTTTTCGAAAGTACGGTCCCGCATGGCGGCAGGCCAATGCTGGGCATATCAGCCTCAGCCAACTTAAGGTGATGTCGGCGATAGAGGCCTGCCGGACCGAGGCGCTCGGTGGCCATGTGGCGGCTTGCACCAAATGCGACCACGGCCATATTGCCTATAACTCCTGCAAAAACAGGCATTGCCCGAAGTGCCAGGGGCCAGCCGCACGGGACTGGATGGCGGCGCGTGCTGAGGACCTGTTGCCGGTAGAGTATTTCCATGTCGTCTTCACCCTGCCTGCCGAGATTGCCCGCATCGCATATTGGAATAAGAAGGCAGTCTATAGCCTGCTGTTCAAGGCGTCCGCCCAAACGGTAATGACCATCGCGGCCGATCCCAAGCGCCTCGGCGCACGCGTTGGTATGACAAGCGTGCTGCACACTTGGGGATCAGCACTAACACATCATCCCCATGTGCATATGATCGTGCCCGGCGGCGGCCTGTTGCCGGATGGCGTAGGCTGGATCAAATGCAGACCGGGGTTCTTTCTGCATGTGCGGGTGCTGTCCAGGCTGTTCCGCCGCCTCTTTATCGAAGGATTGATGGCCCTCCATAACGCAGGCGAACTGAGCTTCTTCGGGGATCTGGGTGGGTTGGCAAAGGCTGACACGTTTGCTACTTGGCTCGCCCCGTTCCGCAAATCCGAATGGGTAGTCTATGCCAAACTGCCCTTTGGTGGGCCAGAGGCGGTACTGGCCTATCTCAGCCACTATACGCATCGTGTCGCCATATCGAACTCCCGCTTGGTCAACGCAGACGCCGAGGCCGTGACCTTCCACTGGAAAGACTATCGCATCAAGAATAGCAACCGGCAGAGGGTCATGCGCCTCTCCACCGGCGAGTTCATACGCCGCTTCCTGATCCATGTCCTACCCGACGGCTTCCACCGCATCCGTCACTATGGCTTGCTGGCCAGCTCGACCCGCAAGGCCAACATCGCCAGGATACGCGCCCTGCTTGAGGTGGAGCCGCCTGACCAGGAGGTCCAGCAAAGCGCCGAGATTATCCCTCTCACTCTACGGGAGCCGTGCCCTTGCTGTGGCGGACCGATGCGCATTGTCGAGATATTCCGCCGCGGGCAACAACCAAGATCGAGGGCACCACCGAGGGAGCAGGCCGCATGACAAATCGCCCATTCCATTGGACGATACCTTTCTGGTTCCATCTCAGGGCCCGGACTAAACGGTCTGTGCCTCGCATCCCAATGCGCACACGAACCCACCCGCACAAGTTCGAGCGACACCTTTATCTGGGGGGCACTGACGTTCCATCCGGCACCAAAGGCTCAATCGTTCTACCAAAGTGTCGGCCACTTCCAGCCGTAGAACCCATCCGCATCGCTCTTTCCCCATAGGCATCACCCAGCCCCCCGCGGCTTCCTCCTTCCGAGGTTTGTCAACGCGGGACGCCATCATTTGGAGGCAGCTGTCACGCCGCGCCCCGCATCGAAAAACCTTCAGGAAAGGAGCCGTTCGCTGCGTCGAACACTAACGACCGCTGTGCGGACCAAGCTGCTTTTTTCTTTACGGCTCAAATCACAAATATACGGCTAAACCTTCAGTTCAATTCGTTCCAACTGCATTCCCACCGATCTTTCGTTCGTGCTCAAATATTGCATCGACCAGAAAACGCACGCAAACCCGTACCCGTTCAGTCGCAATCACATCGGGGTGGGTCACCGCCCAAGTGGTGATGGCCCTGTCCGTCGTTGCTTCTGGAAGGCGCACAAGTGCAGGCTCTGCGTCTGCCAAAAAACAAAAGAGGTAGGCAAACCCCATTCCCGCCTTCACGGCACTAAGATGCGCCAGCATGTCCGAGACCACGTGGTGCACTTTGCACTCCGAATACGGTGTGTCATGGCGCCAATGATCTAGAACCTCTTTGCCTCCCATCGCAATCCATTGCGCTGTCGGATTTGCACCGGTGAAGCTGTGCGTCTTAGCGTATTCACGGGTTGCATAGATTGAATTGGCAAAGGAGGGCAGCTTGTAGGCAACAAGATTTTCGTCAGGCTGAACCTGAAACCGGATGGCTATATCCGCATTTCGCCGCCGCAGATCAGCGACGTCAAAAGTGGCGTCCATTTCGATTTCAATTTGCGGGTAGAGCCGAGCAAAATCGGCCAGAATTGGCATCAGTAAATGTTGCGCGAGCAACGGTGGTGCGGAGACGCGTACTGGCCCCGCCAATAGCGCGTCACGACCAAAAACTTCTCGCTCCATGCTGAGAATTTCACTTTCAACCCGCTCAGCGCGCACAACCATTGCCTCGCCTGTCTCGGTGAGGATAAACCCGTCAGGTTGGCGAATGAATAGCTTGATGCCCAGTTGCTCCTCCATGGCCTGTAAGCGACGCGACACCGTGGAATGGCTTACATTCAACAATTTGGAGGCTGATCGGACCGACCGACCCCGTAAAACAGCCAGAAAGATGCGCAAGTCATCCCACTCGAAAACCTTCATATTGCCCTCCTTGGCGTCGCTCATGTCCGCATTTTTCGGGTGGTGCAAAAGTGGAACAAGAGATTTTGATTATAGCCAGTTCTCCATCAATAATGAATGTCATATCTCGCTCTCAATGGAAACGGCAACCCGTTCGACACACATATGCGGAGACTAAAAGATGGGAAATGAAATCCTTGTTATTGGCGGCACCGGCAACACCGGTGCTCCACTTGTCGATCTGTTGAAAGACAGTGATCAAAGCTATCGCGTTATGGTGCGCAGCGACGAAAGCGAATCTAAAATGGCGTCAAAAGATGTGCCGACTGTCCGTGCGGAATTGGGGGACTGGCCAAGTGTTGCGGCTGCACTGGAAAACATTGATACGGTTTTTCTTGTGAGCAGCCCTTCCCCCGATATGTCGGTTCTGCACAAGGGGCTGATTGATTGCGCCCTATCTGCAAATGTGCGCAAAGTTGTGCGCATTTCGGCCGAACCTGCTCGGTACAGCAAGGGTCTTCCCATGTATGAACAACATACCGAAGTCGACAATTACTTAATGGCTGCAGGATTGGACTATGTCATTCTGAGGCCACATTACTTCATGCAGAACATCCCTCAAATGCACGCCAGTTTCATCAAGGAAAAGCAGATGTTTGCGCAATATCTGGGCGATACCCGCATTCCCATGGTCGACACGCGGGACATCGCAAAGGCTGCGTTCATTGGCCTGACATCGGATGAGTTCAACCGCCAAATTCAGTATATCACTGGCCCCCAGGCGATCAGTTTCTCCGACGTCGCCAAGGCGTTTTCAAAATCACTGGGTAAGGACGTTCAGTATGTGAACCTGCCATATGAGGATCAAAAGGCCGGTCTTGAAGCGTTTGGAACACCAGACATGATCGTCGAGACGGTCATGAAATTATTCAAGCTTTGGGCCGAGGGCGAAGATCAGCCCGCAAGCAATGATTTTGAGAAAATGACAGGGTCAACAGCAACAGACATCGACGCGTTTGCCCAAGAATTTGCACTGGCGCTGTAAGCAGTCGGGAATGAACCCCAAAAGTCCCGCGCCATGACAGATCGTGTGGCGCGGTGTATTGACATAATGGACAAAAATAATGCCCCAATTTCCTCCCCAGCTACCCCATGGCGAATTTCAAGAGATCTTTCCCGACATCTTTTTTCTAACCGGACAGATCAAAGTAGAGTCCGATCCGATTTCAGAGTTCAGCCGCAATATGGTTGTCATTCGGGACGGGATGGACCTCACGCTGGTCAACAGCATCCGCCTGAATTCAGCCGGTCTTGCAGCGTTGGATCACCTTGGCACGGTGAAAGCCATTGTTAGGCTCGGAGGGTTTCATGGACGCGACGATGCGTTCTACCTGAACCGCTACCAGGCTGATCTATGGACCCCTGAAGGTATGACATTTACTCGCGGAGAGAAAACCGACCAGTTTTTGCTGGACGGTCAAGACGGTCCAATCCCAGGCTCCTCTGCCTTTGTTTTTGATACGCCTGAACTACCCGAAGCCATTTTGCATCTAAAGTGCCACGGCGGCATTCTGATTACCTGCGACAGTTTTCAGAACATGCGTGGCCCGGACAAGTATTTCAACGACCATGCCGCCGAAAGCAAAGCGCGCCTGGGCTTTTTCAAACAAGCTGTCATTGGCCCCGGCTGGCGTAAGTTCGCAAAACCGGAGACAAACGATGTTGAACGTGTTTTGGAGTTGCAGTTCAACCATTTTCTCAGTGCCCACGGTGAACCCTTGCTTCATGACGCATACAGGGCGGTTGCCCTGTCGGTCAAAGGAGGGGATGTCTCATGAACGGGCGTTAAACAGGTGCCACGAAGAATGTGGGCCCTATGAAAATTGATAGGGCGGCTATGCCGGTAGGTATTTTCTGTCAATACATCGCATGAAAAGTCGGCTTAGGTGGCGGTTTCAACGGGTCGACGCAACACATGCATTGAAACGCTCGGCAGGTGTCTCATATCCTAGCGTTTTTCGAGGTCGTTCATTGAGCTGTCTTGCGACGGCACTCAGCTTTGCTTGACTATGTATCGACAAATCTGTGCCCCTTGGGAAGTACTGTCGCAGCAAACGGTTGGTGTTTTCGTTCGTGCCGCGTTGCCACGGTGATCGCGGATCACAGAAATAGACGTCGATCTCAGTCGCCAAGGTAAACTTCTTGTGCCCCGCCATCTCGCTTCCACGATCCCATGTCAGTGAACGGTAGAGTTCTTTTGGTAGTTTGTGAGCTTGCTTGATCAGCGCCTGAACAACGCTGTGACTGTCTTTGTTGCCAACCTTGGCCAGCATCACATAACGCGTATGTCGCTCGACCAACGTGGCAATGAAGCTGTTGCCAGAACCGGCGATCAAATCGCCTTCCCAGTGTCCTGGAACGGCACGGTCTTCCACATCCGCCGGTCTTTGTCGGATCGATATAGTGTCCTTGATTTGGCCAAGGCCGCTGCGCTTCATGGTGGCGTGGCGAGAGCGACGAATGGATCGCGTCGCCCGCAAGTGCGACAGCAATTCTTTCTTAAGTACATTGCGTGTCTGGATAAATAGGCTTCGGTAGATCGTCTCGTGGGAGACCCGTTTGTCTTCCTCATCGGGATGTTCGCGCATCAGCCAACCTGCGATTTGTTGCGGGGACCATTTGCGGGTCAGCTTGGCCGATATCGCTCGACATAGATAGATATTGCCTGCCAATTTACAGGGCTTTGGGCGATGGGCACGAGCCCATGCCGCTGCATCTGATTGAGCCGCACGGTAAAGTTTGGCACCACCGTTGCGCCGGATCTCGCGGCTGATGGTCGACGCAGACCGTTTCAAGGATCTCGCAATTGATCGCACAGATAGTTGCGCAGTCAGGCCTCGTGATATCTCCTCGCGTTCAGCCAAACTCAGAGCCAAACGGGACCTCATGCGATCTGGCGGACGGATACCACCGGTGCGCGCCAGCAGAGGATAAATCGATGATGATGCACGATCAAATCCACGTCCAATCGAACTCATCGACTCTCCGCGTTGCCAACGATCCCAGATCTCTGACTTCTGTTTATCTGTAAAAAAATGTCTGCGGCGATAGGCCATGATTTACACTCCGTCTTTCCATAAAGACTAAAGTGTTGCGTCGACCCGTTGAAACCGCCGTTCTATTCTGCCATTCGCTGCGCCGTCCACGAAGGCCCGCAATAGGCCGTTCGTGACATGTCGGCGCGTCCTGGGGGCCAACTTTGCAAAGGTCAAAAACTGCGCTTAGCTGCCGTTGGTGGTGACCGCGTCTAACGGCAGCAGTCAGCCCATAGCAGACCTGGCACCGAAACCAATCGCCGCAATAGCGGATGAGGTGGATGGCCCCTGCTTCATCCGGTGTCGCAATGCGCCATACTGCAGTTGTCATGTATTGCTGAGAGAGGAGCCACCCAATGACTGTAAAAACAGTAGGCCTGGATTTGGCCAAGGATGTGTTTCAGGTTCACGGGATATCCGAGACCGGACGCAAGGTTTTCAACAAGAAGATCAAGCGCGCGAAACTGCTGGCGTTCTTCGAGACGTTGCCACCCTGCACCGTTGGCATGGAAGCGTGCGGATCGGCACACCATTGGGGCCGAGAACTGCGCAAACTGGGCCATGACGTCCGACTGATGCCCGCGGCTTATGTCAAACCTTATGTGAAGCGGGGCAAGACTGACGCTGCCGATGCCGATGCCGAGGCGATATGCGAGGCAGTTCGGCGGCCTTCGATGCGGTTTGTCGAGATAAAGTCGACGGACCAACAGGCATTCCTTGCAGTGCATTGCTCCCGCGACCTCGTGGTCCGGCAGAGAACGCAAGTCGTAAACATGATCCGTAGCGTCCTGCGGGAGTTTGGGCATGTACTGCCGACAGGCGTAGAAGCTGTGAAACGCTTTTCTCAAAGCCATATGGATGGGGATCAATTTGACATGCCCGAGCTAGCCAACGGTATTCTGGGAACGCTGTGCTATCAACTTTTGGGGCTCAATGCGCGGATCGAAGGATATACCCTGCTCATCAAGCAACACGCTTTGTTAGATGCAAACTGCCGACGCCTCACGCGTATACCGGGTATAGGTCCAATCACGGCCTCAGCGATGGTGGCGACAATTGGAGACGGGAGCCAGTTCAGAACCGGTCGTGATCTCGCCGCATGGCTCGGCTTGACCCCGCTCAACAAATCCAGTGGTGGGAAAGAGAGGCTCGGAAAGATCACGAAAATGGGCGACAGATACCTTCGAAAACTACTGGTTGTCGGGATGACATCGCGCGCGCTGCAAGCAAGGAACCATCCTGAGCGCGCAGACCGTTGGACTGCGAACATCCTCGCTCAAAAGCCGTTCCGGCTTGCGACGGTTGCTATGGCCAACAAGTCAGCGCGAGTGATCTGGGCAGTTTTATCGAAAGGACAGCAATACAGGCAGCCAGTCGCATAGGCGACATGGCGGCCACGAGATGCAAGACGAATGAGGTGATGACGCGGCACAAGTCAACCAAGAGCCAGGACACTCCGGGAAGGTCACCGGCCCTTTGAGGTCGTTAAGCCGTTTGGATCCTCGCTCGCGGAAACCATCAGGGCCAGCAGTATTTTGAAAGTGCTGCACAAACAGGCCGGACAGACGACTGTACTGACAAAACGCTCCGAAATCGCCGAAAAACGCTTGCAATGCAGGAGCCATCCACAGAGGACCTTCAAGACGATGTGCAGCACGGGCCAGGCTGCGGCCATATCCGCCACTCGCTGCATCTGCGAAAACCCGAAACTAGGAGAGCTTACCGGCGTCACGAAGGTCGGAAGGACTAAGCCGCTCTCGCGGCAATGGCGCTCGTGTTGAGCGTTCCACACCTACGCAAAATCTGTGCATTTTGTATTCTGACGAACCTGTTCGACGATTGGGCCTTCTCAATCTTTAGACAGGAGGCTTCCATGAAAGAGGAGAAGACAACGTCGCTGCGAGCGCGGATGATCGAGGATATGCGCATTCGCGGACTGAAGGAGTTGACGCAGAAAGGGCATATCCGTGCGATTAAACATTTTGCGGCTTTCCTTGGCCGCTCGCCTGATACCGCAACACCAGATGAGTTGCGCGCCTATCAGTTGCACATGACAGACACTGACGTTTCGACGACGACCTTCAACACCCGGATCGTCTCGCTCAGACTATTTTTCGGCGTGACCTGCGGGCGCGAAGAGATGAAGCGATACATGCAGTTCCGACGCAAACCGAATAAACTGCCCGTTGTGCTCAGCGTCGAGGAGGTATCCGATCTGCTGACAGCCGTTCCTGGTCCTGGCCTCAAGTATCGGGCTGCTTTGGGCATTAGCTATGGCGCTGGGTTGCGGGCGTCCGAAGTTTGCCACCTCAAAGTGGCCGACATCGACAGCGACCGGATGTTGATCCATGTCGACGAGGGCAAGAATGGCAAAGACCGTAAGGCGATGCTGTCGCGAAGGCTTTTGGAACTGCTGCGGGACTATTGGCTTGAGGCACGACCCGAGGGCTGGCTATTTCCCGGAAAACCCAAGATCAATCCGCTGTCACCACGCCAGCTCAATCGCGCCTTCACCTCGGCAAAGCACATGGCGGGGATCAACAAACCGGCGACACTGCATACTCTGCGGCATAGTTTTGCGACCCATCTGCTGGAGGCCAATACCGATGTGCGGGTGATCCAGGTCCTGTTGGGTCATTCCAAGCTGAGCACGACAGCGCGCTACACCCACGTCGCCACTAAGACGATCCGCAATACGGTCAGCCCGTTCGACAACCTCAAACAGTTGCAGGATCACACGCTCCGACGAGGGTTGGAGTGACGCTCGGGGCCGGTGTCTCGTTCGAAGCTGGAGATTGCTGATATTTTTCGAAAGTACGGTCCCGCATGGCGGCAGGCCAATGCTGGGCATATCAGCCTCAGCCAACTTAAGGTGATGTCGGCGATAGAGGCCTGCCGGACCGAGGCGCTCGGTGGCCATGTGGCGGCTTGCACCAAATGCGACCACGGCCATATTGCCTATAACTCCTGCAAAAACAGGCATTGCCCGAAGTGCCAGGGGCCAGCCGCACGGGACTGGATGGCGGCGCGTGCTGAGGACCTGTTGCCGGTAGAGTATTTCCATGTCGTCTTCACCCTGCCTGCCGAGATTGCCCGCATCGCATATTGGAATAAGAAGGCAGTCTATAGCCTGCTGTTCAAGGCGTCCGCCCAAACGGTAATGACCATCGCGGCCGATCCCAAGCGCCTCGGCGCACGCGTTGGTATGACAAGCGTGCTGCACACTTGGGGATCAGCACTAACACATCATCCCCATGTGCATATGATCGTGCCCGGCGGCGGCCTGTTGCCGGATGGCGTAGGCTGGATCAAATGCAGACCGGGGTTCTTTCTGCATGTGCGGGTGCTGTCCAGGCTGTTCCGCCGCCTCTTTATCGAAGGATTGATGGCCCTCCATAACGCAGGCGAACTGAGCTTCTTCGGGGATCTGGGTGGGTTGGCAAAGGCTGACACGTTTGCTACTTGGCTCGCCCCGTTCCGCAAATCCGAATGGGTAGTCTATGCCAAACTGCCCTTTGGTGGGCCAGAGGCGGTACTGGCCTATCTCAGCCACTATACGCATCGTGTCGCCATATCGAACTCCCGCTTGGTCAACGCAGACGCCGAGGCCGTGACCTTCCACTGGAAAGACTATCGCATCAAGAATAGCAACCGGCAGAGGGTCATGCGCCTCTCCACCGGCGAGTTCATACGCCGCTTCCTGATCCATGTCCTACCCGACGGCTTCCACCGCATCCGTCACTATGGCTTGCTGGCCAGCTCGACCCGCAAGGCCAACATCGCCAGGATACGCGCCCTGCTTGAGGTGGAGCCGCCTGACCAGGAGGTCCAGCAAAGCGCCGAGATTATCCCTCTCACTCTACGGGAGCCGTGCCCTTGCTGTGGCGGACCGATGCGCATTGTCGAGATATTCCGCCGCGGGCAACAACCAAGATCGAGGGCACCACCGAGGGAGCAGGCCGCATGACAAATCGCCCATTCCATTGGACGATACCTTTCTGGTTCCATCTCAGGGCCCGGACTAAACGGTCTGTGCCTCGCATCCCAATGCGCACACGAACCCACCCGCACAAGTTCGAGCGACACCTTTATCTGGGGGGCACTGACGTTCCATCCGGCACCAAAGGCTCAATCGTTCTACCAAAGTGTCGGCCACTTCCAGCCGTAGAACCCATCCGCATCGCTCTTTCCCCATAGGCATCACCCAGCCCCCCGCGGCTTCCTCCTTCCGAGGTTTGTCAACGCGGGACGCCATCATTTGGAGGCAGCTGTCACGCCGCGCCCCGCATCGAAAAACCTTCAGGATTGCGGACCTTTGATGCGATCTGTATTAACGGCAGCTTTGCGCAAAGGGGCTGAGCTATGGTTACTTTCAATCTACGACTGATGCGCACATGCCAAATAGAACTAGGAAAACCTTCGCTGCACTATCACTGCAACCAATTCTGAAATCAGGACCAGAATAACAATCGCGAGGGTCACGGCTGCTGCTTTATCATATTGGAAGGAGCGTACGTAAGTTTGGACATACAAACCAATCCCTCCTGCACCAACGATCCCCAAGACCAAGCTTTCACGTAAATTTAGCTCAAAGCGGAAAATGGTATCACGCAGGATAACCGGAGCCATTTGCGGCCAAATCCCCCAACGCAGCTGTTGCGCACGAGAGGCACCAGCGCTTTCCAGGGCTGCGACGGGAGCCGAGGCGACATTGTCGATCGCTTCGGCATAGAATTTGGCCAGCATACCGGTCGCATGGAATGTGATTGCTAAAATGCCTGGCAGTGGTCCCAAACCAACAGACCCCACCATCAACATCGCAACCACAATGAGAGGAATCGCCCGGATCATCGCAAGAAAAGCGCGCACGGGACGCCAGACCAGGTGGGGGAACAGTTTTTCCGAAGCCAGCACCGCAAGGCCCGCGGACAAGATCACCGAGAAGAATGTGCCAAGGATTGCAATGCGCAGGGATTCAAGCAAACCTTTCAGGATTTCGGGCCAGACGCTCCAGTCCGGGGGGAACATACGTGCCAGAAAATCCGCCAGACGTGGCGCGGCTGACGAGAGTTTGTCAGTGCTGATATCTGCGCTGAGTCCAGCCCAGATTACGGCCCCACCGATCAGTATCCAGATCAAGTTCCGTGTCATCAGTTGACCACACGCAGATCAGTTTCTGGGTGAAAACCATCATAGAGCTGGGCGACGTCTTTCTGGGTAAGCTGTGCTGCGGGGTTATCAAACATGATTTTACCATCGCGCAGCCCAATGACACGGTCTGCAAAACGCTGCGCAAGTTGAGGTTGATGAGAGCTGAAAATGACGGTCATCCCATCCTCTTGAACGCGTGATGTAATTAGGTCTAGCAATTTTTCAGCCCGCGACGGGTCAAGATTGCTAACGGGTTCATCGGCCAAGATCAGGCGTGGTTCTTGTGCAAGACAGCGTGCGATTGCAACGCGCTGACGTTGCCCGCCAGAAAGCTGATCCGCACGCCTATCTGCAAAATCAGATAGGCCAACATCAGCCAAAGCACGTGCAACAATCAGATGATCCTGGGTCTCAAACCAGCCCCAAAGAGAGGGCCAACGTCGCGTGTGCCCCATACGGCCATTCATGACATTTTGGTACACGCTCACGCGGTCCAGCAGGGCGAACTCCTGAAAGACAAACCCAACATCAGAGCGATCCTTACGCGTGATACGTTGGCCTTTTTTAAGGGATTTATTCAGAACCTGAGCCTCGCCAAAACCCAGCTTTAAGCGGCGATCCAGCAACCCCAGCAATGTGGACTTCCCTGCGCCCGATGGCCCAAGCAATGCAATGCATTCGCCTTCGGACACAGAAAGGTTGATGTTGCTCAACGCGGCAACGCCGTCAAATTCATGGGAAACACCACAAAGAGACAGGCATGCGGTCATTCGAGCAATCCGTATTTTCGTGCTATATCCCGTACGCCATCATAGGCCGCGACATCGGCGACGACATAGCCATCCGGGCCATAAAGATACGCCAAAAAGTGACCGTTCTCTGGGGCGTTTAGCGTCAGCATCATATCCGTGAACCTGACTTTCATCTCTGCAGCCAAGTCTGGGCGCGCAATGATCGCATGACTGGGGATTTGCACGGATTCACCAATCACCTTGATTTCGGTCTGTTGCTCTGGAGACAAGAGCATATCGGCATATTGACTGGCCCCTGCCGCATCAACAAGACCGTTTGCCATCGCCTGCATCGCTTGCTGATAACCACCAGCAAAGAAGCTGTTGCCAAAGAACTCCGCCGCCCCTTGGGTGCCTGTGAACAAGCCGTCCTCGACAAACAAATCAAGTGGATACAGATATCCAGACTCTGACACGGGATCGGCAAACGCAATGTCGCGCCCTTGCAGGTCAGCAAGCGTTTCGATGCCGCTGTCCTTGCGCACAAAAATCCGACCCGCGTAGCTCGGATAGCCCCGGTAGACCTCTGACACCAGTGGTTCCGCCCCGATTTGGGCTTCGGCCAGCACAAATGGCAGTGCCCCCATGAACGAGATATCAGCGTCGCCATTGCGCAATGCTTCAACAGCGGCAGCGTGGTCAAAGGTCACAAAACCCTGAACTGGCACACCCAGTTGTTCGCCCATCCATGTGGTGATGACATCAATATCCCCCAATAGTTTTTCGGGGTTTTCTTGCGGGATGAATGCAATTTTCAGGGTGTCTTGGGCGAGCGCACTCGATGTGGTGAGCGCGAGCGCGGTGATCGATGCAAGTAATGTGCGACGGCTCAGCATTAGTACATCCCTTCATTGATTTTAGATTGCAGGGCTTTGAAGGACTCCCACGCGGTGGCGGCGTCGCCCCAGTTGCCAGCGGCACTGGCATCGCCCACGGCCCGCAGATGCGCAGACAATCGATATACATCCGGTTTGGCTGCTTGATTGACCATGACCGAGGCGTCAGCCGCCAAATCAGGTGCAACGGTATCTACCAATAGCGAAATGTTTTCAGCGTCCTGCATTGGGATAAGCGTGTTTAGGGTCGAGGCAAAAGTGGTGAGCTCATCAAAGGCGAGACGGAAAGTGCTCTCGCGACCTTCAAACACCTGGTAGGGGTCCTGGCCATCGCCAACGGCCTCTAGGTAAGCGGTCAGATCGGCCCGTTCTTCGGCATCAAGGTTGAGGGATTTGCTGTCATTGAACCACTCCACCACACGACCAAGTGTCGGCAGGCTACCATCATGCATATAGGGAGCTGAGAAGTTGATGTTGCGCAGCGTCGGGGTTTCAAGCTGTGTTACTGTGCCGCCCTCAAACGGTGCTTCAGAGGTTCCGATGTCATAGGTTTGACCATCGCGAAAGCTGCGATCCGGCGTGTGGCATGTGGCGCAAGCACGACCGTTCAGGCCATCAAAAGGTGTGCTGAACAGCACTTCACCCCGCTTTGCAGCGTCAGAGGCTTGATCGGTCAATCTCCCTGCTCGATCAATCTGCGGGTTGGGCAGGAAATCAAACTGACGCATGTAAGCCAGCAAAGCATCTAGTTGAAACGGTGTCGGTTCCTCGCCTGCAAATTCGGTGACGATCACGTTGCGGGTGAAATCGCGCAGGCTGGCTTCGCGCCCATCGCGGCCATATGGGCCAGTAAAGCGGATGCCGCGCAAGGATGGCGTATCAAGGTGGTCATCGGTGCGGTCATTGAACATCGGGTTAAAGAACGACCCGTCCACATCCATCCCGCCCGCATGGCTGCTGAGGCCGGGAATGAAAAAATCACGGTTCACGTCAGATCGGTTGTGACAGGTAGAACAAGAGATGCCCAAGTCGCGCGCCGGTCCGCCGAAAATCTGCGGGCTGTCAAACAGCATATCGCCATAGGCAACCAGCGGCATGTCAGCCTCATCAAGGCCCGCTTCTTCGAATTGCAGTACCAGACGGGGGAATTCGCGCTGATCGGCGATGTCAGATCCAGGAGGGAGCGAAACCGGGACATCAATCTGTGCCCCTGACTGGACAATGGTCTCGGGCACAGAAGTTAGTTTGGCGCGTGGCGCGATATTGGCAGCTGTAAAGTTGTCGCGCAGATATGTCTCAATCACCTCACGTGCCTCAGTAAAGGCTTCACGGTCGGGATCAGGTGCCCCGGATTGCGATAGCCCGGCACTTCCCACGGCTGAATTCAGGGTTAACCAAGCCCGCCCAAGGGTGCGAAAGCCAGCGCGATCGCCTGCCTGAATGCCATCGGCGAATGCACGGTACAGGGCCTCGGCGCGGGCAACGTTTTGTGCCGCGTCTGCCGTGCCAAGCGCATCATTCGCTGCTGCGAGGAATTGTAAAATCCCGTTTTCCACCACATCAGTCGCAGCCATGAACAGCGCGTGGCGGTCCTGGTTTTCAACAGCCAATGTGACCGCGGAGGCCTCGGCGTCAGACATCTTGGACATTGCAGACACATTGGGTGCGCTGCCGGTGACAGGAGCGGTCCAGCTGTTTTCCAGCTTGCCCCATGGCAACGGATCAAGATTTCCCAAAAACAATGTCAGACGATATGCGGCGGCACGAGGGGCCCAAGGAGCGTCTTCAAGCGCGGTGGCCTGTGCCGTCACGGGCAGCAGGCACAAAACAGTTGTGGTCAAAAATCGTTTCATTGCGTGTCCAAAAGTTATCCTTGGCTAACTTAATTAGCCATGGCTAACTTATTGTCAAGCGCCTGTTTTTCGTGCATAGCTGGGCCACGCCAATCAGAGTACAATTTCCCAATGATGAAGCCTCATTCAAATCCCGTTACGCGCGCCGTTGAAGACCAAGTCCGCCAGTTTGAATCTGTGCGTACGGCCCATCAAAGTGAGATAGTGGAGGATTATGTCGAACTGATTGCAGATCTCATTCATCAGTATGGCTCTGCACGCCCCAAGGACATCGCTGAACGACTGGGCGTTGCACAACCGACTGTGACAAAGAACCTTGCGCGTCTTAAACGCGAGGAATTGATCCTGCACGAACCTTATCGCTCAATTCAGTTGACCGACGAAGGTCGGCAGCTCGCGGCGGCTTGCCGTAAACGTCATCGCACTGTTGTTGAGTTTCTGATTGCTTTGGGCGTGTCTTCCGATGTTGCAGAACATGATGCTGAGGGTATCGAGCATCACGTCAGTGAAGAAACGCTGCAGGTCTTCGAGGCATATACAAGCAAGAGTGATCCTCGTCCCTAAAACCGGACAGTTTCACTATTGACCCTATGCGGCCATTTTCAAAGCTGTATCTTCAAATGCCTGCAGGGGCGTTTTGTAGCCGATACTGGAGTGGCGGCGCTGGCGATTGTAGAAGACCTCAATGTATTCGAAGATTGCAGCTTTGGCTTGAGCGCGCGTTCTGAACCGATGGCGATGCACGAGTTCTTTTTTCAATGAAGCAAAAAAGCTCTCCATTGGCGCGTTATCCAGGCATTCTCCTTTGCGGCTCATGGATTGGGTGATGGAGGCCTTGCCAATTAGCTTGCGGTATTTCCCACCTGCATACTGGCTCCCCCTGTCGGAATGGTGGATCAATCCGGAAACGGGCCCTCGTCGCGCCAGAGCCATCTTCAGGGCCTCACAGCAGAGCTCTGCCCGCATATGGTCCTCCATCGCCCAGCCAACAATCTCCCGCGTGGACATGTCTTTGATGCCAGCCAAGTAAAGCCACCCTTCATCCGTGTCGATATAGGTAATATCCGCCAGCCAAACGGCGTTGGGCGTCTGGCAGTTGAACTTCTGCTCCAATAGATTTGGTGAAGGCTTCATGTCGTGATTGCTGTCAGTAGTTTTGGGCTTTCGGCGCTTACGCAGAAGCGGAGACACCTTGTTTTCTTTCATTATTATCGCCACACGCCGCTCAGAAGCGATCTCACCATCAGCCATTAGATCCTGATGAATACGCTTGGACCCATAGCATTTCCCGCTGGCTTTGAAAAACGCCTTTATCTTTGGCAGCAACTCCAGATCTCGCGCTTCACGGATGGTACGCCGCTGATCTCGGGCGTCCTGACTGGTCAGAAAGCCATAGAACCAACCCCGAGATATCTTGAGGTGTCGGCATAATGTGGAGACCGCATATTGCGCTTTATGGGCAGTGACGAAGCTGTGCTTGTTCGTCATGGTTTCACCGCCCTCGTTGCGAAAAAAGCGGATGCCTTGTGCAAAATCTCCACTTCCTCAGCAAGACGCCTGTTCTCTTTGCGAAGGCGGACCAGTTCAGCGGCATCCGCCTTCTGACGGCGCTTGGCTTCTGATGAACCAAACGCCTCAATCTCAAGCCTCCACGTCTTCAGTTGTGTACCGGTGATCCCAAGCTCGCTCGACACGCTACCCTGCGTCGCTCCTGGCTCGTAAAGCCGTTCAACTGCCGCAGCCTTATAATCGTCCGTATAATTCCGTCGCTGTCGTCCCATTTGGTGCCCCTTTCATGGACAGGGGTAAAGTACCCCAGTGTCTGGGAACAGGGACGAGGTTCAGTTCATTGAGCTGTCTTGCGACGGCACTCAGCTTTGCTTGACTATGTATCGACAAATCTGTGCCCCTTGGGAAGTACTGTCGCAGCAAACGGTTGGTGTTTTCGTTCGTGCCGCGTTGCCACGGTGATCGCGGATCACAGAAATAGACGTCGATCTCAGTCGCCAAGGTAAACTTCTTGTGCCCCGCCATCTCGCTTCCACGATCCCATGTCAGTGAACGGTAGAGTTCTTTTGGTAGTTTGTGAGCTTGCTTGATCAGCGCCTGAACAACGCTGTGACTGTCTTTGTTGCCAACCTTGGCCAGCATCACATAACGCGTATGTCGCTCGACCAACGTGGCAATGAAGCTGTTGCCAGAACCGGCGATCAAATCGCCTTCCCAGTGTCCTGGAACGGCACGGTCTTCCACATCCGCCGGTCTTTGTCGGATCGATATAGTGTCCTTGATTTGGCCAAGGCCGCTGCGCTTCATGGTGGCGTGGCGAGAGCGACGAATGGATCGCGTCGCCCGCAAGTGCGACAGCAATTCTTTCTTAAGTACATTGCGTGTCTGGATAAATAGGCTTCGGTAGATCGTCTCGTGGGAGACCCGTTTGTCTTCCTCATCGGGATGTTCGCGCATCAGCCAACCTGCGATTTGTTGCGGGGACCATTTGCGGGTCAGCTTGGCCGATATCGCTCGACATAGATAGATATTGCCTGCCAATTTACAGGGCTTTGGGCGATGGGCACGAGCCCATGCCGCTGCATCTGATTGAGCCGCACGGTAAAGTTTGGCACCACCGTTGCGCCGGATCTCGCGGCTGATGGTCGACGCAGACCGTTTCAAGGATCTCGCAATTGATCGCACAGATAGTTGCGCAGTCAGGCCTCGTGATATCTCCTCGCGTTCAGCCAAACTCAGAGCCAAACGGGACCTCATGCGATCTGGCGGACGGATACCACCGGTGCGCGCCAGCAGAGGATAAATCGATGATGATGCACGATCAAATCCACGTCCAATCGAACTCATCGACTCTCCGCGTTGCCAACGATCCCAGATCTCTGACTTCTGTTTATCTGTAAAAAAATGTCTGCGGCGATAGGCCATGATTTACACTCCGTCTTTCCATAAAGACTAAAGTGTTGCGTCGACCCGTTGAAACCGCCGCGGGAAGCGGACCTTCGCTGCGATCTGCACCGACGTCTGCTGAGCGGACGAAGCTGCGACATCGGTCGATTGCGATTTGACATCTGGCTAGCCGAGTACTTTGTGCTACCACTTAAGCCGATAAAGAATGTGTTGCCCTTTGAGGCCTTTGAGCTGTTTGGGATCAGTGTCGGCAAAACAGAATGTAGTCTTTCCGCCGATCATCGCTCGAGTAGCATCCGATACCAGGATTTCGCCTGCAACGCCTGTGGTCGTTATGCGTGAGGACTTATTGACCACGGTACCGAAAAAATCACCACGAGACTGCACAACATCGCCGGTGTGAATTCCGATGCGCAGACCTAAGTGCGGTTCTTCGGATGCAGATGCAACGGCTGTCTGCATCTCGACTGCAGCCGTAAGCGCTTCGTTCGCAGATGGAAAGATTGACAACGTTCCGTCTCCTAAGGATTTGACGAACTGGCCGCGATGTTTCTGGATAATGTCCGCCAAAATTTGGAAATGGTTATCGATCATTACCGACCAGCGCTGGTCGCCTAATGATTCCGCCAATGCGGTACTGCCCTCTACGTCAGTGAAAAGGACCGAGGCTAAACCTTCGGTCAGGATCAGTTCCGGTCCATCTTCCCGCGCGGCATCAATCAGTTGCTGGATCGCCAACTGTTCCTTTCCCACAAGCTCAATGTTGGGGGTCGCCACGGAAGCATGGCGGTTGACTATTTTCCACGCTGCGCCCTCCAGAACGAAAATCAGGACGGTCCGATAGAAAACCGCATCGGTAAAGCCGACAAACTGAATCCTATGAACAAAGGATGACCAACCGGTTTCACCGTTTTCGAAGGCTTCCGCCTCGAGCTCTTCAAACACTTCCGGTGCTGGGATCTCTGCGAAAAAGCCGCTGACCCCATCGCGAACTGCGCGGCCGTTCCAGAACTCGCCTTCACCCGTTCCAATGAACCGCAATTCATTGGCCGTCGATAGAAAATCCCGCAATTCGTCGGTGTTCTTTTTGGTTCTGAGTATCTCATACCACCGCCTTGAAACTGCCAGCAGTTCAGGTGACGAACGGATCATCTTGACCTGCCCGGGAAGCTGCCCAGAGTTCTGCGCCGTAGTTCTTTCAACCGACATCTCCACAATACAACATCGTCAGACCAATGCTGCCGAAGAGTGTTGCTCCGATCAAGAGGTTTGTATTGAGTCGGACTGGACGCATCGTCCAAAATGGGCTCCTTGCTGCCATTAGCTGCGGCTTGACCGAAGGTCCCAGTGGGCCGTTAGTGACCGAGATGGGCGAGTGAAAGGGCCCAATTGCTGCACCATGCACATTTCGTCACTAAGGGCGGATTGCGGAAGTTCGCTGCGCGTCACACCAATGCTTGCTGAGCGGACAAAGCGCCAATTCGCTGCGCGCGCGCAGATGGCGGCTTTCAGGCTGGCCAATAACGTCACTTCTTGAAAATACCGGTTGGATGATCATCTAGACTCATTAGGTTTTTCTTTCTCCAGAATTCTTGCACCTTTTCTGGCCCCATGTCGGCGTACCAGGGCTCCAGATCGGTTTCGCCCCGGCTTCGAACTACTGACATTTCTGGAACGCCGCTCCCACAGGATGTCGTGACCAGATCGATGTCGAGAACGTATATATTACGCGCACCTGCAAAGTCGGAGAACAGGGCGTAGTGTTCCTCCCACTCAGTATCATGTGGATGGATAACCGTGGCATTGCCGTAGGTGCGCAAGATCAAGTGATCTCCGGTAAAGGCGCAGAACATCAACGTCATGCGCGGGTTTTGCAGCACATGCGCGGCAGTTTCGTTTCCGCTTCCGGTAAGGCTTAGCCAGACGATCTTTTGATCTGAAAGTATCCGCAGCGAATCCAACCCCTTTGGGGAGACGTTGACGCGGCCCTCCGGCGCCGCAGTCGCGACAAAAAACATGATCTGATCTTCGATGAATTTCCGGAACGACTTGGTTAGCCTGTTTGTTTTTATGCCCATGGCGTATTTCCTCTCTTGATGTGTTCAGAGCCGTTGGCTCAGTCTGCGTGTCTCAATCTCCAGCGGATCCTGCCAGTTTGTCTTGACCCTGCTGTGCTCATCGTCGATCCCTATGTCCAGCCGTAGGTGGTCGTTCAACCTCAGGAAGGCTGCTGTGTTGGCTCGCGATCTCGCTGACCGGATTTTACAAGATCGGTTCACAACTCGCGGGGCTATTTGCGAAAAGACAACGGCGGCTATGATGATCGCGCCACCCACAATCGTTGCTACAGAGGGCCATTCAGAAAGAATGAGTATGGCCCAGATGGGTGCCAGTGGCGTTTCAAGCGCACTTACCAATGCGGCCTGTGCTGATGGTATCAAGCGCGCCCCTTCCGCCAGCAAAACCGATGCCGTGGCAAACACCAATCCAAAGCTGATGAGGACGCCAATTTCCACGCCTGACACTTGTGCCGGTTCAGAAGCAAACAATGCAAACGGAAACAGAATGAGGGCTGAGAGTGCCGCAGGAAGCTTGGTTGGTGTGTCGGGATGCGCTCTATAAACCACCATTGTGCCAGCCATCATCAAGGTCATCCATAGAGCCAACATATCCCCGGTGATGTTACCAGCGGCGAAAGAGCCGTGCACTGTGATGGCGACTCCAACCAGAGCAAGAACGCTACAAGTCAAGACTCTTGCTGATGGTATTTCTTTGATAAATGCCCAAGCAAAAATTGCACCAACAAAGGGTGACGTGGCCCAGATCAGCGAGACATTCGCAACGCTGGTCAGCTTGAAGGCCGGAATGAATGCCGCAGTCCCGGACGCCATCAGGATCGTAGCAAGGAGTGCTGGTGCGTCAAACCGGCGAAGCTCATCTTTGAATCCGGCTCTCGCCAGCAAGAACACAAGCGTGAATGCAATCCCGCTTAAGCCACGCCAAAAGATGACATCCCAAGCATTCGCAGCGACCGATTTTGTGAATATTCCAGCCGTACTGAAAGCCAAAGCCGACAGACCCACCAGCAAGACGCCGCGTTTGATATCCGATCCTGTGTCTTGGACTGTGGTATTGGCAAAGAGCTTTGTTTCAGGAATGTGTTTCATGGCGCTTTCTCGATTTGATTTGGAGAAGTCCTACCAAGACACTGCTGACACCATATGGTCAGCAGCGATGTGCTAAGGATCGGTAATTTGAAAGAGGAGACGTGCATTGGGCCGATCAA
Source organism: Parasedimentitalea psychrophila (assembly GCF_030285785.1). Taxonomy (NCBI): domain Bacteria; kingdom Pseudomonadati; phylum Pseudomonadota; class Alphaproteobacteria; order Rhodobacterales; family Paracoccaceae; genus Parasedimentitalea; species Parasedimentitalea psychrophila. Next base: position 2,816,131 of record NZ_CP127247.1, on the reverse strand, counting down.
CGCGCATGTTTGAGATCATCCAAATCTTGCGGAACGCCAAGAGACCACGAACGGCACAGCAAATCGCCGAAGAACTGGAGGTTACCAAGCGCACCGTCTATCGAGATATTGCAGCGTTGCAGGCCATGCGAGTGCCTGTCGAGGGTGAAGCCGGTGTGGGCTACGTCATGCGATCCGGGTATGACCTCCCACCAATCAACTTTGACGTCGAGGAGGCTGAGGCCATTACAGTCGGATTGGCCCTGATTGCCCGCACCGGGGACCGGGGTTTGAACCGTGCGGCGCGGTCTGCCGCCCAAAAATTGGCTGACTCGACGCGGCTGAGTGAAACGGTGTTTGCTTCCACTTGGGGGGTCGAAGAACCTGAGATTATTGATCTCACGACCGTTCGCAAAGCAATCCGGGAGGATCGGAAGCTTCGCATCTATTACCGCAATGCGGAAGGCGTTGAGACACGCAGGACGATCTGGCCCATCGCAATTGCTTATCATTCCGAAGCCATCGTTATTGCCGCATGGTGTGAACTCAGAAAAGATCTGCGTCATTTCCGCCCCGACAGGGTGAGCGAATATGAAGAGTTGAATGAGGGGTTCATCGGCGAGGGTGACAGGCTTAGGCAAGAATGGATCAAAGACTATGCGAGCTGGCTGTAGGGCGGCAATGAGAGAAATGTTGTGGGCACACGAACTCTAGCTGTTTGGCCGTCTCGTGAGTTAGCTGCCGTTCATGAAGAACGCAGCATTGGTCAAAGTGGGCTCCCTGCTGCCATTAGCTGCGGCTTGATCGAAGGTCCGCAGTGGGCCGTTCGCGTCCTATCAGGGCGAGCCGCGGCCAGAATTTGCAAAGGTCGCAATCTGCGCATAGCTGCCGCTGGAGCATACCGCAGCGAAGGTCGACTCTCCGCCCTTCTCGTCGAAAAGTGTATGGTGCAGTATCCGGTTTTGGGCTCGCCCCGAGCTTACTCTGCGCCTCCCTCCGGCACGTGGTAGACTGCTGTGTCAACATCGGGTTGTCGATGCGGATGGGTGTGGTGGATAGGAGAAACCATCATGCAAATACCAAACTTACCTGCCATTCGTTCCTGCCGCCCGGCATGGAATAGGGGGCGCATTGTTGGACAAAAGCAGCCGCTTCTGCCGAAACACGTCTGGGCGATCCACGTACGCCTGGAGATCGCGGACAATCATCGTGACCTTGCGCTCTTCAACCTGGCCATCGACAGCAAACTTCGAGGATGTGACCTGGTTTGCCTGAAAGTCGCTGACGTATTTGCGGCTGGACAAGTCAAGGAACGCGCGTCGGTCATCCAGAGTAAAACCCAAAAGCCAGTTCGATTTGAAGTAACAGAGGGTACGCGCAAATCGCTCCTACGCTGGATGGACGAACCCTTGATGACAGGGTCCGAATATTTGTGGCTGGGGCGGTTCCACGAACGCTTGCATATCTCGACACGCCAATATGCGCGGCTGGTTCGTGAATGGGTCAAATCCATAGGGCTTGAGCCAAGCGGTTACGGAACGCATTCGATGCGCCGAACCAAGGTTTCGCAAATCTACAAGAAGACCGGCAACCTACGTGCGGTTCAGCTTTTGCTTGGCCACACAAAGATGGACAGCACAGTCAGATACCTCGGTGTTGAGCTGGAAGACGCTCTGGCAATATCTGAAGCAGTTGAAATCTAGCAAGTTGGGCCGATTTCACGGTCGGCCCGCTCAGGACTTTCATGTACACTGCAGCGAACTACTGGACTGTGCTTCATTTGAGACTAATGCCGCACCATGCACATTTCAACTAGAAGGGCGGATTCCGGACTTTCGTTGCAGACGCGAGCCATTCAAGACACCATGTCGGCAGCCGACATTCAGGTGACCTCGAAACCGGTTCTTGTTCTGCGCCGCCGCAAGGCGACTCCGAGCCCAAAGCAGACTATGAAGTTCGCTATTGCCGTCGCCCCGTTGCTACCCATGCTGTTGCAACATAAGAGCGAAGTCCATCAGCTTCGCCATCTAGATAGGCATCTCGCACGGCATCCTTTATCTGTTTTTTCAGTTCGGCGGGTCTCTTCGAAAGGTAGGATGGAATTGGGCCGTCTTTCCCGTCGAACGGCCTCCAATAGTCTTCGAAAGATGCGAATTCAGTTCGGATGTGGATTTCACCGATCTGAACTTTGGCAAAGTCCGCTGACTTCAAAGCATCTTCCAGATGGCCGGGTCGCGTAAGCGGTCGCGTGAAGTTCTTTTTTCTAAGTTCGTTGGCCTCAGGGTCCAGCATTGAAGCTGTGTCCAGAAAGAGGCGATTGAACACTAGGCCTCCTCTTACATCCCAAATGGCTACCGCAAGACGGCCGCCCACCTTCAAAGTACGCGAGATCTCGGATATCGCCACGCTCGTGTTTGGAACGAAATTTAAGGCGAGTTGAGACACAACATGATCGAATGTTTCATCCGGCATTGGAAGAGCCTTCAGGTCAGCAACTTCGAACGAAACACGTAGGTCTGAAATTTGCCGTGCGGCGTATTCAACATAAGCCTCAGAGATGTCGACACCGGTAATGTCTGCGGTTTCGGTGCGGCGCAATATTTCTGATGTCAGTGCGCCTGTACCGCATCCGGCATCGAGAATATTGCTGCTATCCTCAAACTCAATGAGATCTAGGAACTTTGGTGCTAGCAAGCGACTAAAACGCCCCATTTGCAATTCGTAGCCACTGCCGCTGGAAGCCGAAAAATTCGATGAGTTCGATTCCAATGTACTATCTCCAAATTGATATTGCCCACGCAACTGATCATTCCAGCCTACACACTACACATTAGCTCGTATCACGGACGCGACCTATTTCTATTACCGTCAAGCCAAACTGGGTACGCAGGTGTCTGGTAGTCCCGCCAAAAGGTGGATGTCGGCTTGGTCCACACTGCCGTCATCCGACTGATAAAAATGCTGCGCGATGATCGAATGGCCGTTCTGGGAAAGCTGCGCGGCGGCGACGTGATGTCCCGTCAATGGCCGGTCTGGGCCGTTCGCGCCGCTTGGACCTGATTGAGGATGCCTGGTACCTTCGCTAACTCCAGCGAGGAAACAATACTCTTTCAGCGGGTCAACACTGCCCGGCTCTGCTTGCTCCAACATCGCTTAAAACCGCCGGGACACAAGTTGGTCCCATTGCACGTCACCGCTCATGAGTTTTGAAAAGTATTGCCATCTCAGAGTTGCTTGAGGGCAGTGCAAAACATTAGAGACACGCCAGATCAATCAGTTTAAGCAATTCAACATATTGATTTTAATGAGTATTCAAAATTATTCGATATTCGGATCGAGCTTTCTTACCGCAGGGCAAGCCCCATTACGTCGCCGAACAGGCCAAATTATCGTCACTCAAGAAAAAAATCTCCGCGTGAGAGGGAGACGGGTCTAGAGCCAAGCAAAATTCTGGACTTTTGACCCTCCCCCCCTCAAGGTTACCGGCGCAGACCTTGTTCCGCAGCCCCTACCTATCTGTCATTGCCCCTGCTCAATGGTGAGACCCGGAGCAAAGAGCATAGAACGACAGTCCCCAGCCATTGGCTGGAGCTGTCTCTATGCTCTGGGCGATATTGATCTGCTCAACGGAGCCGACCCTTCGCTTTGAGCCCCAACCTGTGCGCATGTCCTCGCCGGTTAAGTTGACCGCTACTTTCCGACACAGAAGGACACTGTGTATGCCGGGGGGCGGGCTTCGGTCTTTCGAACTGCCCTTGGCGTTTGCCCCGTCCCATGGTTCGCCACTACGTCTCGAATGCCACCGTTAACCGACCATCCGAAACGGAGTTGTTTCAGGCGGCGTCGTGCCGGTCTCCCCTGTCGATCAGGCCAATGTCGTAGCTGGTGTCAGCGCCGCTATGTGTGAACATCTCGGACACCATGCGCCGCATGATCTGCTGTTGTTTGTCAGAGGGGGACCAAGCGGACTGTTTGGCCTGTCTCAGGATCGAACGGGCAAATTTAGCTTCCCATTCATTGCTGCTGCGGGCCATGGTCCGCATGTGGAACAGAAGTTCTTCAAGGGGGCGGAGTTTGCTCACTGTGAGGCCTCCCCATACAGCGTGCCGAACAGGGCAGCGGAGGCAGTCATATAGGCGTGTTTTTCTGACAGGCTGTTGAGAGTGGCAAAGGCCAGCGAGGCACGCTCGGCGTCAGTCAGGCGAGCCATCATGATTATCGTAAGGTCGTGCCACGCGGACTCTGTGCCCAAGGTGAGGGCAAAGCCCAGCCCCTTTGCCACCCGCTTATGGCTGTCCTTGGCATACAAAGACATTGCGTTGCGGCGGTGCTTTGGGATGTTATTGCGGCGAAAACTAGGTGTTTTCTTATCTTGATTGACGCCGGGTGCAGTTGCCGCTGCCCCGGTGTTTTTCTTTGCGCAGTTCCGCCTCTCAGCGTTTACACGTGCATCGTAAGTATTTGATTTCCGAACACCCCCCAAAGGGGTGCGTTTACACTCTTTCGCTTTGTTTTCAAAGCCGTCAGAGGGATTGCAAATCCGTGTACACGAGTTCGATTCTCGTACTCGCCTCCAATCTTTTCAATGACTTGCGTCATGACCTCACTCCTACTACCTGAATTTTGAAACAAGCGTTGAAACTTTCACGTTCTGGTCTTGTTCCGTTCCATGCGATTTCGCGCCTCTTGTGCACGCGTCGCCAGTTCACGTTGCCTAATCGCTCCCCCATATTTCTTCAGCATCTCAACGCCAGAATGCCCGGTGACGGCTTTCACCATCTCATCGTCGCAACCTGACTGATAAAGCTCGATGGTTGCGTTCTTGCGCAGCCCGTGCGTGACGAATGTTGCAGCGTCCGGATGCTTCATCTTCGATTTGATCTTGCGCATTTCCTCGGCGACAGTCCGATACTGCACCGGGCAGCCATGTTTGCCAGTAATGATCGTCAGGCCCTCTTTGGAGACGGTGCCCAAATAGGCCTTAAGCCGGTCGGTAAGCGGAATCCGCATGGGCTTGTCAGTCTTGCCCTGAGTGAAGTCATAGGCGCCGTCTTTTATGTGATCCCAACGGATAGCCACCACGTCGCCAATCCGCTGTCCTGTGCCGATGCACAACTCGTAGACCAGCAGTGCGCGGGGCGACGCCACTGCCTCGAACTCTTGCCGCACATCATCAGGCCAAGGCTCCCAGCCCTCACTTTTCTGTTTGAAAAGCGGAATACCTTTGGCCGGGTTTCCGTGTTCCTTTTTGAGATAGCCGATCAAGCGGGCATGGTTCATCAAGATCACCATGACTTGAACCAGATAGTTCGCCTGCCGCCAGTGGTCAGCATTGGCACGGTGCAGCTCATAGATATGCTGTGTCTCAATCTTCCGGGGGTCTTTTCTACCCCAGATTTTGCGGATATGTTCGATGTATTTCCGGTAATCAGATTTGGTGCGCGGCTTGAGCTTTTTGTACGCGTCACTCTCAAAGTAACTCAGCGCCAGCGTTTCAAAGTTGCGCTTTGACGATATCGGCTCGCGGCCTTTCAACAGCCGGTTGTAATGGTCCCAGAATTCGAGAGTGCCAAATTCCTCTTTTATCATCACCGATTGCCCCCGTGACCGGCGGATAAACCTGACATAGCCCCGATCAGCGTAGACGTACTTGGGCAAGCCTTTCTTGGTCATTTTCCCATCCTCAAATCACTCGCCAGAAAATCGTCACCACCTTCTTGGGTCGTCATTCCTGCATCGACAGTCACGCTGCCGTCAGGCTTGATCTCGAATTTTGCCTGGGCCCATCCAGCTTCGCGCGCCTCCCGAAGGAGAGCGACCACGGTATTTCTGGCCATAGTCAAAGGGCTAGAATTTGCCATTATTACAGCTCTCCTGCTGGTCCAACGCGATCATATTGAGGGGTGAAAGATACGTTCTTCGCCCGACAAGTCGCGGCTGTCCCCCGCGGCCTTGCCATCGATGGCATTCATTTCGGCAATGTTCTTGCCGCGTGACTCTTTTAGGTCCCGCAGGTTATTAGGAAGCATCTTAGTTCCTTTCATCAGGAGTTGGGGTGGAAGGCCAGCGCGGGTAGGTCGCCAAACTTATTCCCGCGCTGGCCGGTTGGATACGTCGCTGAGGTCACGCCACCTCACGGTGTGGCTCCAATTTCGACACCCATTTTGGGTGTGTTATTTGATCAGGCTCCAGTCTGACTCATCTGGAAACGTCTTCCAAAAAAGCTCCTCAATCTGAAAATCAAAGTCATCGAACTCGTCAAATAAATTGGCCGAAAACGTAAATGTTCGCTTGTGATCACCATTCCAATGACCGGGCAAACCTTCGTTCTTGAAAGCTTCGACAATGTGTCCGTTTTCGTAAACTAAGATTTCTGGCCATGTCAGGTTTATCTCATAAGTAAGCTTGCGCTCACGCTGGCGGTGATTTTCGATTTCTGGTTTCAGCTTTCCGTGCGGGGCAATCACCATCAGCAACGTATAAAGCATACGTTCGAACGTCGTTTCTCTTAATTTCTCTGGCGCTGTTTCAGGAACGCCATCCCCTGTCAGGCAAAGGTATTCCTCAACAAAACGTGCCGTATCTGCTAACTTTGGCCGTGCTCCCACTGCAACTAAGAGCTTGATGACATCACCAACACGCGCGTCAGCGATTGCCCTCCCCTTGCTCTTGGGAAGAAACCCGGCATCAATCAGCCTTCTGCTATATTGCGCAACTGTCGAGTAGTCTTCATTCAATGCACATGAGAGCGCCGCGTTCAGTTCGGATAAGGAGGCCATAATATCACCATTTTGCTTTGATTGGTTTTATGTTTCTGAAAACCAAAAGTCAAACTGTATTTCCACTGGAACAGCAAACGCTCATGCAAGCAGATCGCGGGCATCACTACGTGCACAGACCAACGACCGCGTTCAAGAGATTGCAGGAATAAGACGGCGTCCTGATGACCGGAGATCTTGGGAACCTGTACCGCGACAGTGCCTGCGGGCGTGTGGATCCGCTTGGGCATGCTGCCATTGACATAGCCATGAAGTGCGGGCGCTCATAATGCCCAGCACCGAGGAAGCGTTGCCGTTCTTGCCGTCGTCAACATGGGTGTTGGCCTGCGTAGTGCAGCCATTCGAACAATGCGCTGCGAACGTTCGAAGTCCTACCCTATTGACGAATTTCTACGGCAGAAGCATTGGTCGAAATGGGCTCCAGAGCCGTCTTCCGCACCGCAGAAAAGAACCCCGCTTCGTGTTTGTCTGAAAGTCGGCTTACTGAGTTTTCGCATTCTTGGCTCGCGCCTGCAGAGAAGGTCCGAAATCCGCCCTTCCAGCTTCAGACGTCGCGTCATGCTGCACCCAGCACGAATGTCGTAGAAGGGCTGGGAGCATGCGTAATTGGGCCCCCTCTGTTCTGAGGTCGAGCTCCCGATAAGATCACAAGGTGGCTTGTGAACAAGGGAGATAGAATATGGAGTATTTTGCCGGATTAGACGTTTCGCTACGATCCTGTGCGCTTTGCATTGTTGATAGTAAGGGAACGACGCTGTTCGAGCGCGAACTGCCTTGCGAGATCAAGGATATTGCTGAGTGCCTCGCCGACTTCCCGCATCCGATTGAACGGAGCGGCTTTGAAGCGGGCACCATGAGCCAACACCTGTACTTCGGTTTGGAAGCAGAAGGCTTCGAAGTCGTTTGCATGGAGGCACGGCAAGTCAATGCCGCGCTGTCAGCGATGCGCAACAAGACAGATAAGAACGACGCACGCGGGATCGCCCAGGTTCTGCGTACCGGCTGGTTTAGCCCGGTGCATATGAAGAGCCGAGAGGCCCATGGTGTCCGTGCCTTGCTCAGCACACGTAAGGCATTGCTGAAGAAGACAATGGATTTGGCCAATGAGGTGCGCGGGTTATTGAAGATATTTGGCATTCGCCTGCCCAAGACCGTGAAGCACGGCAGTTTTGATGGCGTCGTCCGGGCCTTGATCGAGATGGATGATGTTCTGGCTCATGCTTTGGTGCCGCTCTTGGATGCACGTGTGGTTTTGTATCAGCATTTTCTGGAGCTGGATCGACGGGTCAAACGGGCCGCCAGCCGTGATGAAGTTTGCATGCGGATGATGACCGTTCCAGGCGTTGGGCCAATTGCGTCTTTGACCTTCAAAGCCGCTGTCGATGATCCGACGCGCTTCAAGAAGTCACGGACTGTTGGCGCACATTTTGGCCTGACGCCGAGACGATATCAGTCGGGTGAGCACGACAATCCCGGCCGTATATCAAAAGCGGGCGACCGGGATGTCCGAGCAACGTTGTACGCAGCCGCCAACGCTTTGCTCATACGAACAATGGCCGGGTCTCAGACCAAATCTTGGGGTATGCGGCTGATGCGCACAAAAGGTCGCCGCAGAGCTGTTGTCGCGGTTGCACGCAAGCTCGCAGTTCTACTGCATCGCATGTGGATAGACGGCACGGAATTCCGTCAGGACCAGGTGGGAGGCAAGGTATGAGCAAAAACGCTAACCACCCAATCCTAACGGGGTCGTCCCTCACCGGACGAGGTTCGTGGAAGAAGCCGAAAATGTCTGCTACGCAACGTGAAGCGCGTCTGAGAGCAAGGCTCTCCACTGCCGATCCGACATATGCGTGCAGCGGTGCCAACATGGCATCAACCAGACTGCGGAGAGAAGCGTGACCCGGATGAGTGACTATGGCCCAAAAGGAAGAAGGAAAATGAGCTTGACCCAAACACCCAATTAGAGAAGCAGCCATTAGACGCGATCACCACCATCGGCGGCTATGCGCAGATAGTCACCTTTGCAAAGTCTGGCCGCGGCTCGCCCTGATAGGACGTGAACGGCCCTGACCTGCCGTTCGTGCCAAACCCGTCTAATGGCTGTTCCCAGCCCTTCCACGACATTCGTGCCGGGTGCAGCATGGGGGACGTCTGGAGCAGGAAGGGCGGATTGCTGACTTTCTCCGCAAGCGCGAACCAACTATGCCGAGACGTCGGGAACCGACATTCAGGCAACCCTGAAACGGCGTAATTCTCTGCACCGCCGCAAGGCGGCTCGAAGACTAAAGCAGAATTGCCAGTAATACGACACCGACTTTCGCAGGAGGAAAATTCGCTGCGGATGCGCAATCTGCATGGTCATAGCACGAAGCAGACCGCCCGATGGGCCGTATCCTAGGAGAACTTGCCATCGTTGGGTTTATCCAGTTTGGTGTAGAGCTCGAATGGCATGCCTTAGATCTTCGTAGATTTCCAGACCGAAACGGTTGGACAGTTGCGCCTGCCAAAATTCCTCCAGCTTCTGTTGGTGTGTTGCTGCAAGATGATATTTCGGGTCGTCGCGTGCGCCGGGCGTGACCTTGGAGGCATCCGTATCAACAGGCAAACCTGTCCGCTGAGAAATCAGGCGCCGAAAGGGGGCCTCATCAAACTGACTTTTATGCTCCAACATGAACCGCCGCGAGGCTTGGTGCACCACACGGGCGAACAGCTCGTCATCAAGCGGGATGTCCATGAACGCCGCAACACGCCGCACTGTGCCAGGAAAGTCTGCCAGCATATCTTCGTAACACAGCAGCAGGACATCGGGATTATCTCGCTGCTCCCACCATGAAGCCAAGTGGTGCCAATATCCGCGCTCGCCCATCTCGGCAGGCGGGTTGCGCCACCGAAAGAACGTGTCCATATCAATCGTGCCCGGCTCAAACATAAAGCCTTCGAAAAATCGGTAGACTGATATGAATGCATCCGATGGATCGCGGAATGAGACAATATAGCGTGCGTTCTTGGGGACATCCCGCCAACTGAGATGGCTCTTAAAGACCCGCGGTTCGGCCAATTGAGCCGCGTCCAGATCGATGCCAAGTTCGAAAGCGAGCTCGATCCACGGCGTTACATTACTGATCTCTTCAAAGTCCATACTGCCCCGTGTCCGCAAGCCGTGGGCAATCTGCTGCAACCAGGTTGTGCCACATTTGGCGAAGGGAGCAATGATTATGTCGGTAGGGCGCGACTGAAAGGCCATGCCCAAATTCGTACTTTCTTCCCTAAATACCTTTGCAAAAAGGGCGTCCATTTCATCGGTTGTGGTGGGCAGTGAAGATCGGTTCTTGTTCATTGAAAAAAAGCCTCCTAGCTCCAAGATCAATCTTTTTCTCTTTTTTGGCAAAACTTAAATTGGACTGATGCCTAGCCCTGCTCGACGTCAGGGTTTTCAAAACAAGTGGGCAGTTTCATTGCGTAGGCTCTGGTTTGGTTGTTTTTGCCGTTCATTCTGCGCCGCGGCTTGTCGGTTGCCGCCGACTCTGGAGGATTGCTGTTCGAGCATTGGCCGGGTCTGCAAATGCCAGCAATGTCCGCATGTCGGTCTCTCGCTTTTCAAAAATGCTGCATAGCACACGAATGGCAGGTCTGGTGAAGCTGCAGCGCGGCACCAGATCGGCTGGCCAGCGGCGGCTATGGGCCGTTCGCGACATGTCGGCGCGTCTTGGGGGCCGACTTTGCAAAGGTCAATAACTGCGCATTGCTGCCGTTGGAGTTGACCGCAGCGAAGGTCCGGAACCCGCCCTTAGTGACGAAATGTGCATGGTGCAGCAATTGGGCCCTTTCACTCGTCCATCACGGTTGCTAACGGCCCATACCCGACTTTCGTGGACGGCGCAGCGAATGGCTGCTTGCGAAACACAACGCACTTTGGCCGAAGCTCAAGGTTGGTCCACCAATAATCTTCGTTCGCCGATTAGCAACTACGATTTATCGGATGATGCCGAACCTATGATCAGGATCGACAGGAAATGAGCGCACGGGCCATCGCATAATTGAGCCAATTCTGCTGTAGTGTTTTAGACAAGTGTAACTTTTGTCGCAATCAGCGAGGGAAAATGGAGCGCCGCCTCACAGCCATTCTTACCATTGACGTTGTCGGCTACAGCGGTCTGATGGCGAAGGACGAAGCGGACACCTACATAAGGTTGCGGGCTGAACGCAATAACTTAGTCGAGCCTACTGTCGCCAGTCACAACGGGCACATTATTAAGCTGATGGGCGATGGTGCCCTTATCGAATTTCCCAGCGTGGTCGATGCCGTTTCCTGTGCCATCGCAATTCAGGAGGGCGTCGCGAAACGCCAAACCGAGGTTCAGGCCGATCAACGAATTCTGTTTCGCATCGGCGTCAATGTTGGTGACGTGATCGTGGAGGAGGGAGACATTTATGGCGACGGAGTAAATGTCGCCTCCCGGCTCGAGTCGCTGGCACACCCCGGCGGCATCTGTGTTTCGCGCGCAGTTTTCGAATATACGCGCGGAAAGGTCGATCACCCGTTCGAGGCGATGGGCGAGCATCTGGTCAAGAATATCCCCGACCCCATCGACGTCTATCGCGTAGCCATGCAGAATACCGTCGGCGAACCGCCGCGCACGCCATGGCCCATGATGCAGTGGCTCAAGTTCGGCGGTGGTGGGATTGCTGTCATGGTGGCGGGACTTGTGCTCTGGTCTCAGCCTTGGCAACCGACCTCTTCGCCGCTACCCCCTCAAGAGACTCAAGCACCCGCGGATCGGCCTTCGCTTGCGGTGCTTCCATTCCACAACCTGAGCGCTGATGCCGACGACGACTATTTCGCAGACGGATTGACGGACGACCTGATTACGGATCTCTCGGGGATCTCCGGTCTGCTGGTTATCGCCCGCAACACGGCGTTCACCCTGAAAGATCAACCAGTCGACATTCGTGAAGTGGGGCGCAAGCTTGGCGTCCGCTACGTGCTCGAGGGTAGTGTGCGCCGCGCCGGTGATCGTATCCGCATCAATGCCCAGTTGATTGATAGTCAAACAGGCGACAGCCTTTGGGCTGACCGGATTGACCGCAACGCTTCTGATATTTTTGCGGTGCAAGACGAGGTGATCCGCCACATTGTCGAAACCCTGTCAGTCCGGCTTTCACTGACTGAGCAGAAGCGTCTCCAACGCCTGCCAACTCAAAACCTCGAAGCCTACGACTATTATTTACGCGCCGAACATGCAGCGCGGACTGGCTTTCGTCCACAGCTACACGAGGCATTGGCTCTCTTCGCAAAGTCGACGGAACTCGACCCTGAATTTGCTCGGGCTTTTGCCGCGACAGCAAGGACCGAGGCTTATGTCATGCGTAGTAACTATGACGATGTATTGGCCTTTCCGGTTGCTCGCAAGCGAGCCTATGAACATGCTAGCAAAGCGCTGGAGATCGACGCAGGACTCTCCTTGACCTTTTCTGTGCTCGCAGAATTGCAGGTAATCGACGGTCGCTATGAGGATGCTCTAATATCTGCTGAACGGGCTGTAGCTTTGGGGCCGAACGAGGCGGAAGCTCATGCTGCACTGAACCTTGTGCATACCTTCAGCGGCCGCCCTGCCGACGCGGTTGCGGCCATCGAAACCGCACAGAAGCTGAACCCAAACCTTCCCAACGGAACCCGCCTCGACGCCAGTTTAGCCTTCATGCTAAATGGCCAGCCAGAACGTGCGGTCAGCATACTCGAACAGGCTCGCGACGCAGCACCGAATGTCGATGAAATCTACGCCTATCTCGTTGCGGCCTACACATTGGCAGATCGCATAGAACTTGCCCGCGACGCAGCGGCAGAGGCGGAACGTCTAGAAGCAAACATGTCCGTGGAACTATACCGGATGAAGTTTGGACATCTCCGCAGAGCGGAAGATTTGAAGAAATTTCTTGGCGCACTCACCATGGGTGGATTACAAAAATGGCCATGGGGCTTCGATGCCGGAATCCGCGAGCCCCTGACCGCAGATGAAATCAGGCACGTTACATTCGGGCGCATATGGCAGGGCAATGTCGAAGGGATCGGCCCCGGTGTTACGCAGATCGGTGCAGATGGTTCGTTGGCATTCCGTACAAACGCTTACATCGCAACGGGTGAAGTGACCGTTTCGGGCGACATGTTGTGCGAACGTGTCGAATCATTGTCACTCGGTCGAACCGTCTGTGGTCCGATTTATCGCCACGCCGCCCCTTTGGTCGAGGGGGAGTACATGTACACCTACGTCAACGCGACAAAAGTCTTCCACTTCTCGCCGGTCGACTGATCCTGTTTCAGTTGTTCAGTTCCTGTTCTACACGCGCTTTCACTTCAGGCCAATTGGCCTCGGCTTTTGCCAGCCATTCGTCCCGTGAGGGCCCATCAAGCTCACCAACATATTCCGCAGCGTAGACGAAATAGAGCTTGTCATCGATGATCCGCCAGGAAGTTTCAGGATCGATGTTTTCGGCGGCGTGCCCGTCCAGACCAACACCAAGGGTACAGTAACCGCCATATTGCGGCGCGTACTTGCCGGGTTCTTCTACAAACATGTCGCGATGCTTTGCATTGGCGAAATGCCACGGCGTGCCGAGCCAGTTGTGCGAGAACTCTTCCAAACCTTTCATTGCCCTGCCCTCAGAAAAGTACGCGACCGTGTCATACCCCTTTATCGCCACCCCGCCAAAAAGGCCGGTGTTTACCGGGTCGGCCGCAAAAGCCGGGCCACCGAGCACCACCAGCATTGTGCACCAAAATCGGAGAAAAGCGTACATTTTCAACCCTCCTGCTATTTGCCATATTCAACGCATTTCCTGTAATATTCATCTGTGCCCAGCACCTCGGTAGGTTGGCAGATCGCGCCGTTCTGCTTTAGCAATCGCACCATCTCAAACCGATTTTTTGACCATGCCCCGGTCAGCGCAGAAAATCCATCTCTGTCCAAAACACTTACATTTGCACCGCGCGCGATCAGCAGCCGAGCAACATCCACCCTGTTTTCCTCTGCCGCTACGATCAAGGGTGTCGCGCCAGAAACATTCCGGATGTCTTCAAGACCAGCGCCGTTGGCTAGCAATAGCTCCGCGACTTTCGCACTTCCAGCATAGGCAGCGGCATGCAAAGGTGTGAACCCGCCAGTGTTGCGCGCCATTACATTGGCACCACGGTTAATTAGAACTTCGGCAATTTCGACATCGCCGCGCAGCGTGGCTGCAGTTAGGGGCGTTTCCTTGTTTGGGCCTAATGCGTCAACATTCTCACCAGCCGAGAGGAGATGTTCGACAGATCCCAGATCACCCATCTTTGCCGCATCATAGAGCGCACCGGCTTCAGCAAAACCGGTTATCAGAATTAGAGCAAAGGTCGATAGGCCAACGCGTAACATGAAAGGCCCTCCGCGTTTACCATACCACGAATTGTAACAATCCTACATCGATTCTTCGACGGCTCCGGCTTGACCTGCCTTTTGCTCGCAGATGCTGGTGAATATTTCCGACGTCGGAATCGTTAGTGTTTTGGATGCGCTATGGCTCTCGTCTAGCCATTATCTCCACCTCCCATGGTGCCAAAATTAGCCTGTGCCCTAGCCTAAAACGGGGCTTGATCAGTGCCAATGACGCTACTGCAAAGGGCTCGAAGTGAAAAATTACTTCGCGTTCTTTATTTGGTGGCTCTGGGCCATTCGAGACAGTCTACAAAGGTCTCAATCTGCTAATAGCAGCCCTTGGAGTTGACCGCAGCGAATGGCTCCTTACCGCCCTTAGTGCCCCATATGCCGCGTCATGCTGCACCCGGCACGAATGTCGTAGAAGGGCTGGGAGCCGCCGTTAGACGCATTGTGCGCCAAGGTCCGGTTAGGGCCGTTAGTGACCTTGAGGGGAGAGGAAGTGGCCTGATTTCTGCGCCCTGCACATTTCGTCACTAAGGGCGGGTTACGGACCTTCGCTGAGATCTGCACCAACGGCAGCTAAGCGCAGTTATTGACCTTTGCAAAGTCGGCTCCCAGGACGCGCCGACATGTCGCGAACGGCCTTGAACGGACTTTCGTGACAAACCCGTCTAACGGCAGCTCACAGCCCAAAACAAAATGGAGTAGATTGTTTCTAGGTCCTTGCCTCGGGCAGACGGTCCAATCCCTCTAAGCTTCAAAGCAGGCATCTCTTACACTTCCGCACACCGCGTTGTTTGCTCTGTCTCGGGCTTGGCAGTCATCCCGCACCAGTATCGGAAAATCGAATTAGTTATCGGATGAGATTCCTTTTTGAAACTGTCGCATTGTTGCCCATTTATTTAGATGTGAAATTCCAGTGCTGACTGGGGGAACGAAGAATTTCAACAATCGGTTCGATTGAAAACACGTCCATTCCCTCAGTTCCGATTGGCAACAACGGGGTGATTTGAGCGGCGTGGCCCCGAAGACCTTCACCCAATGTTGACGTTGGCAGGTCACGTTTGTTGATAGCCCAGATCGATACTATAATCTCAATGGATAAAATCAGGCGGGCGGCTTCAAGGATACGTTCAAAGTCAGCAACCGAATGTAACGCATGGCCTGCTGTGTCTTCCACTCCGTCTGCCAGTTGGCCGACAGACAAGAGCAGCGAAGGCGCGGCCCATATCTTGGCGGATGTGATGAGGGACGCCGCCAAATGACCAAGGTTCAGGAACTGAACGCCACCCAGCGGGCTATTCGCCTCAGCGAAGCCCGTTGGCAGTCCGGAAAATTCTGTCCATTGTTGCTTGTGTAAACGCTCGCCAGCGATATCCAGGGTTTTGGCAAACGCCTGTCGCAACCCATCTATGGCCAAGGTCATGCGCGTGGAATCCATATTGCCATGAGAGCGAACGCATTGATCAGCGGTATCAACAATCGGATTGTCTGTAACGGAATTCAACTCTTGGTCCCAGATCTCAACTGCCCGGTCGAGTAACTCGCTAAGAGCACCTTGGATCTGTGATGCGCAGCGGAAACTCAGCGGGTCCTGAATGCGCCGTGCTTGGCCAACGTTCCAGAGCTTGCTGTTCCGCAGAAGGTGGCGCACATCCGCGCTAACCTGCGCCTGCCCGCGACGCCGATGCGCAAGATTCACTGATTCAGAAATTGAATCAAGATTACCGCGGAACGCCTCAAGCGAAAATGCGACGGATAGATTAGCCAACTCCAGAATGTCGCGCGCTTCCATCAGTACTTCGGCACCGGTGGCCAGGGTGATCGCGTTGGTATTGATCAGAGACAGTGTCTCTTTTGGTCCTGGGATACCAAGTTCCTGCGCTTCCGGCGTGCTTTGCAGCCAATTCGCAATCTGTGACATCGGTATTAGATCGGCGGCACCAACCGTCCCATATGACGACACCTCGGGCATTATTGCGCCGTTGATTTGGTCAGTGAGCAGTTGAACCAACGGTTCCGAAACGCCAGACAATCCAAGCGAAAACTCATTGACTAGGATGATCAAAGCAGCCCGCACTCGACTTTTTGGCAGCACCGCACCGCCGACATGGGTCGCATGTGCCCGAGCCAGCCGGCGATTATAGTCCTGCACTCCGCCTGCAGAAACCTTGAAATCCTTCTGCGATCCGACCCCCGTGGAAATCCCATAGCCAGGGACGCCGCTGGCCACGATGCCTTGCACGACCTCGCGACCTTTTTGAATCCGTTCCCTGGATTCTTCCGTAAACGTCACTTTTGATTTCTGTTGTGCCGCCCCCACAAGGTCTGCACAGGTCAGCGATACCCCGTTCAGCACAATTGGATCGCTGGAAGGCAGGAGGGAATATTTGGCCATGGCTTGCTTTCAATACAGGATTGTAACGCGCAAAAAACCACCAGATCAGATGGCCTCCCATGGAAAGCTGTCCAACCGTTCATAACCGGAGTCAGTTATCAAAACCTGCGTTTCCAGTTTAACGCTTTCCGATCCCTGCTCGGCGACAAGGCTTTCAACACATAACACCATGCCCGGTTCGATCCGCCCCGACGTTGCGGTGTCGTCAAAGTCAACATGCAGGGGAATTACCGGCCATTCGTCTGCCATTCCAACCCCGTGAACCGCAAGAGAATAGCGGTAATCGGCGTGTTTTTCCGGGATGCGCCAGCTTTTGTCGTTGTACTCGGCAAAGCTCATCCCCGGTCTTAGGATTGTCAGGTTGTGATTGATTTGCTCCAGCGCCGTTGAATATATCCGTTTTTGCGTATTGTTCATCGGCGTATAGCCACAGGTCCAGCTGCGCGACAGGTCGGCGCAATAGCCGTAAGGGCCGATCATGTCAGTGTCGAAGGATATCATTTCCCCTTTCTGACAGATGCGATCAGAGCACTCAGTGTACCAGGGGTTGGTGTTTGACCCGCAGGCCAACAGCTTGGTTTCCAACCAGTCGCCGCCGGACCGGGCGTTTTCAAAGTGAAGATGGGCCCAGAGTTCACGTTCGGTAGCGCCGGGGACAGAGTGTTCGTAGATCCGCGCCATCCCCGCTTCGCAGACGCGGATAGTCCAGCGCATTAGTTCGACTTCTTCCACTGATTTGATAGACCGGGCCCGTTCCGTAAGCTCGGCCCCCTCAACAAAGGTGAAACCACGGTTTTCTAGAGAATGCAGGCCTGGGCCATCCAGTTTGTCCGCGGCAAGGCGCGTGTTTCCGCCACCATATTGGCGTAAAACGTCAGCAATTTCGTCAGCCCATATATTGACGCCAGTCGGCGCCTTATCGCCCTTAGTCATGAACATCCACGAGACTGCAGTGCGGATTTCATCAATACCGTCCAGGCCGTCATTCAAATGTTCGCAGCCCTTGAACTCCCATAAGATCGCCGGTCCGTCAGCGAGGATCAGAGCATACCGTACAGGATTGTGGCCGGTCCAGACCTGCATGTTTGAGCTGTCGAATGCATAGCGGATGTTGATGGGATCATAGAGCAAAAGCCCCCCCACATCATGCGCCACCATTTGCTCCCGAAGGCGACCCAAACGGTAAGCGCGTGCCTTGTCCAACGTCGCCCTGGGAACGGGGCTAATCAGCGGCTTATCTGCGCCTTCGCTGTTCAAATACGTCAGCTTACGATCATCTTTGAAGACACTCTGGGATTGAGTCATTGTGGCATCCTGTAGTGAGGAATCGGCTGCCACCCGAAAGGGGCGAGCACGTCATAATGTTGTGTGACCCCTTCGTCCGAAAAACCCGAAAGGAGATTGAAAGGCGTCAGGCGACAGAGCGCCCATAAAATCCCTGCTGTTCCTCGGCTGAAAAACCCACACCGGGCCGTTCATAGTAGGAAAAGATTGCAATCACCCGGTCGGTTGGCCCTTCGACTGGCACCACGCGATGTGGTGTATTTACACCTCGAAAAACATTCAGCGCACCTGGTTCGGGCATTAACTGTTTGGTTTCCGGGTCTTCTCCGGCCAACACAGCCGCAACACCGTCAAAGTTCTGATCATCCGCCGATCGCAGGTCTTTGCGAAACTCTAGCTGCCCACCAGCTTGCGAAGCCTGAAGCAGAATCGTCGTAGTGAATTCCGACCGGTCAAAGTGCCAGTTCAAACCCTCGCCGTCACGGGTAGCCTGCACGTTCACGCACGCCATCTTGTCGGCCATCTGATATAGTTTTTCCTTGCCCTTGGTTGCCGCCAGAAACGCCGCAAAAGGTGCCCATTCATAGACATCAATCACCGGGTTGCCTGCCAACTGGTCGGCGCACAGAGTGTGATTCACGGTCTCAACTTTTTTCATTGCCGGGTGATCATCGGTGATACCCGGCACTGTGTCTCTGAAATAGACATTGTGACGCCGAGCATGCCTGAATGAATCAGTGTCCATTGCCGGTTTGGCAGCATCCGCTGCGGCCTGCGCCACACCGGGCTTCAAAAAACCCGGCAGGTTGAACATTCCGTCACTGGCAAGGTCAGCCTGACACTTTTCAACCAGTTCCGCATATTCCGCGCTTTCCGGGCGGTCCAATGGGTATTTTTCAAGATCAATAAACTGGTTCATGTCGCATCCTCCGTTGCCTCCATTGAACGCATGTGCTGGACGATCACAACCAGATCAATTATTGGGTATCATAAGAAAAATTAGGGTATACATGCAGAACCTACCTTCCCTGAACGGATTGCGAGCCTTTGAAGTTGCAGCCAGATGCGGCAGTTTTGTGCTGGCAGGCAATGAACTTGGCGTCAGTTCTGCAGCCGTCAGTTTGCAGGTCAAAAGTCTCGAAGATCACCTGGGCAAAAAGCTATTCTTGCGCAAAGGAAACCGTATTTCTCTGACCGATGCCGGAGAGGAAATGTACCCGAAACTTGCACGCGCCTTTGGCGAGCTTTCCGAAGCGACCCAGATCGTGCGCAGCAACAAACGCACCCGCCAATTGGTCGTCAGTGTACTCCCCGCCTTGTCTGAGCTCTGGTTCCTCCCAAAGGCTTTAAGCTTCAGAGATAAGACCGGAGTGTCCCTTGACATTCGTGTTCAGGAAGACCCAATCGATTTCGAGCGGGAAGCGATTGATGTTCGCCTGACATTTGGTTCTGCATTCTACCCCGGATATCGCCAAATCCCCTTGTTTTCCGACTTTGCAGTTCCGATCTGTGCGCCTTCGTTTTGGGCGCAGTACTCCGACCCTGAAGGAATGCTGACTAATGTTCCCGATGCCAAGCTTATTCATAACAAATGGGGCCCGAGTTACGCCAGCGAACCAGTCTGGATGGACTGGCGTCGCGAAGCGGGAACCGGTGGGGTCGCCCTCTCCAGTCCGGGGTTAGTCCTCAGTGACACATCGCTAGCAATTTCGGCTGCAAAACAAGAAGCCGGTATCGCTCTTGCACCCTCAATTCTTGTAAACTCTGATATTGCTTCCGGTTCATTGATTTCACCTTCCAAGGTCACCCTGCCGATGAAAAAAGACTACGTTTGCGTCTTTCCAAATGCACGAGCGGAAACCCCGGCAATCCGCTTGTTCTTGGAATACCTTGGTCTGAATTAAACTTTTGCCCTTCCGCAGGAAATGGCGACTTCAGGCAGGCAACACGGTGGTTTGATCATGGATGTCCAACGGCGGAGTAGTTTGCCAAAATGCTCAAGGGATCCCAGATACCCGCAGGAGCTCCGAACGGCAGCTTTGTAGTCTATCCTGGAAGGGGCTCGACCGTCTGAGAAGGGCAGCTCTTACAGTTTTCAAAGTCAGTTTCCTGTGCATGCAGCCGTTCGAGCTGACTGCAGCGAATGACCGGAATCCGCCCTTTGTGCTCGATATACCGCGTTATGCTGCACTCAGCACGAATGTCGTAGAAGGGCTGACAGCTGCCGTTAGGCGTGTTTGTCACCAATGGCAGCAATGCGCAGGTTGTGTACCTTGCAAAGTCGGGTCACTCAACGCCCAGGCAGGGCTCGAACGGCCCTTTGCCGACTTACGCGTTGATTGTGCTTTCTGCACTGCGGCTTACTGAAGGCGGCCATTCATGCGCTATGTGTCCGTCACTCACCGTCTTGATCATATGTGATCCGTCCGATCAATTGTTTGGAAGTTCCGCAGTCGCCGCCTCAACTTGGCGTGCGATCCATTCATACGTTTTTTCCATGCCTGTTCTTAGCGAAGCACCAGGTTGCCAGTTTAGTTTTTCAAAAATCAACCGGTTGTCAGATGTCCGCCCTCTTACGCCTTCTGGTCCAGTGATGTTGCTTAATGACAAACTCTTGCCGGAAATCTCGATAACCATCTTTGCGAGATCGTTTATGGATATCATCTCTTTCGACCCCACATTCACTGGACCGGAGAAATCGGAGCGCATCAGTTTTATCGATCCCTCGATACACTCATCGACATATAGAAAAGAACGTGTCTGAAGACCGTCCCCCCATATCTCAATATTTGTTCCATCATTTGCTTCAGCGACTTTCCGGCAAATTGCTGCCGGTGCCTTTTCTTTTCCTCCGCGCCACGCGCCGAAAGGTCCGAATATGTTATGAAATCTTGCGACTTTGCAGTTCATCCCGTGCTGACGGTTGAAGTTTGAATACATGCGCTCTGAAAACAGCTTTTCCCAGCCATATTCGCTATCGGGATCGGCGGGATAAACACTATCCTCCGAGCAAATCGGATTATTTGGATCCTCCTGATTGCGTTCAGGATAGACGCAGGCTGAAGAGGAATAGAAAACATTGTTAACGCCTCGGTCTTTAGCGCACTTCACGATATTGAGATTTATTATTGCGGAGTTATGCATAATATCCGCATCATTTTCGCCAGTGAACAGATAACCGGCACCGCCCATATCCGCAGCAAATTGATATACTTCGTCGAACTGGCGATCAAATAACGGGTTTGTGACATGCTGTTCACGCAGGTCTCCAATGACAAATTCGTCGGCGCGGGTCTCACCGAATGCGGGATACAACAGATCGACACCACGCACCCAAAAACCTTCCGATTTCAGGCGATTTACCATGTGACCACCAATGAAGCCGCCGGCCCCCAGAACCAATGCCGTCTTCATGAAACCCTCCGGTGAAATCTAAAGTGTATAAACATGTTTTGCATTTTTGTCCCACAATATCCCAAGTGTATTCTGTTTCACTGGTCACTAAATAAATTGTGCCGTCTTTTTCATATAGACTAGTTGGATCGACTATATTGGTATTTTCTGGAAAATCATATTCGAACGAATAATAAGTCAGGTTTTTTCCGGGACTGTACACAAATAGGAATGGTCTGTGGGTAATGCTATTTGACCGACGCTTCTTTCGCTTGTTGGTGTGGCCAACCCCGATAATCACATCGCCGATCTGTATTCCGTTGCTTCCCCCCCGGAATACCGAGAATCCATCATGCGAAACCGGGGCATATACGTTATGCTCGGCCACGTTATCCAATATGATAAACCCGTCGCGATCCGATGGAAATCTAGCTTTCAGAACCCTGAACGGCGAAAATTGATGCACAAAATGCAACTCGTCATTATAAACGAATGGCGACCAGTTTTTTCCTGCCTTGATGTTCGAAGGAGGTATTAGAATAAACCACTTATCTAGATTTTTTATGTAAATTTTGTTGATAAATCCATGGCCGGGATTGTATGTCGCGGCGCTAGCACATGGGCTGCCATTCCAATAAAAGGCTCGAGGATCCTCTCCGCTGCCGATATTGATCGTGTCATCCATCACCACAGTACTGTCTATCCAAGGTGTTTGGGATGCATCCATTGACCGCAAAAATTTTGTAGTACCATGCTCGGGATCATGGGTGTAGCTGTCAAAAATCAGGCTTTGTTGATCATGCAGAGAAGGGTCAAGTAATTCGAATTCACGAATAATAGAAACAAACTGGATTTTCATTAATTTAGCCCACATATTTATCTTGGGTTAGATCGTGTGCATGTAACTGCATTAGTGCCGCTGTTTCAACCATCGAATTTCAACGCGGACGGTCGACCAGTTTATTTTTAATCTGCTGTAGCTAAAAGCTCGCCCTGCTGGGGTTTTAAAGCGGCCAACACCGGGGTCCGGCTTGACGCGAAGGTTTGTTGGTTGAGTAACCATTGATTGATCCTGGATACTGATCATTGAGTGAACGACCGCTTTGCGGAAATCGGATCTTACGTTCGCATTCACAGCGAAGGGCTGCTTCCCTGAAGGTTTTTCGATGCGGGCCTCTGCGTGAAGTTTGCCGCTGGGCCGGTGTCGGCCCGCGTTGACAAACCTCGGAAGGAGGAAGCTGCGGGGGTCTTGGTGGGACCTATGGGGAAAGCGCAGATCGGCTGCTGATGGAACCGGGCTTTCGTGGGTACAGCGGAGATCTGCGGTGGCGCTGCAAGCCTTGCGGCGCGGTAGTATCGGAGCCGTTTACGACCTGCCTCGGCAGGTTTGTTGTGTTTCTCCGAGTTTGGCACAAGAGGATGCTTGCCCGGAATGCTGCGCAGATCGGGGCCGGTGTTGACCAATTTGACGGGCATCTCATCATGCGGCCTGCTCCTTTGGTGGGGCACGGCATCGGGGTTTCTGGCCACGGCGGAAGGTCTCAATGATGCGCATTGGTCCGCCGCAGTCCGGGCAAGGCTCTCGTAACGTGAGCGGGATGATCTCGACGCCTGGCCCAAGCTCGCGCTGTCCAGTGACGATCAAACAATCCTCAAGCTCATCAAAGACGCCGCGCAGGACGACCAAATCCAGGCCTCCCTAAAACCTCTTCTGCCAAGTTGGCTCAACGCAATGGCGGCCAAAGCTGTGGACACCTGACACTTCGACTCACGATGTTGCCGCAAGAATGCTGCGCGACGCATGAATGACCACTTTAGGGAAGCTGCACCGCAGCACCAAGTCGACCGGCGAATGTTTGCACAGGCCCGTTCGCTACATTTATGGGCGCGTGAAATGGACCAATTGCTGCACCATGCACATTTCGACTAGAAGGGCGGACACCGATCCTTCGCTGCAGTCAGCATCAACGGCAGCAATGCGCAGTTATTGACCTTTGCAAAGTCGGCCCCCAGGACGCGCCGACATGTAGCGAACGGCCCTCAGAGGACCTTCATCCATCATGCGGCGAAAGACCGGTTCCAGCCCAAAATGACAAAGGGCTAATTGGAGGGAAGGCGGTTTGCGGACTTTTGTCCCTGGAGCTGCGAGTGGCTCTGACCTGGGTTTTAGCTGCTGGCTGCCTGAAGAAGTAAACGATACGACGTGGTTATCCCTGTAGGCTCAACAATGCCGTTTCTGCAGCCAGATATCGCGTTGTGGATGCTACTACTTAGATAATTGGTAATATTTTCACTCCACCACAGGCTGTGAGAGTACCCAGAGGCTGAAAGACGTCAGCGTGACCATGAAAAGCATCGTTGGTAATTGGCTTAGCACAGCCTGTCGGCGCGAAGCGAATAATCGTCCTGCTTCGATATGTGCAAGAAGCACCGATAGAGCATGGCCAGTCACCAAAGCGATGATAGAAATCCACCAGACATCCTCTGCGGTCATGATGCCGACCTCGATCATTCCTCTGTTGTCCCCAAGCAATGTCCATCCAAGATCAAATGGGTCACTTAAAGCTGGCACAATCAACTGCCCAGCCAAAGCCAGAAAAAAAACGTAGTGAGCCAGATGATATGCAACTGCGATGGGCAACAATGACGCGGCGAAGCCAGTAAATATATTGGTGTGGCTTATGCTGCGTCCTGCGGCCCACCAAATTGCTAATGAGAGGGAAGTGTAGAGCAACCATGCGATCAGGATTGTACAGATCAAGCCAATGCTGCGGATCAATTTCAGCAGATCCACTCCGTGTTCCCGCAAGGCCAGCAACCAAGGGCGCAAGGCATGGGACTCTGTTATCCATTGGAGAATTGCAGACCAAATAGGAGTTTCGGAAATTCCGTCAAATAAAACGATTGCGATGAGCGTAACCACAAATACGGATTGCGATACAGTCATAGAATGCCCGATCAGACCGGAGGTAGGGAGACGTATCTCCAGCCTGTTGTTTCGAAGACTTATAGGAGCTAGCCGCCCCAGCAAGCTGAATAGTTGCGTCAACGGATCGGCGGAACGAAACCACGCTTTGCGACCAAACCAAATGGACCCGAAGAAAAGCCCCAGCGTGTACAGAGCAATTAGGAGCGCCATGGCCCTCGGGCTCTCCGACCAGTCTGACACCAGTTCAATCCAGGACAAAAAGATCAAACCGATGACCGCGAGCCAGTCAATCCATTCAGGTGGAATGAGATTTTGGCGCGGCTGAAAACAGTCCAAAATGGCGTCGATGATTGTTGCAAACGGGTTTAGGCTCGACCAGAGGTCGATAACCAATGCGGTGAACAATACAAAGCCGACCCACCAGATGACCCAAACAAAAATATTTGAGAAATTCTGAGTTGGGGGCACAGGCCCAAACAGTGCTGTGGCCATAATCAGTGCAAGAACGAGCAGCGCCATTGTACGAAAAAGAGGGCCTACAATCCGGGACAACCGGGTAGGGATACGAACACTAACTGAATGCCGTATGCCTTCTTCGGCACTTAAAAAAAGTATAGACCCCAAAAAAGTAAGGGCCACTGTCAATCCTGCGCCCGCAAGATAGAAGCCGAGTGGCAAGGGCAGGTCATAACGTTGACCAAAAGCATGTGCCCATCCGGCATTTGGTCCGGCAATGCAAATCAGCGTGATGACGCAAAGAAGCCTTCTCATGGGCCGCGTATCTCTAGATATACGACAGCCTTCTCCTTTCGACCCAGGAGATCCTTGATGCCATGCATGACAATCGGAAACCGTCCAGTGTGAACCGCCTGAAACACAAACATAGCCGGATTATCAGCGTCACCAGCGCTAGTGATATCATATCCGTGCAGATGTAATTCGTAATCACCAGAGCCCAGCACTGAGAGATGAACGTTGGCATCTCTTGAAATTTGCAAAACAGCGGCGGGCTTTCCTTGGTTGACGGTGACAGCCAACTCAATCGCCGTACCATTGGTCTGAGCCTTTATGGGTACGTGACTTTCCAATTCGTGGGCCTCGATTTGACCGCCAATCGCAAAAAAGACCAAACCAAAAAATGCCCTACGAAAAATATACGCCATTGGGGGCTGCTCCGATATTGGCTGTGCCGAGCGCGCCCGGCACAGCTCTACAGATGATCTGACATCAATGCCCGGCGAATTCGTTCCATTGCGGCAGCAGAACAATCACATTTGGGTTAAGCCCTGCATCCTTCAGAGTATCGACCGAAGCCACCACCTCAAACTTTTCAAGATCAACCACGGTGATCGACCCGTCCCGCATTTCGGGTAAATTGATGAAAGAATTTTGAACAAATCCGTATTTCATGTCCTTTGTAAAGGCGACATGGTGGGCGCCGTTCCCTGTCGCAACGGTGGACAGCAATATAGGCGCCATTACTCCCCCCGACACATCGAAAATGTGAAGGTGCCCCGGTGCGGCCGTAGTGGCATACATCCTGTCACCTGCTGGGTTGAAATAGATTTCTAAAGGCACGCCCACGTCCAAGACACTGAAGTCAAAAGCCATGTCAGCCGTGAATGTTTGTGAGGATTCATTCCAGGAAAGTGCCCATATGCTCGCTCCGAACATATTGGTGACAAGGAAGGTTGGAACTCCGTCTCCTGGGACACGCAGCAACTCGACCGGTGCCTCTCCTGAAGGAGAAGGCTTGACCGAAACCTTAATTTCTCCGAGCAGCTCCAGTGTACTGGCCTTCACAATAGATACTGTTTCACCGGGGTCTGTAAGATCCCCTTTGATTGTGCTGGTGACAAGAATGCGATCGATATTGGTATCAACAGCAAGCCCGTGAGGATTGGTCCCGGGCAACTTTATCTCTCCTGTGATCACGTCATCGGCGACCCGGCCCTGCCAGACATTGCCAGAATTCATGCAGGTCAAATACCAGTACTCGTTTGCATCGTCGAAAATTACATCTTCACCCATAGCACAATTGGGAATATCGATAGTGGAAAGGCGTGGTGGAAAGGCGCTCATATCCATGACTTGCAGCGCTGGTTGTCCCAGGCTTGTCAGATAAATTTTTGACATTGAACGTTCATAGAACAAGTGATGAGCAACACCTGTTGCATCAAGCGGGATGTCGGCGAGCCATTTGCCGAAGTCGGGGCTATTGGGGTCAACATCAATAATCGCGATCCCTTCGCGCCGCTCATCCGAGCCAGAGAGCTTCAGGCTTCTCAACTCTTCTGCAGGTTTGCTTTCATAGCTCATCATCGCCAAAATCTCGGCAGATACACCACCTGGTGAGATCGCCAATGCGCATGTCACAAGTGATATTAATCGTTTATTCATGAGACTATACCTCCGAAATGACCAATGCAGGACCATGCTACAAAAAACAGCGATTTTCCGCGTCAATTTCGCCTCGCCATTGCAGTACATAACCCTCAGGTGAGTATAGCGCATTTTGTACAGCTTTCCCGTTTTAGGTTATTTGAGGTGTTCGGCGGTGCTTGGTGGAATGACTCGGTCGCTTCTCAGCCACAGCGATGTTGCCAGTTTGTTTTCATGTCTTTCAGAATGAAGTGACAAATGATCAGAAAGGGCTCGAACTGGCCCGTCGCCGCAATGGCCACGAACGGCCAGTTTGGGCCGCCTGTGCTACCTTGCTAAGTCCGCTACCTGAGCATAGCGGCCCTTGGTGCAGATCGCAGCTAAAGTCGGTTATCCGCCCTTAGTGCCCCATATGCCGCGTCATGCTGCACCTGACACGAATGTCGTAGAAGGGCTGGAACCGGCCATTAGACGCGATCACCATCAACGGCGGCTATTCGCAGGTTGCGACCTTTACGCAAGCTGGCTGAACGATGTATTGGGTATGCAGCCGAAATCTAGATAAAGGTGTGTTTGATAACCGGGCGAGCCCAACACGCAGGCCATTTTTGCTACTTGATCTCGTCGCGCAATTGGTCAATCACGGCTCGAAACTCGGCAAGGTCAGGTAGCATTGCTGCGACCCGCTTGGAGGAAAATCGTCCCCCCAGCTCCTCAAACAGTGGTGCCAATTTTGCTAATGCTACGTCACGGAATTGCTTTCCAGCGAGGGTCAGCCAAACCTGTTTTGAACGCTTGTCGTCTGGGTTAGGCCGCATCTCAACAAATCCATGCTTCTCAAGCCCAGCCAATGTGTGGGTCATTGTCGTTTTGGCAACTTGAAAGGCACGAGCCAATTCCAATGGTGTAGCTCCATCACGAACCCGGATCAGGTGACTGATCACCCCAAAATGTGACACCAACAGGCCGCTCGGCAGGCGAGCTTCGAGGAACGCCGCACCGATTTGATTGATGATCCCCACCTCGTAGATCAGTGCGAAATAGGAACCAAGATCTTCATCATTCATGTGCGATACGTGTCTCCAATGGCCAGCGCGGGCTGGCGTCGATTGCTGGACCATATCCCAGGCGGCCAAGCATTTGAACTGTCTCTCCGGGTACTGCCAGCATTTCATGTACCTGCGTGTAATGCGTTGCCATCTCAGGGTATTCCTGAAGCGATTGACTAACGGGTTGCATCGCTAGCCCATGCCCTGTCGCGGCCAGATGCAACCGAATCCAATCCCGCCCCGCGTTAATCTGATCAACCCGGGTGTTGCCGGTGCTGGTTATCACCGCATAAGCGTTGGTAGCGTTCATTGCTTTCTGGATCATATCAAGCGCTTGTTTGAAGCCGGTGCTGGTTGGATCAAGCTGATCTTCGCGCCGCAACATCCCGACCAGCATCAAGCTTTCCAGAAACGGGCCACCCAGCGAGATCCCATCAGGATTTGCCTCGATCTCGGCTCTGCCAAATCGCATCAACTCGACGCTCTCCACCATGACATGGTTGGTCGTCATCTCGATTTTCATCGCCTCCCAAGTCAGGGTGCGCAATGCGGCAACGTCTGCTTGATCACTTTTGATTGTGAAAGACTCGGCTAAATTGGCCTGCGCATCCGCCTCAACCGCCCGATCTTCGTAACCATTTCGGTTGGTATTGCGATCAAAGACATGGGCAAATAACGGATCTTTTGTACCACCCTTAGTAAATCGGATCACGGCAACTGGCCCGTCATCACCTTGCGGAAATAGGTCAGATTCTAATGCATAGCCATCCTCAGCGGCGGCCATTCGCAAAAGCTCCAGAAAGCAACCCATGCCGATGGTTAACTGGCGGTCAAACGGATCAGTTTCGGGCAGATTTCGCGTTTTGTCACGGTGGATGACCAGCTGATCGTCGCCCAGAAGTTCTGCAGCCCATGGTTGTCGGTTGTGCGGGTTCGGCGCAAGGATCGCATAAGAAAGTGCTTTCATCCGCGGTTCGTCATAGGTGCCCGCCGCCGCCCAGGGGGCAAGTGCGCGTGTTGGGCGACGCGTTGCTAGGAAGCCACCCGCCGTCGCTGTTGCTGCCAGCACAACGCCACCGCCAATTAAGCCAATCATTTTTCGTCTTGAAAGTGTCATTGCACGATTTCCATTAGTTCGATATCGTACTAGATATCCCTGCAGAGCACTAGAATCAAGTACGATATCGAACTTAAATAAATCGAACATCGCTGATCAAAACATGGAAAGTGTTGCGACGACCCATTGAAACCACAGCCCAAAGCAGACCCACGTTCGTATGATCAGGTCCAGCGGCTGCGTCGACAGGAAGGGCGGAATGCCGACATTCGCTGCGTTATGCCCGAACGACAGGTGAGTGGTCATAGCCTGACAGAGGTGGCCCCATGGCGGCATCGAAAACCACTGTTGGTGTTTGCACTCTAATGATTATTTATATAGCGTCGCCTCCGTTGAGATACTTAAACCTCAAGGAAGGCGTTGGGTATACGCACAAAATGCAGGCGCCAGATAGTAATCGTTAGGGAGACATATATGACTATTTCGTTCAAAGGCATCAAAGCCGCTGTAATCGGTGCTGCTTTGGTTGCCGGGCTAAGTGCCGCTGCCTCGGCTCAGGATCTTAAGTTCTTTACCATCGGTACCGGTGGCACCGCCTATACCTATTATCCTGTTGGTGGCGTCATCGCCAACGCCATTTCCAAGCCTCCCGGATCGCGTGAATGCGATGCTGGTGGGTCCTGTGGTGTTGAAGGCCTGATCGCCTCAGCTGTTTCCTCGCGTGGGTCAGTTGATAACGTCAACGCCATCGTTTCTGGTCTTCGCAACTCAGGTTTTGCCCAGTCGGATGTGGCCTATTGGGCCTATACCGGCACAGGCACCCGTGAAGGCAAAGAGCCAGCCACGGATCTGCGCACCATCGCGGCACTGTTCGAAGAGCACATCCACCTGGTGGCACTGGCAGACAGCGACATCAACTCGGTTGCTGATCTCAAGGGCAAGCGCGTCTCGCTGGATGAACCGGGCTCAGGTACATATGTCGACGCCAATCTGATTTTGGATGCCAATGGTCTGTCGGTTGACGACGTTACCGCTGAGGCGCTGAAAGGCGGCGCGGCGTCTGAGGCGCTGCGCAACGGCAAGATCGATGCGTTCTTTGTGGTTGCCGGCTATCCGACCGGTTCACTGGTTGAGCTGGCCTCGGCTGCAGATATCAAACTGGTGCCGATCGACGGCGCGGGTGCCGAAGCTCTGACCAGCAAGTATGGCTTCTTCGCTGCCTCAGACATCCCCGAGGGTACCTATGAAGGTATTGCCACCACTGCCACCGTTGCAGTGGGCGCCCAGTGGTTTACGTCGGCCAACGAGGACGAAGAACTGATCTACAACATCACCAAGGCCATGTGGAATGAGAAAACCCGCAAGTTGCTGGACGTGGGTCACGCCAAGGGTAAGACCATCACAGCAGAGAGCGCGCTGAATGGTGTTGGTGTTCCGTTGCACGCTGGTGCCGAGCGTTTCTACAAAGAAGTTGGCCTGCTGAAGTAAGCTGCCGCTTTATCAAATCCAGCCCGGACGCTAACTGCGTTCGGGCTTTTTCTCATTGTAAGACGGAACGTATTTCATGGCCGCTGACACAATACCTGAACTGACACCCGAACAGTTAGCCGAGATCGAGCGCGAGTTTGATCCGGAAACTGCATTCCGTCCAACCGGTCCGCAGCTGGCCCTGTTTATTGCGTGCGTGCTGGTTGCGATGTCGGTTTATCATTTCTACGCCTCTGGCTTTGGTCTGATCCGCGAACTGCTGCATCGTGGCATTCACCTGTCGTTTGTGTTGGGCCTAGTCTACCTGTTGTTTGGCTGGCGCAAAACGGACACACTGACCCCGGCAACTCCAGCTTGGTCCAGGGTCCAGGGTGTGCCCATACTCGATATGATATTTGCGGTTCTGGCAGTTGGCGCAGCGCTGTATCTGCCGCTGTTGCCGCCGGAAATTGTCGCCGACAGGGTGGGCAATCCATCACAGTCTGACATTCTGATGGGAACTGCGCTGTTGGTGCTGACACTTGAGGCGACCCGGCGCTCAGTTGGCCCGACCTTGCCGATCATCGCATTGTTGTTCATCTGTTTTGCCCTGTTTGGGCCTTGGATGCCAGGCGCGCTGAAGCATGGCGGTTCGTCCTGGTTAGGACTGATCAACCATCTCTATATGACCAATCAGGGCATTTACGGTGTCGCTATTGGTGTGATGGCGAAATACGTGTTCCTGTTCATTCTGTTTGGTGTGCTGGCCACTCGGATCGGATTGGGCCAGCTATTCATCGATATGGCTATGGTCATTGCCGGGCGCTATTCGGGTGGGCCTGCCAAGGTTGCGATCTTCTCCTCTGCCTTCATGGGCACCATTTCGGGTTCGTCGATTGCCAACACGGTAACCACTGGCGCGTTGACCATTCCGGCGATGAAAAAGGTCGGCTATCCAGCGCATTTTGCTGGCGCGGTCGAGGCGACCGCTTCAACTGGAGGCCAAATCACGCCTCCCATTTTGGGCGCTGCAGCATTCATCATGGTGGAATACTTAGAGATCCCGCTTCGCGAAGTGCTTGCCGCGGCGCTGTTTCCGGCAATGCTGCACTACTTTGGTATTTTCACTATGGTCCATCTTGAGGCCAAAAAGCTGGGCCTGCGCGGCTTGCGTGCTGAGGAACTGCCCAAGGCAGCTGTCGTTCTAAAGCAGCATTGGTTGTCAATCATCCCATTGGGGATTTTGGTCTATTTGATACTGTCCGGTAAAACCCCGGATTACGCCGCAGTCTATGGCATCATCGCTTGTGTTGTGGTGGGGTTCTTGAACCCGATCAACCGGCTGACGTTCAAAGATCTGTGGAATGCCCTAGCAGCGGGAGCCAAGAATACACTGGCAGTTGGCGCGGCAGCTGCCACGGTCGGTGTTGTTGTTGGAGTAGTAACACTAACCGGTGTTGGCTTTCGTCTGGGCTACGTCGTGGTGCAAACCGCCACCGACATCGGCGAGTTTTTCAGCGCCATCTGGCCATTCAGCTATTTTGCAATCGAGCAATGGGCGCTGTTTGTTTCCTTGGTACTGATTGCTGTGTCCTGCATCATTATGGGGGCAGGGATCCCAACGACTGCGACCTATATCATCCTAGTTGCTGTGGCTGCCCCGGCGCTGGCGCAACTTGGGGTGGAGCCCTTGGTGTCGCACTTCTTTGTCTTCTACTATGGCGTTTTGGCGGACATCACACCGCCTGTGGCCTTGGCGGCGTATGCTGCAGCAGGAATCGCCGGATCAAACCCGTTTAAGACCGGCAACACCGCCTTTCGCCTTGGTATTGCCAAGGCGCTGGTGCCGTTTGTGTTTGTCTATTCACCAGCCCTGCTGTTGGTGGCCGATGGGTTTACTTGGTGGGCCTTCACTGTGACGCTGATTGGCGCAATGCTGGGTATCGCCAGCATAGGCGTGGCGTTTTCCGGCTATATGTTGGCACCGCTGAAAATGTGGGAGCGGTGGTGGGTTGCGTTTGCTTCGCTCCTGTTTATTGCGCCGGGTTTGACCACCTTGGGAATAGGTATCTTGGCGATTGCGCCGATTGTTTTTGTTCAACTGGCGCGTCGCAAGCTGGTAGCCCATCAGCCTTTGTAATCCGAGCACTAGCTCGTTGAAGTAAACGCAGGTCCGCAGATAGATCTCTGCGGACCTGCGTTCTGGCTTGTCGTGGACCAAATCGGCTGAGCAGTGTTCAGTGACGGCGAGCCTTAGAGAGGTTAAGACAAAGTTGCGCCATTGAGTAAGTATCGTGCGCCTGTCCTTGAGGAATTCGCAGCGCAAAAAGACTGCGTCGATCCCTCTCACCGATCCAGATTGATGATTTTGGATTTTCCGACAACCACTGGCGAGGCCCACAAGTTCTGCGTTGTGAAAAGTCGCAAAAGGGGTTTTGGGAGAACGAACGTTTGAGTTAGCGAATGCCTTTCGCAATCCAATGGGCTGTGGTCAAGTCTTCGCTTTCAATAGCATGGAATTGGTAGTGCTGCGCTGTCGTCCGATCCTGAATTTGAACTTCTGGATCTCGTTCTCCCCGTCTCTGAAGGATACCAAGCCGTTAACTTGGGCTTGTAACCGGCCCTTCACCTCTGTGGTTATGAGTGGCGGCTGTGGGCCGTTCGCGCGCCTCCACCTTGCCCCTCCACCGCGACTTTGCAAAGGGTGCTAACTGCGCATAGCTGCCGTTGATGCTGACCGCAGCGAAGGACCGGTGTCCGCCCTTTGTGTCGAAATGTGCATGGTGCAGCAATCAGACCACCCGCCTTCCATCACTGTCGCCAACGGCCCTAAGCCGACCCCTTCATTCTGGGGGCACTTCTGGATTCGGTTTTGACCGTTCTTTCCAGAATCGAAACGGTGAGCCCCTCAGAGACCCCCAGAATGGCTGATTTCCCAAACGCGGAAAAACCCGGCGAATGTCCATCGAGCGGCATGGCAAGACTACCGTGGACGAAGCGCGCAGGCTTGCCAAGGAAGGCATGGGACAGGTCACCAAGGGCGCGACCCCCACCCTGCCGAGGACAGGATTGGTAAGGCACGGGGAAAGTGCCGACTGATGTGAGATCGGCACAAAGGGGGGATTTCGGTCATTCGCTGCAATCTGACGAATAACCGAGGTGCGGGACAAAGCGGACTTCTCCTGCGGCTCAAAGGGCCATCACAACGATGGAAGTCGGCGCGCCGTGTACTAGCTTTGAGCGCCAACAGTGCGGCCCAAGCCGATCACTTAAAACCACTATCCGATCCCTAAAAAATGCTATCTACGAATTCGAACTCGATATAGTCGGTGCGCAGCGGCTCGCTGCCATCCTTGAAGCCGACGAGCTCGATCACGTCGCCAGCCGACAGTGAGACGTTGGTGATGGCGTGTTCGGCCAAAGATGTCCGGTCGGCAAAGGCGGACCCGGCATCCGTATTCCAGATAAACGTGTCAATCGTGGTCCCGTTTACCAGGGCGCTCATTTGCGACTGACCGTCGGACTCGTCGTAATGGCCAATGCCCAGATCGTAGATACTGTCGGCTTCGGTGAAGGTATACGAGGCCCGCTGCTCGCCGCTGCCGCCGGCCTGCAGATACTGATCGTTGGACGCCAAGCTGTTGTTCTTGACATTGAAGCCGCTGACAATGTCGAAGGTTTCGGCCTCGATCCGGAACGGTTCGGGCGGCGGCACGGTCAGATCAACCGAGAAGGCCGTCATAGACGGGTCGGCCACCACCGCGTTTCCGCTGGTGTCCTGCACCTCGCTGTCCAGAAGCGCAACGGTATAGTTGCCGTCGTCGGCAACGTCCCACGTGCCGCCTGGCGCGGTCACCGTATAGGTCGCCGTCCGCGGGCTTCCGGCGATGCTGGTGTCGACACTAACGCCGGTCACCGCAAGGCTGCCGCCCGGCCCGGTAACGGTGATGTCACCGATGTCGATGGTCGACACGTCAACGGCCACGTTGTCCGAGAAGACAACGGTGATGTCGGTGCTCATCTCTCCGGCCTGGACAGAGCCGATATTCGGCGCTGAAGATAACTGGACGACAGGCGCGGTCGTATCGCCGCCACTGACCCATGTGAACTCGATATAGTCGGTGCGCAGCGGCTCGCTGCCATCCTTGAAGCCGACGAGCTCGATCACGTCGCCAGCCGACAGTGAGACGTTGGTGATGGCGTGTTCGGCCAAAGATGTCTGGTCGGCAAAGGCGGACCCGGCATCCGTATTCCAGATAAACGTGTCAATCGTGGTCCCGTTTACCAGGGCGCTCATTTGCGACTGACCGTCGGACTCGTCGTAATGGCCAATGCCCAGATCGTAGATACCGTCGGCTTCGGTGAAGGTATACGAGGCCCGCTGCTCGCCGCTGCCGCCGGCCTGCAGATACTGATCGTTGGACGCCAAGCTGTTGTTCCTGACATTGAAGCCGCTGACAATGTCGAAGGTTTCGGCCTCAATCCGGAACGGTTCGGGCGGCGGCACGGTCAGATCAACCGAGAAGGCCGTCATAGACGGGTCGGCCACCACCGCGTTTCCGCTGGTGTCCTGCACCTCGCTGTCCAGAAGCGCAACGGTATAGTTGCCGTCGTCGGCAACGTCCCACGTGCCGCCTGGCGCGGTCACCGTATAGGTCGCCGTCCGCGGGGTTCCGGCGATGCTGGTGTCGACACTAACGCCGGTCACCGCAAGGCTGCCGCCCGGCCCGGTCACGGTGATGTCACCGATGTCGATGGTCGACACGTCAACGGCCACGTTGTCCGAGAAGACAACGGTGATGTCGGTGCTCATCTCACCGACCTGGGCAGAGCCGATATTCGGCGCTGAAGACGACTGGACGACAGGCGCGGTCGTATCGCCGCCACTGACCCACGTGAAGTCGATATAGTCGGTGCGCAGCGGCTCGCTGCCATCCTTGAAGCCGACGAGCTCGATCACGTCGCCAGCCGACAGTGACACGTTGGTGATGGCGTGTTCGGCCAAAGTTGTCTGGTCGGCAAAGGCGGACCCGGCATCGGTATTCCAGATAAACGTGTCAATCGTGGTCCCGTTTACCAGGGCGCTCAGTTGCGACTGACCGTCGGATTCGTCGTAATGGCCAATGCCCAGATCGTAGATACCGTCGGCTTCGGTGAAGGTATACGAGGCCCGCTGTTCGCCGCTGCCGCCGGCCTGCAGATACTGATCGTTGGACGCCAAGCTGTTGTTCCTGACATTGAAGCCGCTGACAATGTCGAAGGTTTCGGCCTCAATCCGGAACGGTTCGGGCGGCGGCACGGTCAGATCAACCGTGAAGGCCGTCATAGACGGATCGGCCACCACCGAGTTGCCGCTGGTGTCCTGTACCTCGTTGTCCAGAAGCGCAACGGTATAGCTGCCATCGTCGGCAACGTCCCACGTGCCGCCTGGCGCGGTCACCGTATAGGTCGCCGTCCGCGGGGTTCCGGCGATGCTGGTGTCGACACTAACGCCGGTCACCGCAAGGCTGCCGCCCGGCCCGGTAACGGTGATGTCACCGATGTCGATAGTCGACACGTCAACGGCCACGTTGTCCGAGAAGACAACGGTGATGTCGGTGCTCATCTCACCGGCCTGAGCAGAGCCGATATCGGGCGCCGAAGACGACTGGACGACCGGCGCGGCCGTATCGACACTAACGATCAGCCCGTTGATGTAATCCTCGATGTTGGACACGCCGTTGCCGTCGGCATCCTCATGTGCGTCAAACACGTCAGGATTGGTGCCAGAAATTACTTCGTGGGCGTCCGGTATCCCATCGTCATCCCGGTCACTCGGAGCTTCGGTGTTGGACACAGAATCGTAGCCGCCGACGTCATCTGGGGAGTCGATAATACGACCGGTCCCGTCAATCACCGTCTGGATGATCCGCTCATCGGTCACGGTCAGCGACGGATAGCGGGCGCCAACATTCGCCAGGATGTGGTCGAAAACTTCGGACGACGGCAACACGTTGACATTGCTCGGGGTGAACACGTAGCTGTCCGAGATCTTCGAGATCGCCGGGCCATCGACTTCCGCGACGTTGTCTTCAAGGTTATAGGCCGTACCTTCCTCAGGAAATTTCAGTTGGATGGTCGCGCGGTCGGCCGAATCCTCGCCTGCGATGTAGACGTTGCCAATGATGTGGGCCGTCGTCCCGTCGCGCCCGAGGAAGCCGTTCAGTCCGTAGTTGTAGACAAGGTTGTTGATGAATTCGATCTGCTTGGAGTCATCTTTGACCGTGGCGTTCCGGAACTCATTGTGGGCGATCAGGTTACCAACGATTGTGACATTCGAACTGCCATCGCCAATCAGCAGACCCATTGAGTGGTCGCCCTTGGGGTGGAGCGAGCTTCGCAGCGCCTCGGCCATAATGTTGTTGGAGATCGTGATGTTCCGAGATCCGTACCAAACCGTGACAAGTTCGTCGATCGACCAGCTGAACGAGTTGCTATCGATGATAACATTCTCGACGGATTGATCGCTGCTGCCTATCGATAATCCGTCCCGGTTTGCCGGTGAATCACCTTCCCCGTCACCAGGGCGAAACTGCATACCGCGGATGATGACGTCACTTTCGACGATCCGGAGTTTGGCTCCAATGACTGTAATGCCCTCGGGCGAGGTTTGACCGGCAACAGTGACGTCGCCATTGACTTTGATGGCGTCTGTCAGGTTGATTTGACCGCTGACCTCAAAGACCACGATCCGCGGCCCGTCGAGCTCTTCCAGAGCCCATCTGAGTGACCCGGGTCCAGAATCCGCGAGAGTGGTGACCTTTACGATCTCGCCGCCGCGTCCGCCATCTGCTTCGGCGCCAAATCCTTGTGCATCGTCAAAGGCCAGCTCTGCCTGCAATAGATTATTGTCCATTAGGTTTCCCTCTCTCGATCTGGTAGCGTTGCGAGGGGCGGTGGATCTTGGTCCCCAACCTGGTTTTGAGCCGGTGTACGGGGAGGCGACTTGCGCCGAATCCATGGTTTCATTATCGCAGATGGCGGCGACGGTTTCTAGTCTGACGGTTTCCAGTGCCATGTATCGGCGTGTCACAGCCCACTCATCGTACTTTTCCAACATCAGCGCGCGGACCAGACGTAGGATTGAGGCATCGTTGGGAACGATCGGTCTCAAACCTGCGCTGGTATATTGAGCAGCCCCACTTGCGTGGTCCAAGTTGAAAGTTAGTGCATGGTTGGCCTTTGGTCCACCGGTACGATGTTGCCAGCGGCGCGGGTTGACCTGGTCCGCCAAACTGCAGCGCGGAACACGACTTTGCAAAGGGCGCTACCTGCGCATTGCTGCCGTTGGTGCTGACCGCAGCGAAGGTCCGGAACCCGCCCTTCTAGTCGAAATGTGCATGGTGCAGCAATTGGACCACTTCACTCACTCAGACAGGTAACAAACGGCCCTCTGCCGACTTTTATGCCAAGTCACAAATGCCGCAGTGCGGCCTGTCGAAGCGGCCCTTGGTGATCTGCGCAGAAATTCGAAGTGGTGTCTCAGTAATTCTCGATATTCCTCAAGCCTTGTCGGTCTCCGTTCTAATGATTTGCCACTCTTCCTCGATTGATCCTGAATGCCCGGTCTTGCCAGCACGCCGATACCAGTACCCAGCATTCGCGTCATCGCCTTCGGCCCGGTGAACTAGAGCATGCACCCAATCGAAAAGTGGAACACCCTCGTGCTTTTGACTGATCTCATGCGCCTTCTCCATTTCTTTGCCTGGTAGAAAACTGCCTGTCTTGATCAAATTGAGTGCGTCAAGAAGTAACACCTGGGACATGCGCTTTGCCTTAATCGTTTGTGTGCGCCGCATTCGATTGCGACCAAAGACAGCATAGCATTCATGGGCGGGAGGACCACACTCCAAGCCTCTACATCCGTCTGCGCTTGGTAGGGACGGCCTGAAGCCGCTGTTCAACCCCTGTTTTTGATGCCGCGCCCCTCGGTCGCTAGGGCGGCCGCTGCCTTCGGCTGAGGCGCTTGGCTGCTGCACCGCTGCGCGGCGCATCCCCAACGGGTCCCGCATCCGGACCGCAATAACCCGCAGCTCTCCCCTTCGATATTTTCAAAGAACTGGGTAAGTTTACGGGAAAAATGTTTGCGCAAAGTCTTAAGATGAACATCCATAAACCGCGCGATGCGATCTTGGACCCGATACAGACCCGCAGGGTCAGGTAAGTATTTGTTTTTACGCGAAAATATTAAATAGGCACACCGACACTTCCGTGGCGCACCTTCACAGGATCACTCTACAGGTGAGTTTGGGCCTTAGCTTCTGAATTCTCGTCAATCATGGAATAAAAAAACCTCCGCGTGAGGGAATAGCGGGTATGCGGAAAAGCCCGTGTTGGCGATTTACCCCACCCCTCCCACCAAAGCGGTGGGGCTAGTGATCGGGGTCACATAGTCCACCGTTGTTGCCAGTTCGGTTTGGCCTCACTGTCCGAAGGACAACAAACCGAGCATTCACTGAGTTGTAAAGGTCCGGTAAGTACCACTCGGCGGTCGCGGGGAGGGGTATTAGTAACGCCGGGAACACTCGGTTTGTCGGGTTTACCCCGCCGGGCCGATACGCTGCATCAACGCAATCAGCCGGTCTACATGGTGCTTTTGGGTACGAAACGATGACAGGCTGATCCGAAATGCAGGTCGATCCTGCCAGACGCTGCCACCGAACCACGATGTCCCACTGTCCTGTACCTGTTTTAGGATCGACTGTGTCGCCACATCGTTCACTCCGCGCACCAGCACCTGGTTCAGAACTACACGGTTCAGAACATCGAACCCAGCCTCTGACAAAGCCGCAGCAATGCGCTGCGCCTGCGAATGATGGGTCTCGACCATCTCGGCGACTCCGTTTCGCCCAAGCGTGCGTAACGCCGCCCAGATCGGGATGCCTCGTGCCCGACGTGAGAACTCCAGCGTAAGGTTCTTTTGCGCATCCGCCGAAGCACTGGAATACGCCGCGTCGCTATTCATCACCCGCGCCAGCGCCTGCGGATCACGGCAGATCGCCATCGCCCCGTCATAAGGCGTATTGAGCCATTTATGGCCATCGCTGGTCCAGCTGTCTGCACCTTCAATGCCATTGGTCAGGTTGCGCAAAGCAGGAGCAGCCCGCGCCCACAGACCAAAGGCCCCATCCACATGCACCCAAGCCCCGGCAGCTTTGGCTTGGGGGATGATCTCTTCAAAGAGGTCAAACTCTCCCGTATTCACCTCGCCCGCCTGCAAAACCAGGATGGTTTGGCTATCAATTGGCGGCAGTTGATCCGGCAGAATTCGCCCCTGCCCATCGACGGGTGCCTTCAGCACACGGGCCCAGCCAAAACCCAAAATCTGCAGCGCCTTGCGCACAGTGACATGGGTCGACGCCGGGACAATCACCTTGATTTCCGGCGCCCCCATCAGCCCGTCATTCACCACGTCCCACCCCATGCGATCCAGCAGAGCGGCCCGCGCAGCCGCAAGACAGCTTAGCCCACAGGCCGTGGCCGAGGTTCCAAAGGCAACGGCACTCTCACGCGGAAGATCAAGTATATCCAACAACCAACGCCCAGCCTGCTTTTCCAAGACATCAGCAACCGGGCTACCATCTTGGGTCGAGGCGCATTGATCCCAGGCCAGGGCAAGCCGTTCCGCTGCTGCTGCCACGGGCAGGCTGGCACCAATGACAAAACCAAAGTAATTCGGACCGTTTGAGGCCACGGTCGCCGGAGAGCCCAGTTCATCCATCAATTTCACTGTATTCACAGCAGGCACTCCCATGTCTGGTAGATCCTCGCTGAACCCGGACAACGCGGCGCACTCAGCAGCGCCAGGAAACACCCGGCGGTTCTCAATACCCTCGACATAGGCTTGAGCGCGCCGGTCCGCCTCCTGTAGAATTTCCAGCTCATCCATGGCAGTCTCCCTCGTGATGTGATTTCATATCGAAAACTGTCTATATAGAGAATTGCCAATATGAACAAGCCGCTGCCAGATATTGTCCCCTCGCTCCGCGCGTTGGCAAACCCCCAGCGCGCCCAGATTATGGATTGGCTGCTGGACCCAACTGTACATTTCCCACCGCAACGAGACGGTGATCTGGTTCAGGATGGTGTCTGTGTCGGAGCAATCACAGACAAGACCACCTTGACCCAACCGACCGTGACCTCGCACATGAAAATGCTCGACGCCGCCGGGCTGGTTACCTCCAAAAAAATCAAGAACTGGGTGTTTTACAAGGCAGATCTTGATGCCCTGGATCACATTTCACAGGTCTTTGGGCAGGCGGCCATCCGCAGTTCATCTGCAACCTAAATGTCACCGCACCACCCGAACCTTAGCTTGCGACTTTTGGTCAGGGAGATCTCGACGAGGCCTGACCAAAAGTCCTTGAGACCGGACGGATCCTCTACTTCGCGTTTTGGCAAAAGGTCCAGCGGTAGGAAAACTGCGCTAGCCCAGGCTCAGTTTCTTCCAGTTATCTTTCGTCCTGTTCATCTGTCGCTACCTTCCTGTCTTTGTGTCTGCTCAACGGAGCCGACCCTTCGCTTTGAGCCCCAACCTGTGCGCATGTCCTCGCCGGTTGAGTTGACCGCTACTTTCCGACACAGAAGGACACTGTGTATGCCGGGGGGCGGGCTTCGGTCTTTCGAACTGCCCTTGGCGTTTGCCCCGTCCCATGGTTCGCCACTACGTCTCGAATGCCACCGTTAACCGACCATCCGAAACGGACGCGTTTTAGGCGGCGTCGTGCCGGTCTCCTCTGTCGATCAGGTCAATGTCGTCGCTTGTGTTAGTTCCGCTATGCGTGAACATCTCGGACACCATGCGCTGCATGATCTGATGCTGTTTCTCGGACGGGTTCCAAGCGGGCCGTTTGGCATGTTTCACGATCGATCGGGCGAAGTTGGCTTCCCAATCGCTACCGCTGCGAACCACTGTCCGCATGTGGTACAACAGCTCTTCGACGGGGCGGAGAGAGCTCATTCTGCGGCCTCCCCATACAGGGTGCCGAATAGGGCGGCAGAGGCCGTCATGTAGGCGTGTTTTTCTGACAGGCTGTTGAGTGTGACAAAGGCCAGTGAGACGCGTTCGGCTTCGCTCAGACGGGCAATCAGAATGACCGTCAGACCGTGCCACGCGGACTCGGTGCCCAAGGTGAGGGCAAAGCCCAGCCCCTTTGCGACCTTCTTGTGCCTGTCCTTGGCATACAATGACATGGCGCTTTTGACGCGTTTTGGGGATTTATTGCGGCGAAAACTAGCTGTTTTCTTATCTTGATTGACGCCGGGTGCAGTTGCCGCTGCCCCGGTGTTTTCTTTTGTCAGGTTGTGACTAGTCGAGCCGAAAGAGCGGGTATCACGTTCACTCGGCGTTCTGCCAATGTCCTGATACGAATTTGACCCTACAGCTTTGTTTTTATTGAAGAAGGCATTGGATTGCAACTCCGTGTACACGAGTTCGATTCTCGTACTCGCCTCCAATCTTTCCGATAGCCCTTATCCTGTTGATTTGTTGGGTAGTATACCTGTGTTGGCACTACAGCTGACATTATGACAGACACTACAAGCGACATTACAATAAGGGACCGGACGGTCAATCAGCGTTCAAAAGTGACCCACCCGGTATGAGGCAAAGCCCGCAGGCGAGCTGCCCTCAAATAGCGAGTTCGTCTGCCGGTTTTGTTTGCGCTGGGGCCTATTGTTTTTGGATCTTTTTACTCTGAGTAAACCGGTAGGATGTATTGCCTGTCGCGATGATTGAGCAATGATGCGTCACTCTGTCGAGAAGCGCGGTTGTCATCTTGGCATCCATTGCCCGGCAGGCAATTTGCAAAGCAAATCTGCCGAAAGGGGCCGAAGACGGAGACCCATTTGCCGAACTCCAGATTGGCGGGAATGATGACGCTGGTTTTCTCGTAGAGCTTGCTGATGAGGTGGAATTGCAACACGCCGCCGGACTTTGGAAACGGGATATAACCCAGTCCGTTTATTGCCCGGCAATGGTTTGCAAGCAAATCATGAGAGGGATGACGACGCAATCCAGTGGTGTCAATTTCCGGATGATCTTCCCGGCATTGTCTGTACCGGTTCCGCCCATCAGAATGAGGTTGTGGGCGTCTTGGGTGAACGGCCCAGAACAAAAGGGATCAATCCGGGCCTGGGTGACAGCGGCGGCACTGTAATCGAAGGTGACAAAATCTTTGCGATGGGGGAACTTTGCAATCCGCATTTGATAATGGCCTCTCGGCGATGGAAACATCGCCTGTCAGCTGACAGATCGAACGCACTTGTCGTTCTACAGTCTCAGCGTCGATCAGTTGTTTTATCGCAGTGGTCAGACTTGGCGGCTTGCGCGCGGACAGCAAATTATGTGCGCAAGCCGCCATTTCATGCAGGCGTAGGGTGTTTTGCGCGACAGCCAGGTCGCAGGCTGCTTCCACGACATTGATCCCGTGATCTTGTGCCATCATGACAAGATCAACGAACTCCCGATCACCGCCTTTGCCCTTCATGAAATGGTCTTTAATCCGGCGCATCGGTTCAGGCAGTTTCCAATCTACAAAGGGCGCACCATCACGCAAGGCACCAGGTTTGCGCTCCAACAGAGGGACATAATGCCAAGGCTCAAAGTAACTGACATTGCGGGTAAAGCGGCGAATGTGTTCAGCGAGTACATCCCGACCGGCGCGGCACCACGCCATAAAACGCCACCGCTCGCCCAAACGCATCCAGCACCATCCTTTGCCCGACAGGGCATTACGCCGCAATGTCCCGATAGGGGCCCGAGGTTCCCCCGGATAGGCCGCCACAAACGGTTTGCGGCTGTGGCACAAACGGAAGTGGGCGGCCTTCACCAGCCCGCAATCACAGCGGGCTTCTCGGTGATTGCTGCGCATTTACGTAGACGCATATTTCATAGCCGGAAAACGCGTCCAAAAAGCGGGACCACTTCAGTCAGAACGCCCCGGTCCTCAAGGATATGTGAACCAGACATAACCAATTCCTAAGTGTTTGGCGGATGCAAGTTCATATTATTGGCTGAAGGGGCTCGAATTTCGGCCTCAAAGCCGCATCTTGGTTACCATGTTGCTTGTTTAGCAACACCATGGAGGACTGCACAATGTGTGAACATCATGATGAAAAAACAATCAACCGGCGTCAGGCCCTGACTGGGGGAGTTCTGCTCGCAGCCACCGCAGCGAGTGCCTCCGCAGTCAGTGCACAAACCACCGAAGATCCTTATGCGGATCCGGTAAGCCCAGCCCTGCCGCCAAGTGATATGGTTCTTGACCTGTCACGTACTGCTCTCGTGGTCACCGATCCACAGATAGATTTCCTTCACCCAGAGGGCGTGACATGGGGCGTGGTGGGCGAGTCGGTAACAAGGAATGGAACGGTTGGAAACATCGAACGTCTGTTCAAAGCAGCCAAACAGAGGGACATCACGGTCGCAATTTCACCGCACTACTACTACCCAACCGACCATGGTTGGAAATTTGAAGGTGCCCTTGAAAAATTGATGCACAAAATTGGCATGTTCGACCGCAAAGGCCCGCTGAATCTGGACGGCTTTGACAGCTCGGGCGCGGACTGGATGCCGGAGTACAAACAGTACATCGAAGACGGAAAGACCATCATCACGTCGCCGCATAAAATGTACGGTAACGACTCGAATGATCTGACTTTGCAATTGCGCAAGAACCGCGTTGACCAGGTAATCTTGGCGGGTATGTCAGCAAATCTCTGCACCGAAAGCCACATGCGTGAACTGCTTGAAAACGGGTTCGAGGTCGCCGTGGTCAAAGACGCCACCGCAGCAGCGATGCTACCTGAGGGCGACGGATACCTCGCGGCACTCACCAACTTCCGCTACATGGCGAATGCCGTCTGGACGACAGAAGAGGCTGTTCAGAATATTCAGAACGCCAGCTAAGCCAGAATGTCGGGTGGGCGTCTTCGCTGTGCGCTGAAGATGGAGGAACCGGGCCGCACGTTGCAGATCGGTGAGGGTTTCGGGATCGGTCTCTATCAGCCGGTGAAAATTCGCTTGGGTGGTTAGCTGGAAGCGCAACAGGTCCAGAAAGGCGACATAGTGCTCCTGCAGGACGCGAAACAGGTTGGTGACATCGCGCCCTGCATCATTGATGAACTCGGCGCGCGCCTTGGATCTGCGGCGCAGGAATATGCCCCCCATTCCGACAAAGGGCTCGGCGGGGTGTTGTTGCTGATTTCCCCCGTGGTTATGGGCGGTTGCCGCCGCCCATACCTCCACTGATCGAGAGCGCAGGAGGTCAGCTTGATAGTGTTTCGATGGTGCTGCGGGCCTGCGTTTGCCATGCGCGCAACTGGGTGGTGACTGTGTCCTGCTCGGCAAGGGTGGTGGCGGTGGGGATGCGGTCTTCGGCCAGACGCTCCATGCCCTCGACAATCTGGTGGGCATTGAAGAACAGGCCTGCCTTTTCCAGTGAGCTGTCGCGGACAGCGACGGGGGCTTCGCCGGTGATGTCGGTCTCCAGCTTGAACCCGGCCTGAGCGATGGCGCTCACCCCATCTAGGCGCGGGTTTGCCGCCGCGTCGTTGAGCTGCCAAACGGCACCGCAGACCGCTTTGAGCACCCAGATCAGGGAGCACTCCGGGCTGGCCGAGGCGGCGATTTCGCGGCGCACTTCCAGGGCAATACCGCGAACCACCGCCAGCGCGCTGTCCTTCAACGTCTGCAGATCCGGCAGCGGCGGGCTGTCGCGCTCCGCAACATTGCTCATGTCTGCGAGTTGCTCAGGGGTGGCAAAGACGGCACCGCGATACTCACCAGTGACCGCATCATATAGGTGGTGGAGA
Source organism: Parasedimentitalea psychrophila (assembly GCF_030285785.1). Taxonomy (NCBI): domain Bacteria; kingdom Pseudomonadati; phylum Pseudomonadota; class Alphaproteobacteria; order Rhodobacterales; family Paracoccaceae; genus Parasedimentitalea; species Parasedimentitalea psychrophila. The sequence goes on along the minus strand of NZ_CP127247.1, from coordinate 2,771,152 downwards.
TGTTGTTGCGGGGGCATGTTCATTCCTTCCAGGCGATTGCACGAATGTTGAAATTGGCTGGACCATATCCCATGATCTTATTGGCGCGCGTGCCGGCACCGGATGGTTCCTGATGGAGATTAATGGCGCTGCTGCTTGCATGGGGGGCCTTGCGCCTGCGCCACTCGCAGCGGCGTCATCAGGCTGGCATTGTCGGTTCCGGCTTCGGCCTGCACCTGGGTCGCCAGATCCGCCGTTGGCGTCAGGCCCGTGTCAATGGCACCGCCGCCGTTCAACCCGGTTCCGGTGCTGATCACAGTGGCCACGGCGGCCGCGATCTGCGCCTTCAGCCAGGCGGTGCGCTCGGCGACCTCTGGCAGGTTGGTCATTGGATAACTCCACGAGTGTAGGTACCATCACGTATGATGGCGGCGTTGTAACGGTGGGCGGCTTGGGTGAAGTACAGGCCCTTAAGATGGCAGCGCGCCGGGGCAACATTGGCCAGGATCTCGCGCACCTGGGCGGCCTGATCTATGGTGATCGGTCGGTCCAGATAGATGCGGTATTCAGCCCAGTGATCGGCGCCTTCGTGGATCTCAGCGCCGTTGTAGTGGACGGTCCCGTCAAAGAGTAAGCTGGGCTTGCCCTCGACTATGCGCGTGGAAAATATAGGCTCCGGCAGGGCCAGCGGTGCTCAGCCCCTCAAAGGCCAGCAACATGCGGCGGCGAAAATCCTCGTCACTTTCCAGCACAGGCGGCACCGGCGGCAGCGCCTTTGGGTCGCCCGGGTCGACAACCAATCGCTCGACACCGAACCGCACGGCAATCTGGTCCAAATTACTACCCGTTGCATAGGCGACCACCTATTCGGGTGTTTTTTCCGTCTGAAGCTCTTTTGAAAAGGTTACCGCGAGCACTTCAGTAATGGCTCTCAATTCTAGATCCGGCGACATCCGTCCTGACGCGTCGATCGACAAATGGGAAATGGCCCATTTGCCCTGGCGCATGTTTTTCTTGATCAGACCCTTCGATGACGTGAGGAATGCTGCGCGGCGGCTTTCGTCATGAATGCTCGCGGACAAGGTCAACAGGAGGTCATCCAAGTCTTTGGATGACCTCATTGCATCACGTACCAATTGTTCAGCGACTGGCCCAACGTCCAATGCCAGTCGGTCTGCTATCTTGCGCACCGATGCAGATGTAGACAATTCTTGCACGTTCATGGTGGGAAGGTGAGGCCGTGCACTACGTCCGTGTTCGATGGGGTTTAAATATGGATTGCCATTTTCGTGCACTTGACCGCGAACTATTATCAATGACCGCCCCTGTTCAGATTGAGGAAAGTTCAAAACTTCCGACGGCGCAAACTTATATTGCCGAATGTCTAGAATAGCGTATTCGCCCAGATTGTCGGGAAGCGCGGTGCGGATGATTTTATCGAGGAGACTGGCTTTGATTTGCATCTGCTTAGTCGAACCAAATAGCTTATTGCGTGGCTGACGAATATTTGCGCGCTCAAGAACATACCATGCGCGTCGCAGCACTTCGCCTTGAAGAATCGTGACGTGTGAATATGTCCGCGCCCACAGTCGAATACGATACCGAATTGAATCAAACTCCGGCTGGGTCTCGATGGGTGTGACCATGACTGCACGGGTCGTGTCTAAATGCTCAATGTCAGTGAAGGCTTGCGACAACAGATCGGTAACCTGTTGTGGCGGGACATCAGGGGGTAAATGCAAAAAGACATCAAAGCGCGTCGGCCCATCTTCTGGCAGCACAAGTATTGGCATATTGGCCAACATTGAGTTCGGTATGATAATACGGATATTGTCGAGTCTGCGACCAACCACATGGCGCCAAGTCTTTTGCTCAATATAAACCGTCTTGTTCTCAAATGAAATGGCAGAGCCAATCTTGAGCAAGGGTTCTGCTGACATAGACATACCGGCAATGATGCTACCCAGTGTTGACTGCATCGACAGGCCAATCACGGCGCCCACAATGGCAGACGTCGTCAGAATAGCGCCCACGTCGACACCGAACCGGCTCAGGAGGGCAAAACAGGCGATAAGCGAGAGAGCAGAATATACAATCGCAGAAACGAGCCCGCTCGGCTTGACTTGGAAAGCGCCACTCATAACGGTTTGAAGCAGGAAGCGTGCCGTCACTGCAACGAGTGTGATTGCAGTGACGGTCAATCCCATGCCCAAGGCAAACTGCCGGAATTCTGGTACTTGTTCAAACAGGTCAAGCGTGGAAATGGTCCAGAACGCAAGCCACCCCAATAGGGATAGAAGAACGAGCGATATGCTCACACGGCTCATTTGGGCTTGCCTGAATTATCCATCGAAACTTTAAGGCTGGTGCGCAGTCGTGATATGGCGTCCGATAGTTGTTGGATTTCACCCGCGCCGCTTTTGGGTAGAGGGCTGTCATCGCCCCGCAAACTTGATCGATCGGCCACATCTGCCAAATTGCGCAGCGGCTGGATCACGTTGCGTTGCAGCGGTAATGTCACCATCAAGGACACAACAAGGAACAACGAAACAAGCATGACAAAAAAGATCGCGACGAGTTCGTAAATTGATCGAAACTCATCGTCTATCGGAACGGTTAGAATTTGGATGCCAATCGTCTCGTTCAGCTTCCAACCGAACCCGTTCTTATCCCCGTAACGTACGATCATGGCGGGCGGCGCGGCGTCTGGCGTAGAGTGGCAAGACAGGCATGCACTGTTGGTGATCGTTATTGGGCGAGCAATGTAGAAAATGGCCGACCCATCCTCGCGGCGTATCCCTTTCGCTTCGCTGGTATCATCGCCACGCCGAAATTCTGCAATGAGTTCGGCCTCAAAGGGGTCTGCTAAATCTATGGGATTGGTGGGGTTCAGCGCTGCTTCTCGATAGGTGTAATCACTTTGCTCTGAAATGAAGCTGCGAAACATCGTTTGTGCTGCAAATGAGGGGACTTGTTCCGCATGAAATTCGGTGTCGGGTAGCTGGTTGAGAAGCGGTGTGATATTTTCGATTGTATAAGTACGAGAGGCCATTGCTAGGCCCAGAAGCGTGCGCGCCTCATCTTCAATATGTCGCATCGTCGCCGCGTTGAAGAAAAAGTAAAATGTAGCCGATCCAAGAATCAGAGCAATTGCAAAAACAAGAAAAGTCGCTCGACGGACAAGGTTAGAAATACTGTTTGCTGAGTGCCCCATAAATTTTACACCCAATTTTGCTCAAGGAAATAAGATCGAAAGTTTACGGGTCAAGTGTGACCTAAATAAGACTTCCAAGCCCTGATCAAGCCAGTGGGTAAACTGGCTATCGAAAATTCTTTAACTAGACTGTCTGATGTCAGTGCTTATTTAAAACAAAGCTGTGGATCGAGTTAAAATGAAGCATTAGTCACATAGGACTTCTTGCCACCAATCTCTGTGCCGTCCATGAGAGTCAGCAATGGGCTGTTCACGTGCAAAAGGGTGAAATGCGGCTAAGCTTTGCAAAGGTTACTATCAGCGGCGGTTTCAACGGGTCGACGCAACACATGCATTGAAACGCTCGGCTGGTGTCTCATATCCTAGCGTTTTTCGAGGTTGTTCATTGAGCTGTCTTGCGACGGCACTCAGTTTTGCTGTGTTGGCCAATGGTCAGCGCTATGTCCACCGCATCTTTGTTGCATAATATGCCATCAAAGGGGCGACACCAAACCGTGACAGGTCCAACAGCCACCTGCCACAGTGCCTGAGTCACCCCGGAATCTGACTGACCATCGCCCGCACCTGCGATTCTGACGTCTGGTAGCGCCCCCCCGGTGGATCAAAATCCGAAAAGGCCGCCCCTCCGGGCACTGGGACATTGCAAGCGGCATGAACCTCCTGCACCCCAGTGCGGGCCATAACAGCAGCCACATTGGCAGCCGTTAAGCCACATCCCGGCATGATCGAAATCCGTCCAGCCGCCTGCGTCACCATCTGTGTGATCAGCTCTGCACCATCCTGTGCAAAGGGTTCAGCTCCGGAGGTCAATACCCGGTCAAAGCCCAGATCGATTGCCTGACCCAGGGCCAGCAAGGGCGCGGGCACCACGTCGATCACCCGGTGCAGGGTTGTCCCCAAACCCGTGGCCGCAGCCAACATCCGCCGCAGCAACGGCATATTCAGACCGCCATCCTCCGCCTGGGCCCCCAACACCACGCCCGCAAGACCGGCCTCGTGAACCATGGCAATATCGGCCAGCATGACCCTGGCTTCGGCCTCCGAAAACCCAAACAACCCCCCTCGCGGCCGGATCATCGCATAACAGGGTATCGGCAAATCTGCGGCGGCACGCATCAGGCCCGCCGAGGGCGTCAGCCCGCCTTCGGACAGCGAGGAACACAGCTCCACGCGGCCGGCACCGCCCTGCATCGCCGCCATCACCCCGTCAATCGTATCAACGCAAACTTCCAGCACAGGGCTCTCCTTGACGAGGTGTCCGAGATCACCGGTCCACCGTTGCAAACCATCAATGTCAGACTTCAACCGGCTTTGATACCGATTTGATTTGGGGAGAGAATTTGGGAGGGGCTGCCGACCCGTTCCGGGGTGATACGACGGCGGGGATCTCATCATGCGGCAGTCAAGGGTTGCAAACACCCGCACAGGGGTTAGTTATAACTCTATAACCAAATTTGCACCCCGCATTGGCTCCCCATTGGCGCCCCGGCCAAACCCCAGAAAGAACCCGTCACCATGACCGCCCCAGAGACCCGCTTGACCCCGTCACCCCGCTGGCGGAAACCCGTCGCGATCCTTGCGCTTGTTTTTGGCGTCCTGACGCTGATGTCGGGGGGAAATGTGCTGTTTGGCCCGCCTCAGGCGCAAGCAGCGGCAGGCAACTACATGCCTTTTGTGCTGTGGTTCAACTTTCTGGCAGGGTTTCTCTACATCAGTGCTGCCATTGGCATTTGGCAGCGCCGCAGCTGGGCCAGAAAACTGGCCATTTTCATCGCCTTGGCAACATGCCTGATTGCCCTGGGATTTGGCTATCAGCTGATCCGCGGGCAGGCCTATGAAATGCGGACACTCGGCGCGCTGGCCTTGCGGATCGGCGTCTGGGCGGCAATCTCGGGGGCACTGATGGGCACCAGAGATCAGCAATGAGGATGCGGAAATCGGCACCGGAGCGCCGGGCTGACATCATGCAGGCGACCTTTGCGCTGGCCTTTTGAGGCCGGCCCTGAACAGGTGACAACCGGCATGATTGCCAAGCGCCTGGGGCTGACACAACCGGCCATTTACAAGCACTTCCCCAGCAAAGATGATATTTGGCGGTCGGCGGCACAGATCCTGAGCGACCAGATATCCGCCAATATCACCCAGGCCGAGATGCAGGCCGAGATGCAGGCCGCAGATCCGGTCCAGCATGACGGCGTTTTTCAAGGCGCTGACCAGCGCCGTCAAAGACGCCCAGACCGGCGGTTGTCTCTGCGCCGAGACAGCGCCACAAGATATCGCCACGTTGATTTTTGGCATCATTCAAAGCCTGGTCCTGCGCCTGTTGGTGACACGGGATCCTTCACTCCTGCTCAGCGATGGCAAAAGACTGCTGGAGCTGCAGCTTTCGGCATTTGCACCCGCTGCTGGCGCCACCTGAGGAGCCCGCAGCGGCGCCGCCTTTCAGAAAATAATTGAACTTTAACTAAATTCAGTCATTTCAATGATGTACAGGTGCCTCCGCAGGTATTCATTTTCGGCTCGCTCGGGCAACTGGTCCAAACCTTACCCCTGGATAATTCGAAAAATCCTTAACTAACAGATAATTATTGACCACAGTCAATGTGGATAACTATTGAACAACCCGATCAGCAACTCAATTCATGGTGTCCGCAGGTCGGCCCCTTGTGGATGGCGTCAATCCAGCACCTTATCGGCACTATATCGACGCCATCACGAAATCGGAGGAAATGTCACATAAGGGAAATAAAATTGCCAATACCATCCATGATACACATAAAATAAATTGAGAAATGACAGTCGGTCTTGCCGAGATCTGGGATTTTCCCAGCCAAAAAGGCGCAAAATTGGCGATTTTCGCTGGCTTTCCTTGATGGGATTTGCGGTGAAAATTTGCAGTGAAAACGGCCTCTCGGCAGCGCTCAGGAGCCGGGATCTCCAAGATCCCGTAGATAGTCCATCACGGCCGGGCGGACCGATTGATCGCCGCGGTGGCGGGCATCTGCGATGATCTTGCGCAATGCGCCCAGGTCCACCCGCAGCAACAGGGATTTCACCGGCCCGATTGAGGCCGGTCGCATCGACAGGGTGCGGACCCCAATGGCGGCCAGGCAGACCGCCTCGATCGGACGCCCCGCATCCTCGCCGCAGAAACTCAGCGGCGTGTTGCTCGTGTCACAGCGCTCGACGATACGTTCGATCAGGCTCAGAAAACTGACATTCAGCGTGTCATAGCGTTTGCGCACCCGCTCGTTCTCGCGGTCGGCCGCAAAAAAGAACTGCTTCAGATCATTGCCGCCAATCGACAGGAACCCAACTTCTTCAAAAAACTTTTGCGGTGCAAAGGCCAGCGACGGTGTTTCCAGCATCGCCCCCACGTCCAGAGCTTCGGGCAGGCGATGACCCAGACGGCGTTCGCGCTCCAATGTCTTTTCCACCTCGGCGCGCGCCGCCCGGTATTCTTCGAACTGTGCCACAAACGGGAACATGATGGTTAACGGGCGACCATCAGCGGCCCGCATCAGCGCCTGCAGCTGCATCCGCATCACCCCGGGCTTGTCCAGCCCCACTCGGATCGCCCGCCAGCCCATCGCCGGGTTGGGCTCATCCGTGGGCTTCATATAGGGCAACACCTTGTCCGAGCCGATGTCCAAGGTCCTAAACACCACCGGCTTGCCATGGCCGGCGTCCAGAACCCGCTTGTACAACACCGCCAATTCCGTGCGCTTGGGCATTTTATTGCGCACCAGGAATTGGAGTTCAGTCCGGAACAATCCCACACCCTCGGCGCCCGAGCTGTCCAGTGACGGCAGATCCGCCATCAATCCGGCGTTCATCATCAGCGCGACGGTTTGTCCGTCTGTGGTCACCGCCGGGCGGTCGCGAATGGAGGAATAGCGTTCCTGCGCCTTGGCCTGCATCGCCATCTTGTCGCGAAACGCCGCTGAGACCATGTCTTCCGGGCGCAGGTGCACCAGCCCCTGATCCCCATCCACCATGATATGGTCGCCATTCAGCGCCTCGGTGGTGATCCGTTTGGCGTTCACGATCAAGGGAATAGCCAGGGCGCGCGCAACAATCGCCGCATGGCTGCCCACCGAGCCTTCCTCTAGCACGACGCCGCGCAGGCTGCGGCCATATTCCAGCAGATCGCCGGGGCCGATATTGCGCGCCACCAGGATCGGATCGGTCGGCAGGTCAGCACTGGAGGTCGCCCCCTGCCCGGTCAGAATCCGCAACAGCCGGTTCGACAGATCATCCAGATCGCTCAACCGCTCGCGCAGATAGGAATCCTGAACCTGGCTCATACGAGCGCGGGCCTGAGATTGTTCTTTTTCAACAGCGGCTTCGGCACTTAGACCACGGGCGATATCCTCCTCCATGCGCCGCATCCACCCCTTGGAATTGGCAAACATGCGATAGGCCTCAAGCACCTGCATCTGTTCCTTGTCGCCGTCCAGCGACATTTCCAGCATCTTGTCGACACCCACCCGCAGCTCGTCCACCGCCTCGTTCAGACGCTCCAACTCGCGGTGCGGATCATCGGCAATTGGATTGGTAATCACCACCCGTGGTTCGTGCAGCCAGACATGCCCCTCGGCAGAGCCTTCCTGGGCCGAGGTGCCCCGCAGCAGTACCGCTTGCTGGTGCAATGGTGACAGCGCCGCGCCCTCGCCGACAAAGGCCCCCAGCTCGGTCATTTCTGCGATGACCATGGCCACCACTTCCAGCCCATAGACCTCATCGGCAGTGAACTCACGCTGTTCGCGCGACTGCACCACCAGTACGCCGAGCTTTTCGCCCAGCCGCTGCACCGGAACCCCCAGGAACGAGGAAAACCGCTCCTCGCCAGTTTCCGGCATATAGCGGAACCCCTTGGCGCTTGGCGCATCCGGCGTGTTCACCACCTTGCCGTATTTGGCCACCCGGCCAACCAGCCCCTCGCCCATCCGCATCCGGGTCTGGTGCACGGATTCTGTGTTCAAACCCTCGGTCGCGCAGAGCTCAAGCGTCTCGTCGTCACGGAACAAATAGACCGAGCACACCTCGGTGCCCATGCTATCGGCAATCAGATGGGTGATTTTATCAAGACGGGCCTGGCCGGCGTCATCGCCAGCCATTGCCTCACGCAGCCGCATAAGCAGTTTGCGGCTTTCAGATTCAGTACTGTCCGCCATAATCCCTGTTCACGCAATACGGGTGTCAGGTTGCCGTAGAGAGTCAGGCAACCTTGTCCAGATCAAAGGCATCATGCAATGCTTGGACCGCAAGTTCCATGTATTTCCGGTCAATCAGCACGGAAATTTTGATCTCGGAGGTGGTGATCACCTTGATGTTGATGCCCTCATCCGACAGCACTTTGAACATCTTTGCCGCAACACCCGATTGCGAGCGCATTCCGATACCCACCACCGAAATCTTGGCAACGTCCTTGTCGGCCACCAATTCGGCGTAGTTCAGATCGCCCGCGCCCTTGGTCTTCAACAGCGCCTGCTCGGCCCGGGCCACCTGATCGGTCGGGCATGAGAACGTCATGTCGGTGCGGCCATCTTCTGAGATGTTCTGCACGATCATATCGACGTTGACACCGCCCTCGGAGAGCGAATTGAAGATGATGGCGGCAATGCCGGGACGGTCGGCAACCGACAACAGGGTCAGCTTTGCTTCGTCGCGGGAATAGGCCACACCGGCCACTGCATTGGATTCCATGATTTCCTCCTCGGCGCAGACCAGCGTGCCCGCCTCATCACATTGTTCTTCAAAACTGCTCAACACACGCAGCTTCACCTTAAAGCGCATTGCCAGCTCGACGGATCGGGTCTGCAGCACTTTGGCACCCAGCGAGGCCAGTTCCAGCATCTCCTCATAGGAGATCTTGTCCAGTTTGCGCGCCTTGTCGCAGATACGCGGGTCGGTGGTATAGACCCCATCCACATCGGTATAGATGTCGCAGCGCACGGCGTCGAACGCGGCGGCAAAGGCCACCGCCGTGGTATCCGATCCGCCGCGGCCCAAAGTGGTGATCCGGCCTTCGGGGCTAATGCCCTGAAATCCCGCGACCACGGCGACCTTCATGCCCTCACCGAACTTCTGGTTGATGTTTTTGGTGCCGATCTCTTCGATCCGCGCCTGACTGTGGGCGCTGGTGGTCTGCAACGGCACTTGCCAGCCCTGCCAGCTGCGCGCCGGCACATCCATTTCCTGCAGCGTCAGCGCCATCAGGCCCGCGGTGACGGCCTCCCCCGAGGACACCACCGCGTCATATTCGCGGGCGTCAAACAGCGGCGAGGTCTCTTCGACCCAACCGACCATTTCATTGGTCTTGCCGGACATCGCCGAGACGATGACGATGACATCATAGCCCTTGGCCACTTCGACTCCGACGCGCTTGGCGGCCCGGCGAATGCGGTCCAGGTTGGCGACCGAGGTGCCGCCGAATTTCATCACAAGTACCGGCATGGGGACATTCTCCGGGCGCTGGCTGTTTTCGATCTCCCGCGTCATAAGCGAGCCATGGTGCAAGAGCAAGGTGCAAGAGCAAGAGCCGCCGCAGTGCCTCGGGTCCCCAACGCAGGCCGCCATCCCAGCATTCGACGGGTTTACAGCCCGGTGAGCCGGTGCGAAACTCCGCCTAAACCATATCTCTGAAAGGAATTTTCATGCGGTTTATTGCCCTGTTGGCCTGTGCGGCTTTGATGCCCCTGTCGGGATTTGCCGAAAGCGCCAAAATCGCTGGCACCGACGGCACCCGCTCCCTTAGTCACATTGATTGCGCCGCCAGGGACGGTCAGCCAAACTCCAGCTGCCCGGTTGAAATTCTGCCCAAGGACGATGGCTCAGTCACCCTGCGCGTGCTGCTTCCAGGTGGGCAAGTGCGGTATCTCTACGTGACCGACGGCAAAGTCACCGCCACAGACAGCACCGGCTCAATGGCGTCGAAGACTCTAGCCAATTCCACCATCGTGCACATCACACCGGCAGAACGTTTCGAAATCCCCAATAGCCTGATGACCGGCAAATAGCTGTGTAGGGTGCGTGCTTGCACGCACCACTGCCGCACGTCCATACGGGGGATTTCAGGCCCTCCAAAAGCGGATAGTGAACAGAACATAGACTGCCATCAGCTCCAGTCGGCCAATCAACATGGCCGATATCAGAATCCACTTGGCAGCGTCATTCAGCCCGGCGAAATTACCGGCGGGACCAATAATACTGCCCAGCCCCGGACCAATATTGGCGACAGCCGTAGCTGCGCCCGACACCGAGGTGGTGAAATCCAGCCCGGTCAGGGCCAGCCCCCAGGCCACAATTCCGATGGTGACAATGAAAAACACAAAGAAGGATATCACCGAGCTGAGAACATCCGGGCCCACAGCCCGCCCGGCATACCGCGGCGTGAACACGCCATGCGGGGATCGAATACGCTGGATCTGGGCTTTGATCGATGCAAACAGCAACTGATACCTGAATATCTTGATCGAACAGGCCGTCGAGCCGGCACAGCCTCCAATCAGCCCGGTAAAGAACAACACGGTGACCGGAAACCCACCCCATGTCATATAATTGGCGCTGGCATAGCCGGTGCCGGTCAACAGCGACACCGTGTTGAACAGGGTCTCGCGGAACCCGACCTCAGACTGGCTGATTTGGTTCATATTCCAGAGCGTCAGCAGCAGAACCAATACCATGCCGGTGGCAAAAAAACTGCGGATCTGACTGTCGTGCAACAGCGGCTGGGTATGGCCTGCCGTCAATTGCACAAAGCGCACAAAGGGCAGCGCCGCCAGCAGCATGAACACCACGGCAACATATTTGGTCTGATCGGAGAAGGCGGCAAACGAGGCATCGTAATTGGCAAAGCCACCGGTTGCCACAGTGGTCATCGCATGCACCACCGCATCAAACGCCTGCATCCCGGTGGCCGCATAGGCCAGCGCACAGATCGTAGTCAGGGTCACATAGATCACCGAAATCCGTGACGATATCTCGGTCGCCCGCGGTAGGATTTTGCCAAAGGTGTCAAAGCCTTCGGAGCGGAAAATCTGCATACCGCCGACCCGCAGTTCCGGCAGGAACACCATGGCGACAACAATGATACCAATGCCGCCCAGCCACTGCAGAATGCCCCGCCACAACAGGATTCCCCGTGGCAGATCGTCCAGCCCGGCAACAACCGTCGAGCCGGTGGTGGTCAAACCGGACATCGCCTCAAAAAAAGCATCCACAAAGCGCAACTCGGTGGCGCCCAGCACAAACGGCAAGGCGCCAAACAACGGCAATGCCAGCCACACCCCCGTGGTCAGTAAAAAGGTTTGCTGAATGGTCAGACCCTCGCGCACCCCATTGGCACAACTCAGCGCAATCAGCCCGCCCGTCAGCACCGTGAACACAGCACTTTGCAGAAAGACCGGCCATTCGCCCTGCCCGTCCCTGAGGTCAATCAGCAAGGGAAACAGCATGGTCACGCCCAAAATGGCGACCAGCAGGCCGATGACATATCCAACAGGGCGAAGATCTAACATGACGCGCAGGCTTGGCTTGCGGACCGTCCACTGTCAAGCCAAAGGGAGTGTTCCCGACAGATCTCGCCCCCGATTGGTGCAGTCAAACACAGGCCTGGACACCGCAAACCTCCCGCCCCTTGCATCGGTCATCGGCCTATGCCGATCCCCTTGCCGGGTTGGGCGTGGCGCCGCGCATAGCGCGGCGCCACGCCCAACGGGAGACGGGCTTCCGAAAGGAGACCGGTGACGGGCGGGAGTTGTTGGGTTGCGGATATGGACAAGCCGCAGTGGCTCAGATCAGTGACCGGAGCCTCCACATTACCACATTCAACCTCGGTGGATCAGCGATGAGAACAACTGTGGATCAAGACTGCGGGACACAAAACTGGGGCCGCTGGTCAGTACACTTACGGCGTCATGGCTGTGCAGGCTTTCCTGATGGCTGGCCAGCACTCGAAAGTCGCCAATGCGCGGGTCACTTTGCAGGGCTTCGCAGAACAGTCGCGCAGCATCTTCAACAAAAATCGGATTGGCGGCGTTGAGCTCGGCAAAGGCCTGTTCATCCTCGCGCTTGACCATCACCTGCGTTTCTGTTGGCACCGCCCGGCGACAATGGTCGATGAGATCCTCAAACCAAAGACAGTCCCCATCCGGCTTTACCTGCACCGACAGCCGTGCCACCGACCGCTGGGAATGTGGTGTCGCCAATTGACCTCGGGTTGAGCGGGCGTGTTCGCTGAGCTCCAGCGAGCAGGGGCAGGTGGAGGAATAGACATAATCTAGGTGGATAATCTTTTCGCGCAGGCCATCGTGATCAACCAGCTCGAGCGTGATATCGTAATATTGATAGCCGGACAGACCCGAGCGCAGACTGCTCACCCGTGCCGGAAACGAGAACCGCATCTGGATGCGCGCATCCGGGCTGTCGAGGTCGACCAGGTAATCATCCAGTGCCGCCGCCATCACCTCAAAACTAAATGTTCTGTCCGCGTGCTTATAAAAGCTGCGCATGATCCGGGACATATTGATGCCCTTTTTCTCGCCCTCCAGGCTCACGGTCCCGGTGATCGAGGTTTCCAACGTCAGATCACTACCGTCGCGGGTATGGAACCGGATCGGCAACCGGAAATTGGAGATGCCCACATGTTGGATCTGCTGCCGGGCGCCGCGGATCAGGCTGGCCGGCCCGTTCTGCAGGTCGGGCAAGGTCGCGCGGTACGCCTCGTCAGATTTGAAATCCTCAGGGTAATGGCGGCACAGGTCGGGATAGTTGCCCATCTCGCGCCCCGGCAGCAACCGTGCCACTGCCGGATCCAGCTGGGCAATCTCGATGGAGGTGGCGCTTGCAGCCCAGCGTCGCAACAGCTCAAGGGCCTCAGAGGCGGCGTCACGGTCTGGTGTGTCGCGGTCCGGTGCGTCACGGTCTGGTGTATTGTCCGTTTCACCCGAGTGGATATTCATCAGCACATATTCCTTCGTGGCGGCAGGTGCGGGGGCGCAACTAGAGTGTTATGTACCCCTTTAGTCAAGAAAACACAAAACAGATGCGTCAATTGCGGCAGCTGCGGCATCAAATCAGCCGCCCATCTGGTCTGCCGGGGAAAAAGGGGGCTGTCTGCCCCCTCTTGTCCTGATGGACAATTCACCCCCGAGGATATTTTTGACCAGGTGAAGCCGCTGTCATTATTGGGCAACCTCAAGCGCCTGCAGCAAATCCGCAATCAAATCATCTGCATCCTCAAGCCCGACCGAGAACCGCACCAGTCCCGGTGTAATGCCCAAGTCTTCTTTTTGAGCCTCTGGCAGCCGCTGATGGGTGGTGGTTGCCGGGTGGGTGGCAATGGATTTGGCGTCGCCAAGATTGTTCGAGATCACCGCGATGGTCAGCGCATTGAGGAATCTGAAGGCGGCCTCTTTGCCCTGCTTCAAATCCAGCGACAAAACGGTGCCGCCTTTGCCGCCCAACTGGCGTTGCACCAGAGCGTGCTGCGCATGTCCCGGCAGCCCCGGATAGATGGTGCGGGCCAATGCCACGTGGCCCTCCAAAGCGGCGGCAATTTTCAGCGCGCTTTCGGCCTGAGCCTTGACCCGCAGTGTAATGGTTTCCAACCCCTTGAGCAGCACCCAGGCGTTGAACGGGCTAAGCGATCCGCCGGTGTGTTTCATATAGGGCTCAAGGGTGCCACGGATGAAGTCTTTGGTGCCCAGCACCACTCCCCCAAGGGCGCGACCCTGACCGTCGATATGTTTGGTGGCAGAATAGATCACCACATCAGCCCCCTGGGCAATGGCGTTGGAGAACACCGGGGTGGAGAACACATTATCGACCACCACGGTGGCTCCGACACCATGGGCGATCTCGGCCACCGCGGCGATGTCGATCACTTCCAGTGTTGGGTTCGACATGGATTCAAAGAACACCGCCTTGGTGTCAGGGCGCATGGCGGCGCGCCACTGGTCCAGATCGGTGCCATCCACCAAAGTGATCTCAACGCCAAACTCGGCCAGAATGTTTTCCAGGATATACAGGCAGGAGCCAAACAGCGCCCTGGCTGACACCACGTGATCCCCGGCCTTAAGCAGCGCGCACAGCGCCCCGTTGACCGCCGCCATGCCGGAGGCCGTGGCAAAGGCATCTTCGGCGCCTTCCAGGGCGGCAATACGGTCTTCGAACATGGCAACAGTCGGATTGCCGTAGCGGGCGTAAATGAACTCGTCCGGGCCTAACTCGATGAACCGCGCTTCGGCCTGTTCAGCCGTCTCATAGACGAACCCCTGCGTCAGGAAGATCGCCTCGCTGACCTCGTTGTACTGACTGCGGCGGGTGCCACCGTGCACCATTTTGGTGGCTTTGTTCCAGCTCTCGCTCATCACATGTCCTTCTGCGCCTGTTGCGCAATAAAAAACCCCAATCCGGCCAAGCGAAAAGGGGGTCCTTCACATCCTGACCTCTTTAGCGGGTATGTTTTACGTGGCCCCGCAATCCGGTAACAAATCGCGCACGGTCCGGGTGGCTGCCCTGACAATTTCTCTCTCTGGCGGCGGCGCAAACAAATGCGCTGTCCCAAAGGTGACACAGTGCAGGTTTCATCACGTGTTCAATCCGGCGACTATCGGTCCATTACCGGCAAAACACATCAAAAAGCAAGAGGCCGCCACAGGCTTGTACAGGCTTACAGCCGTGCCCCCCACCCTTGCGTCCTGCGTCCAGTAGTACCGAGACAGCGGCAACACCCAATGGGGCTTTGAGAAAACCGGCGCGGTATAGTCAGCCCAACTCTAGTCGGGCCAAATCGGGCCAAATCGGGCCAAATCGGGCCAAATCGGGCCAAATCGGGTTTGACCAGGCGCGCTTGCCGGCGCGATCAATAACCACAATCCGGACCCAGGGGGATTCTTTCAAACGCTCACGCGAAAGCGTGACCTTTGTCATTGACGTCCCATGCAACGTCGCCATGGATGAACCCTGCCCCATCATGATGATGGTTGTCGCCGCGCTGCATTCAATTTCAACGCTGTCATCAGAAACACGAATGTCATCAATTTGCGGCCCTGTGCTGGCATAAAAATCACCGGCTTTTAGGGCTGCAAGTAACGCCTCAGGAGTGTTCTCGGTGGCCTTGACCATGACCCAACCGCCAAAATGATCCGGTGTATTGAAGTGGGAGTCGTCGGTCGCAATCAGATTGAGGCGTCGATCCGTATTCAACAATTGCTCAAGCGTCAGAAACCCCTCGCCGCGATCATTATCCACAATGCAGCCGTAGTTATAAACTTCAACCGCATGGGCGGCGTCAATCGATAGGGCATCACCAAGGGTCATCCCCGACCAATGCGGATGGGCAATTGCGACAAACGCGCCGGCAGCGCGCGCCCGTTTGGCCAGCGACGCACCGGTTTCGGAGCCTTCGATTGCCTTGAAATGCGGCGCATCCGGCGGGGTGAAGTCCAACGGCAAGCCCACCGCCACAATATGCCAGAGATTACCGTTTTCCATTGACCCGGTGTGGAGTTCCGCCCCGAACAAAGTGGTGAAATCTTTGTTGCGACAGTTGGTGGTGTCGGTGATCGGGTAGTCAAACAATCCAACAAAATGGTCCGTCATCGCGATAAAATCATAACCTTCGGCCTGATAACGGCGACACACCTCGGCGGGCTCAAGCGCACCATCGGATTTTGTTGAATGGGCGTGGAGGTTTCCACGAAAAAAACGGCCTGGGGCGGCGAAGAAACTGGTAGGCATTGCATCGTCCAGACGAATAATTTTTGATTATCCATTATCGATAGTGCCAATTGAAACAATCAATGCAAGCCCCGAATGACCAAAGGCGGAATGAGTGATAATAAATATTGGTGGTGGTGTCATCGGGCTTTCATTAGCTTTCAGGCTGTTGTCCGCCGGACAGGCCGTTACGGTGGTCGAGCGTGCGGCTATTGGCCAGGGGGCCAGCTGGGCTGCAGCCGGCTATTTGGAGCCGACGCTGACCAAGTCAGAGACCGCGCAGGTTGAATGGAAATCGCTGCAGGACTGGCCACAATTCGTGAAAGAGATCGAGGACTGTTCCGGGCTTGATGTGGATTTTCAGACCCGGGGCCAGTTGCGTATCGCCCATGCCGAAACCGAGCAGGCCGTGCGCTACGACCATGATGCCCGAATGGCGGCGGGCTGGCAGGTAGAAGGCCTGTCTGCGCCCCAATTGCGCGGGTTGGAACCTGCGTTGAGCGACAAAATCACCTGGGCCTCGCATCTGCCGCAGGTCAGTTGGGTCGATGACCGCAAGCTGTTCCATTCGCTGGGGCACGGGTCTGACGGCTATCTGCGGGCGCCGTATTATACCGAACAACTGGCGAATATGATCCTCAGCCCTACAGAATTTGGCTGAGGAATTTCTGCGTCCGTTCGTGTTCGGGATGATCAAAGAATACGGTTGGCTTGTTGCGTTCTACGATGTCGCCCTCGTCCATGAAAATCACCTCATCGGCGATGGTTTTGGCAAAGCCCATCTCATGGGTGACCACAACCATAGTCATGCCGGTCTCGGCCAGTTCAACCATCACGTCGAGCACCTCTTTGATCATTTCTGGATCAAGCGCCGAAGTTGGTTCGTCAAACAGCATGATTTTTGGGTTCATGCAAAGGAAGCGGGCAATCGCCACCCGCTGTTGTTGACCGCCCGACATTTGACCGGGGTATTTGTCGGCCTGTTCGGGGATCTTGACCCGCTCCAGATACATCATTGCGGTTTCAATCGCTTCGGCTTTGGGCATTTTGCGCACCCAGATCGGACCAAGGGTCAGGTTTTCAAGGATGGTGAGATGCGGGAACAGGTTGAAATTCTGGAACACCATGCCGACTTCGGTGCGGATGTGATCCAGGTTCTTCAAGTTTTTGCCCAGCTTGATCCCATCAACGATGATGTCGCCTTCCTGATGGTCTTCCAGTGCATTGATGCAGCGGATCAGGGTGGATTTCCCCGACCCCGAAGGTCCGCAAATCACAAAACGCTCGCCTTTGTGTACCACCAGATCAATGTCTTTCAACACATGGAAACTGCCATACCATTTGTTCATCTTATTGACGTCGATCATCACCTCGGAGGAGGCAGCAAACGCCAGTTGGCCGTTGATTTGTGTGTCGCTCATAAATCTATTCCTTCACTCAATGCTTTTCGCCAGCGGACAGTTTCACTTCGAGATGCCGGCTGTATTTGGACATTGAGAAGCAGATGATAAAAAACAGGACGGCGCCAAAGATCAGCGGTTCTTTATGCAGGCCAAGCCAGGGCACATCCTTGGAGATTGACCGCAACATGCCCAGCAGGTCGAACAGTCCGATGATCGACACCAGCGTGGTGTCTTTCAGCAGGCCAATCAGATTGCCAACAATGTTCGGGATCATGTGTTTCAGCGCCTGAGGCATGATGATCAGCCCCATGGTTCCCCAATAGCCAAGACCGATGGTATGCGCGCCCTCAAACTGTCCCTTGGGGATGGCTTGCAGGCCGGCCCGTACGATTTCAGCCATGTAACAGGCGTTGAACAGGATCACCGCGATGATCACCTGCGTCAGCTTGTTCAGAACAAAGCCTTCGGGCATGAACAACGGGAACATGGTGGTGGCCATGAACAACACGGTGATCAGCGGCACCGACCGGAACACTTCGATAAAGCCGGTGGACAGCACCCGCACCACCGGCAGTTCACTGCGCCGCCCCAGTGCCAGCAATATCCCACCCGGAAGCGACGAAGCGATGCCGATACCGGAAATCACCAGGGTCAGGAACAAGCCGCCCCATTTGGTCCAGGAGATCACTTCAAGTGCCCAGGTTGACAGCCAGAGATAGGCCGGCACAAACAGCGCCGCCACCAGTGCCAACAGCAGATTACGCTGGGTTTTGTCCGCCGCTTTGGATTTGCCGAAAACCTCAAGAACAAAGCTGTTCAGCCCCATGTCCTTGCACAGCCCAACCAGCATATTTGCCATGATGAGAGCAAAAGACACTATCGCGCCGCTGGCCATGATCTGCGTAAGCATGCCCATTTCGCCACCAGAGAACATATAGCCAGCCAGGAACGGATAGAACACCACCACCGTGGCCCCGACCAGCACTTTGCCCCGGACACGCGGCAGCCACATCGGCAGCATCCACAGCACCAGGAGCAGGCCACCAGCATTTATCCGCCAGATTTGGTCGCGCGGATAACGGCCGTAAAAGATGTTATCCAGCCAGTCGATAACACCCGCCCAACAGGCCCCTGTCAGGCTTTTGTCATAACATTCGCGCCGGTTCTCGGCGATAAAGGTGGCGTCAAACAGACCCCAGACCAGAATGCCTTTGACGGCCAGATAAATGATGAACAGCATGAAAATGGTCAGCAGCGTATTGAACACCGAACTGAACAGATTGCGCTGCAGCCAACCGACCACCGATGTTTCTGAAATCGGCGCCGGACGGTCGGGAGATCTTTGTGTGTTTACAATGGCCATGATTAGCGCTCCACCAACTGGACACGTTTATTATAGATGTTCAGGAAAAACGAAATTGTCAGGCTGACCAACATATAGAACGCCATCGTCATGCCGACCATTTCAACCGCATAGCCGGCCTGGTTCAGCGCGGTTTGCATAAACAGCGACACCACATCCGGATAGCCGATAGCAATCGCCAAAGACGAGTTTTTCACCGTGTTCATCCAGTTTGAAATGAGCGGCGGCACAATCGCGGGCATCGCCTGCGGAATGATTACCAAACGCATCACCTTGCCCGGTTTCAGACCAATACCCATCCCGGCATCCTGCTGACCCCGGTTGACGGATAAAATCCCGGCGCGCACCGACTCGGCGATATGGGCGGCATGATAGATGCTAAGGGCAACCAGCAAGGCCAGGAACGACGGCGGCACCGAGGTATCTCCGACAAAATTGAACCCCTTCAGCATCGGAACATCCCAAGCCAAGGGCTGTCCGGTCAGATAATAGACCACCAGTGGCAGGCCGATAATTGCCGCCAGTGACGGCAGCAGTGTTTTGGTCTGTTGGCCAGTGGAGTCCTGAATTTTCCGGGCACGGCGGCGGTAAAGAACGGCACCAATGACAGCGCCAACAAAGGTCACCGAGGTCATCCAGAACAGATCTCCCGGGATCGGCGTTGACAGATAAAACCCGCGATTGTTCAGGATCAGGTTGCCGGTGCCAAACAAGAGATCCAGCGATTTCTTGACCACGGGCAGCAGGCTAAACACGCCAATATACCAAAAGACAATCTGGATCAGCAGCGGAACATTACGGAATATCTCGACATAGGCCAGTGCGACTTTGGCCACCAGCCAGTTGTGTGACAGGCGCATAACGCCGACAAAAAATCCAAGAACAGTGCTGAAAATGATCGCCATAAACGACACCAGCAAGGTGTTCAGAATACCGATCAGGAAAATCTGACCATAGGTGCCAATGCCCGGCGTATAGTCGATCAGTTTGAAATCAGTATCAAACCCAGCCGAGGAATCGATGAAGCCAAAGCCGGTGTTCATCCCCCGCACTTCAAGGTTATGGGCGGTGTTCGAAACCAGATACCAAGCCAGCCAGCCAGCCAGCCAGCCAGCCAACAATTGCGGCCGTCAGGATCTGGTAGAACCCAGATCGCACCCGCTTATCCTGGAAGAAATTGAATTCCTCCTTTGGTCGCACGCGCACTCCTCGAGTCTCGTCCGTCACATCCATCACCCCGCTGTTGTTGTTTTCGCTGAACTTTAGCGCCAGCTTAAAACGATGGTGCCGGGCCAATTCAGCCCGGCACCCAATTGGTTTAACGCATAGGAGGCGAATACATCAGGCCGCCATCGGTCCACAGTGCATTCAAAGAACCGGCCCGTTCGATGCCGATACCCTGTTCGCCACCGCCCATATAGGCTTCATAGATTTCGCCGTAGTTGCCGACGTTCTTGATGATGTTGTAGGCCCAGTCTTTGTCCAGACCCAGACCGTCGTGCAGGTTGCCCTCAGCCCCCAACATGCGCAGCACGTTTGGATCTTTCGAGCTTGAACGCATGTCATCAACATTGGCCTTGGTGATGCCCAGCTCTTCGGCGTTGACCAGAGCAAAGATGCTCTACTGAACCACGTCACGCCATTGGCTGTCGCCATGACGCACAGCAGCGGCCAGCGGCTCTTTGGGCAGGGTCTCAGGCAGGATCATGTGATCGCCAGGCACCGGGAACGAAGCAATGTTGCCCGCCATCGACGATTTGTCGCCGGTCACCGCATCACAGCCACCGTTCAGATAGGTGTCATCGCGCACGTTGTAGTCTTCAAACGTGACGTTGCTGATGCCCAGATCGTTCGAGCGGCTAAAGTCGGTCAGGTTCAGCTCGGTGGTGGTGCCGGTGGTCACACAGACCTTGGCGCCGCCCAGTTCCATGGCGCTGGTGATGCCGCTGTCGGCACGCACGGTAAAGCCCTGACCGTCGTAAAAGTTGGGGGACAGAAAGTCGATGCCCAGCTGAGTGTCACAGGTCATGGTCCAGGTAGCGGTACGCGACAGCAGATCGCTTTCACCGTTGGCCAGCGCGGTAAAGCGCGCCTGAGAGCTGACCGACTGAATTTCGAGCGCAGCTTTGCTGCCAAAGACTGCCGAGGCGACGGCCTGACAAACCGCAACATCAAGACCGTACCAATTGCCATCGGAATCAAGGTTGTAATAGCCGGGCGATGGCGGCCCAACCTGGCAGCGCACATGGCCACGTTCTTTGACAATTTCCAGCGTGGTTTCAGCGGCGACCATTGTCGCGCCAGTGGTCGCAACAAAGGCCAGGGTTGTAATAGATGTAAATTTATTACAAAAATTCACATAATGCCCTCTCTTTAAATTTTTAGATAAACGGGCATTTTCAACTCTTATATCAATTTCAAGCTAGTAGAATCTTAATCACCCAGCAAAGAATTCATAAAAATCACGCATTTGGTCGGAACTGCATTCATTTCAATACTTTGATTGCGGCCGCTAATTGCGTGATCTCGCTGTCGGTATTAAAATAATGCGGCACAGCGCGCAGCAGAACGGGCAGCTTACGGGCTTGTGCATCCAATAAATTGCTGCACGGATCGGCGGCCCCGGTATTGATGCCCTTCGTGCGCAGGGCCGCAACGGTGCTTCGCGGCTGAAACAAGCCGACAGGGCAGTCTGGCGGACCGCAATGTGGAACGATTGAGGGCCTGCCCTCCGGCGCGTTATCCGCACATCCCCACGCTGCACCCAAACCCGGCTACACCCTTGAATTTAAAATCAAAAACAATCACTTAAGTAACTCACCCTTAGCATCTATGCGCGCATGTCACCGTAGAAATGGAGACATAAATGCACGATCAATCAATTTTCCCCAAACGCAATTCTTTCTCTGGTATTTTTCTGCTGACCACCACCGCCATCGGCGTTGCCAGCGCCGCCAACGCTCAGGAGATGATGACCGACCTCGGCGCCTTGGGCAGCGGCTTCTCCTCGAAAGCCCACGGCGTCAGCGCCGATGGCGCTGTGGTCGTGGGTCAAAGCGGATCATCCGTCGGCACCCGTGCGTTTCGCTGGGATGCGGCCAATGGTATGGTCGACCTTGGCACCTCGACCGGCGGCAGTTATTCGATAGCCGCCGGCGTCAGCGCCGATGGCTCTGTGATCGTGGCTCAAAGCCATTCAGGCGTCGGCTTGAATGCATTTCGCTGGGACGCGGGCAGCGGCATGGTCAGCCTCGGCACTTTGACTGGCGGCACCGTATCAAGGGCATTCGGCGTCAGTGCTGACGGGTATGTGACCGTCGGCTACGCCGATTCATTCGGCGACGACCGTGCCTTCACCTACCACAGCACAATGCTGGATCTGCTCAATTCCCAGATAGCGATTGGTCAAAGTGCGGCAGATCAGGCGGCAGCGGTTGGCATGCGCAACGCGGTGATGAATTTTAGCCTCAACCGCGAGCTGACAGTGAACCGCCCGGCCGCGACCACGGCGGATGGCCCCGCAACCCTGCCAATGGCGCTGAGGCTTGAGGCTTGAGGCTGGATTGGCGGATGTTTCCGGCACCGGCCAGCAGCACTTCGGCGGCATCACCGCTGCTCTGGGGCTCAGCGACAGCCTCACCCTTAACGGCTTTGTCTCCGGCCTGGGAGAGCTGCGCGGGCTCGACGGGCTTGACCTGAGCGGCGACCAAACCGCCATCGGTTTCAGCCTGCGGTCAAACAGTGCCGGCAACACCGGCCTGACCTGGCGTCTGGCCGTGGCGCGCTCTGGCGGCGATGCCGACATCAGCCGCTCCAGCGCCCTGGCCGACACCGAGTCCGGCAGCGGCAACGCCAGCCTTACCACCACCGCAGCGCGCGGCGAAATCGGCTATGGCTTTGATCAGGGCTTTGCGCTGCTCACCCCCTACCTGCGGGTCGAGAACGCCAGAACCACCCGCAGCGCCTATACCGAGAGTGGCAGCGTCAGCTTCCCGGCCAGCTTTGACGCCTATACATCAGAGGTGACCACCGCCACTTTGGGGTTCAACGGTGAGCTGCGGGCTTCAGCCAACACCAGCCTGCGCTTTGGCATCGGTGCCGCACACGACCTGAACCGCAGTGAAGATTCGGTGACCGGCACCAGCTTGATCCCCGGTCTGGCCAGCTTCAGCGTCGCCGCACCAACCGTGCTGAACCAAACCCGGGCCTTTGCCACGGCCGGGGTCAGCTATTTCCTGACCAATGGCGCCGAAATTGCCCTGGACGCCGAACTGGCCCAGTCCGCCTACCGGAAAGCCCCCACCGGCATCGCCAGCATCAGCTACGCGCTGCGCTTCTAAACGGCCCCCGCGGCGCGCCTTTGGTTTCCATAGGCGCGCCGCAGATGGCATTCCTGACATCGGCAGTACGCATCGACAGTCCCTGCAGGACTCCTTTGTTGGATGTCGTCAACAACTCCTTTGGGCCACAAGTTCATGATCCAGGGCTGAGGTTCAGGTATCTCCACCAACAGGTGATGCCCTGCAGCACCTTGGCTGTTTCCTGCTTACGTTCCTCTGCACAGCTTGGCCTCCTGCACAGGCATGCTAAATGACTTACACATCCCCGCGGCCTATCTTCTGGTCCTATGCGCAAAGAGGTAATCTCGATGAAGATGTTGGTCTACACTGCGGCCTTCGCCGCATTTTGTGCTACTTTGCTGTCCGGAGCCGCCTGGGCAGACAGTGGCAACTCCAAGGGAAAACACAAATTCAAAGTCACCCGGCAAGCCCCTGCGCACCTGCCGGAAACCCGCTACGGATCTCCGGTTAGGAACTGTCCACCCGGACTGGCCAAGAAATCGCCGCGCTGCATCCCTCCCGGGCAAGTCAGAAAGCGCTACAACACAGGCGACCGGATTCTGAACGAGTACATCCTTGTCGACACGCCTGGCCGGTGGGGATTGAGGTCGGACGGCTACTACCTCCGTGCTGGCAATTACATTTATGAGGTCAGCCGCGACACCCACAAGGTTCTGAATCTGATCGGGGCGGTCGCCGACATCTTGAACTAGATTGGCCTGGCGCTACGGCACAAACTCTTGATCCGCCCTCGCCTACTATGGCTCCCTAATTGGATTTCTGGCTTCGATAATCGCGCATCCGCGCGGCTTTCAATTCCTTCCGTGAAGATCGAAGAACCCAGCCAGGTCATCACCTTTGCGGTACAAGGCTTTGAGGGAATGAACATAGACCATGTGATCCTTGGACCCCAAGCCATAATCCAGCTCGATAAGCATTGTCGCCCGCTCAGGCCGTTTCGATGGCCAATTTGGTGTCCGCTTCAATATGCGCAATGGCCGCACCACCGAGAGTTGAGATATTGGCGATGCCTTGGACCTTTTGCTCGATCATGGTCACGGGTCTTCCCCTTGCCTACAAATTTGAACTACCGATTGCCCCGGCCCTTTGGACCATCGGCTTTTTGTCAGCCGCCTGAGGCCGGCTAAAAACTGTCGTCTTGGTGATTTTTCGGGATTGGCACCGTGCCCTTGAGCACGCGGGCGGCAAAAATCTGGGTCTGCACATGCCCCGCAGATGCCGCGCCTAGGTCGATCACCGCTTGTGTATCCATTGAGACGACCACGATGTCCTTGGCAATCTAGGCGAAGCCAGTCAAGGCATGGGTTTCTGGGTCAATCTGGGCAGCTCGGATAAGGGGAATTTTGGTGACGCGGAACAGGGCGTTGCTGGTATTGCGCCAGTCAAACAGAACGCAAGCGCCATCCGTCGAGCCGGTAATCGGCTCAAACTCGACTTCCCCCGGTAGGCCGCCGCGCCCTTGAAGCCCCAGTAATTGCGAGGTGTGAAGTCCTGCCGAACCGGGGCCATCTGCAGCACTATGGCGCTCAAGCTGTCGACCTGCCCGTTCAGTTGTTCGCTGGTGCGCATCTTGATGGCAATTTCAGAGATATCCTGATGGCTGGGCAATGCCCCGACCCTGAAGGACCGGATAGCCGTCAGATATAGAGATATAGAAAGGCAGGATCGACGGTTCTGCCAGCGGTCGCCGATGCACTGCGGATCTTACCCAAGCATTGCGGAAAGGAAATGTCGATGGAAGCTGACGCAACCCGGTCCCGCGTGTAGCGGACAGTTTCCACATCCGTCATCAAATGGACTCTCTCACTGTCTTCGGCCACATCGTCGGGATACAGATCCATAACCTGCTCACCACTGCGCCAAGCTCTCACCATCGGCGACAGGTCCGAAATGTTCGCCTCAGCATAGATTTTATTGCGCGCGTGGCGCAACAGGCTGACAAGACAAGTCAGTGTTATCAGCTGCCCAATTCATCACCGGAGCGCCCTCTTCGAGGTCGTCGGGAAGCGAGATTTCAAAAGCGGCCGGCTGAAATTCCAGCCCCCGGTGAACAATCAGATTGCGACCCGGCACCAGCCGCTCAAGCTGTGCCCCGTCGGGGTGACTTAGTGAGATAAGCGGCAGCAGAACCTCATCACTCTCTTGCGCATTGCTCTCCCGGATATAGCGCTGGTTTTCGGCTTCTGCCTGAGGCAGGCCCATCGCAATCAAGTCCGGCAGCAACCCCAGAAGCCGCTCGCTCCAATTGCGCAACCACCCGGTCATATTGCTGCGCCTCGCGGGTCAAAGCGTCAATTCTGACCCTGTCGCTGTACCCGTCCAGTGACGGACTCGGTCAACCTGTCCAGTTCAGACGTGCGCATAGCCATCACGGCCAACGTGGTGGTGACCACCGCCAGGGCCAACCCAACCGGCCCGCCAAAGAATGCCATAACGCCAACTAGGCTACGCAGAGTTGGCGCTGTTATCCTCGCAGCAACGGACAGGAGTTTTTGCGCTGCAGTCAACGCTTTGGTGGACGCAGTGCGCGAAGATGATTGCTGGGCGCGGGAAATTGCCAGCACTTATGAAGTTGATCATGTGCGAGGGTTCCAGAGGTGCCCACTTCGAAAGTGCATCAACAACACCTGCGACACGGGGCAATTCAACCGAGGGAACTGTGATCGCCACCCCCATGGTTTCGTGAATTGCGCGCACCAGAAAAGCGTGACGATCAGCGTGGCCGACGTTGGAATTGCCTTGCAGCATGGTGCCTATTCCGATCCGCACATAAAGCCGGTGTTTCTGCTCGGTCACATCGGTAAATACGGGCACATCAGGCGCGGTACCGTGTTCCTCTTCGGCAACGTCGCCTTCGCTTAACGCCGCGACCAACTGCGCCTACAGGGCTTCGGTCAGCGGCCCAATATGCGATACTGTCATTTAATATTTCTCTCTCTGCCACGCCCAAGGCTGGACGGTGCGGCGCGATTAACGAATACATCCGCTGCCATTAGGTGGATCGCTTGCAAAATGCCTAGGTCAATCGCCGTCTTGTCAACACCGATACCTGCTACAAATGTGACGTGGACATTTTCAGGTTCTTGAATTAGAGGCGGTCAGGAATATCCAGCAGCGGGCATCAAGTGCCCCGGTTGGTCCGCTAAATAAGCACCCACCTCGGAAGATGGGATTTTCCGCCAATCGCCACCGCTGGTTCGATATTCAGATTTTGAAATAGATTGCACGAGAACTATAGGCGCTGCCAGCCTACCACTTCGACCAAAACCACAAAAGGTTGCCACGAGAGGCTGCGCCAAAAGACGCTTGCGCATATAGTTTTCCGCGGTGGCCCATGCTGCAGAAATATTGCCTGCGATCTGTGTGTCAAAATTGGTTTCATCGACACCAAGGTCCAAATCTGAAGGTAAATCCGCTGCAGTAAAGATCTCAGCCGCAGGCGGTACAGAAACAACAAATGACATAGGGCGCCGCCTGTATCACCCGGGGACTATTGCCCCAGGTGCATCCTGCTTCAGGCGTTCAGATTGACGATCTCGACCACGCTGGCCAGATCGCGTTCCGATGCCGGGCCTTGTCGGGGATGACTGCCGAGCACCAGGGCAGCACAATCGCTGTTTGCAGCAGCCACCGAAATCGTCAGCCGCACGTGACTGAAGTTGCTTTTGATATCTGGGTCTTCACCCCAGATCTCAACGATTGCCTGCTTGTTGTCATCACCAGCAGCCTTGGTAAGCTGGATGATTGCTGCGTTTGTCAGGTCTTTGACACCGGCTGTCCGTCGTCAGGGTTTTTGGAACCAATGGCAGGTTAAACTACAAGAGAGTTCGGCTCATCTGGTTGGCTTCATTATGCGGCGCGTTGTCTGTGATGCAAGCGCCGCGTTTCGAGCGTCCTACGTTTGATCCTTTCCCTTTGTTGTAGAATGGCTTTGTCGCGTCCGAAGTAGACGTCGGCGGGTGTGACGTTGTTCAGGCTCTCGTGGTAGCGGTGATGATTGTAGTGATCGACGAAGGCTTCGATTTGGGCTTCGAGATCACCGGGCAGGAAGTAGTGCTCTAACAAGATGCGGTTCTTCAAGGTTTGATGCCACCGCTCGATCTTACCTTGGGTTTGCGGGTGATACGGCGCGCCACGGCTGTGCTTCATGCCCTTGTCTTGCAGCCATTCCGCCAGTTCCCCTGAGACGTAGCTGGAACCGTTATCACTCAGCAGGCGTGGCTTGTGGACGACATGAACTTGGTCACATCCCGATGCTTCCAAAGCCAAGTCCAACGTATCAGTGACGTCTTGTGTTCTCATGTTCGTGCAAAGCTTCCATGAGATGATGTACCGGCTGTAATCGTCCAAGATCGTGCTGAGATAAAACCAACCCCAGCCGATGATCTTCAGATATGTGAAGTCCGTCTGCCACAACTGGTTGATGGCTGTGGTTTTGTCTTTGAACTCGCTCGCCGCCTTTATAACGATGAAGGCGGGGCTGGTGATCAGATCGTGCGCCTTCAAGATCCGATACGTCGAAGCCTCTGATACGAAATAGCTTTCTCGATCCGTGAACGTCACTGCCAGTTCACGTGGCGACAACTCGGTCTCGTTCAGCGCCAACTTCACGACCTTGCGCCGTATCGCGTCCGGAATACGGTTCCAGACGAGTTTGGGCTTCGGCGATTGATCCTGCAGTCCAGCTTCGCCGCGCTGCAAATACCTATCATACCAACGATAGAAAGTGGTGCGTGGGATGCCCAACTTGGCCAATGTCAGGCGGGCCGACAGATGCGATCCCTCAACCAGCCTGATGATCTCTAACTTCTCAGATGCCCCCTTTCGGCAGATTGCTACGCAATCGCCTGCCGGGTGACAGGTATCTCATTCGCGGCCGTCCCCACCGTCGAACATGCTTTTTTTAAGCAAACGGAGTTCGAGCGTTTGTTCCGCCACAACTTCCTTCAGATCACGCGCTTCACGGCGCAGATCCTTCACTTCGTCGGTGTTTGCAGCGCGTGCAGTATCGCCAGCCAGCCGCTTCTTGCCAGCTTCCATGAAGTCTTTCGACCATTTGTAGTAGATGCCTTGGGAAATGCCCTCACGACGGCACAGCTCAGCAATGCTGTCTTCGCCACGAAGGCCATCCAGGACGATCCTGATCTTCTCTTCGGATGAGTAATGCTTGCGCCCCTCTCACACATGCTGCGCATGTGCTGCCGGGCAGGGGTGGCCCGCTTGATATCTTTGACGATCTTCTCGCCAGGGCTTTTGCCTGTTCCAGTTGTATGTCTCATGTTCCACTCCTCAGTGGTTGCGATGAGCCAGAAACACTCTCTTATCAAATAACGCTATTTGGACCCATAGGCGCTGACGTCAGACAGACACCGGCGCCGACATCAAGGCCCGCTCAATTCCAGCCTTTTTCCAGCGCCGCCGACATGTTGTCATGCATGGTATAAACGCCGATCGAACCCACCTTACCCGATGGCTTCACCACCAGTTCATCTGCTGCGGCGGCGATCCAGTACGCCGCAGAACCAGCCATGGTGTTGGCAACTGCACGATGGGGCGATCGACGCGCCGAGCGCGGTAAATCATCGCCGCTGCTTCCGGCACCTGGTCCACCATGCCGCCGCTATCGACTTCGAGCACGATGGCCTGCGCGTTTGTATCATCTGCGGCGCTGGCAAACGCTTTCTGGAACATTTCAAGCGATGCCCCTCCTGACATTAGAGACATCATTCCACCGCGAGGCATGATCGTACCATGAAGTTTCAAGACTTGGACCGCGCCACGGCGACCTGCATCGGATCCCACTGGAACCATATTCAATGGCTCCATGTATCGATCACCGGCTGAGCCGATGCCGTTTTCATTCTCCATGCGCAGCACGTCATCGACGGTCAGCCAACCCCACTGACGGCCCTTCGCATAAACCTCATAGCGGGCCTTCAAATCATCACGCAAAAGGCTGCGAACATTGAATTCAAAAGGCACATCATCGTCTTCGATCAGGAACTTATTCACCGACTGCTCGATCAGCTCCAGAATTGGGCGAAGGCTGTCAGTTACCAACTCAAGGGATTGGTGCTCAATGTTGGAAAATATTGCCCGACTGGCATAGTCCAAACATAGGGCGGCGCTGCATCGTTGGTGAACTTGAAGCGTTTTGTTTCATCCAAAGTCTCGTCGACACTCACCAGACCCGGCTCAATTCGTTTCAGGCCTACGAGTTCGCCACCATCAAAGATTTTTCTAGCGTAGAACCACCCCCTGCATTCAGATCATCAACGATGGAAGAAATGAAGGTGATGCTGAGCAGCCCCACTTGCGTGGTCCGAGTTGAAAGTTGGACTTTGGTCCACCGGCACGATGGCCTCAGGCGCTTGTGGGCGGTCGGCCAGAGCACTGTGGAGCCCACTGCCCGGCAGGGTAACATCCGGTGATCGCGCAACTGTGCGTTTGCAAGGACAAGCCGCTTTCGCATGACCGCCGTGACGGCGACTTTTTTCTCTTTCCCAGCGGTGGCGAGCTGATCGTATTTAGCTTTCAGGTCCGCATCAAACCGGATTGCGACCAGCGCGGGCATGAAGATGGCATGTCGCAGATTTGAGCACCCGCCCTGTATCCGCGCGTTTCCCTGCCACTTCCCAGAACTCTGTGACAATCATTGACCGGCGCCTGTTCTAATTGTCGATGATATGGCCCGGTAGCTTCACAAATGATCAGCGCTGTTGGTTGCGGTTCAATCCATCTAAACAGCTCCGCAAATCCGTCTATTCCATTGAGAACTTGCATGTGTTGTCCATCAGCCAAGCGATGAACATCAAGTGTATCTTTGGAAACCTCTCTCGGTGCAGGCCCTGCATATACCGTCGAGAGGGGCAGTCTTCGTCAGCACTCCCTGTGGCACTTGACGTGTCCTGGGCTGGTGCTGGCCCAAGACACGACATACACTCTCTCGGCAGATTGCTATGCAATCGCCTGTCGGCAATGGACGCTCAGAAACTCTCATCTGGCTGCGCACGTGGTCAATGCAGGCCCCCTCTCATCGTTTGCCACGCAAACGACTGCCGGGCAGCAGGTCGGCGCAGAGAAATGGGTTTGGGTAGCCCACCAGATCGTTCCTGAATTCTACAAGAGCTTGGCGGAGCCAACGCTCACACATCTGGCGCTGCGATTGCTCATTTTGACAGGTCTCAGATCAAAGCCGATACGGTTGCTTCAGATAGCTCAGATCGACGCCAATGTCTGGACGATACCTGCCGAAGTCATGAAAGAGCGTGAGGGCCAGACCACAGATTTTCGTGTAATTCTTTCGACCGAGGCACAGAATGTTATAGAGCAAGCCCTACCCTTCCAGCGTGATGGTTTCCTTTTTCCATCTGTTCGGGCCGGGGTCATCAGCGATGCCACCAGGTCGCGTCTTATGGAACGCAGGAGTATGAAAGAGCGTCCACATGGTTTTCGCTCCAGCTTGAGGGTGTGGCTGGCCGAGGCACCGGACACCCCTCATGATGTCGTTGAAATGATGTTGGCCCATGTTGCGGGAACAAATGTTGAGCGCGCCTACCGCCGCACAGATTACCTCGACAGGCGCCGTGTTCTTCTTGAAAAATGGGCCCGCCATGTGACTAGCGCGTCGGATGCCATTGTGTCGATGGTGGCAAGATGACAGTTCCGACATTTGAACAAGCCGTTGAAATGAGCGGCTCAGGATTGCAACGCGTCGGTCATCGAAAAAGCCCTTCCTTCATGGCCACTGTTTCCTGTGCGCGTCTGAGCGGGTATTCGCTCGGCACTAAGACCCCAAGTCACCAGTCAGGAGCACCTGATGATATCGCAACTTTGGTCTACGCCAAACGACGTTGGAAAAATTTCACAACGCCGAGCCCATTCAAAAACACAAGCTGGCCCGCGCAACTTACCAGGACGTGTGCGAGATCGACACTTGGATCATGGGCATCGTGAAATAACCAAACCACCCCCGAAACAACGGGCGCGGGCGCTGGGCTTATTGAAGTGTTGAGAACGCTCTTATCCTACCGTGCTGCGCCAAAAAGCGAAAGACATTCCCATCATGACCGACGCGCAACAAATCACATCTAATCTCGGTGGCCATTGAAAGAATGGGCGCGGATCAGCACCCTGCCCAATCTGCCAGATCGAACGTCGCAGAGATCAGGCCGCTTTGAGTATCTCGGAACAAGGCGGCACACTTTTGCTCCATTGTTTCAAGTCGAATTGCCGTTTTCCGGATCTTGCCCATGCGGTGGATTTGCCACTTGAAAACCTCCAAATCGACTTTACAGCGCGGGAACAAGCCCAACGCAAACAGGCGGATTGTCAGGCCGCGAAACTGGCAAATGCTCGATCTCTCTGGGAAGCGGCCAGGCCGATCATCGGCACGAAAGCAGATAGCTATTTAAGGGGCAGATATATCACCTGCTATCTGCCAACTAGCCCGCGTTTCATCTCGAATTTATATCATGCGCCAAGTGCGACTTGGACCTGCGCCATGTTGGCCGATGTCTCAACCGGCGGAGTTCATCGCACGTTCTTTAACAAGCAAGGACTTCGTCTGAGAACATCGGCCAAGATGATGCTTGGGCCATGTGCGGGCGGCGCGGTAGTCTTGTCTGAAGCGCAAGGGCCATTGTTGGTATGCGAAGGTATTGAAACCGGCTTGGCGCTGTTGAGCGGGCTATTCATAGGCCCTGCGACTCTTTGGGCGTCGTTGTCTACTTCTGGCATGAAGTCGCTGCAACTGCCCCAAGAACCCAGCATGCTGGTAATTGCTACAGATGGCGACCAAACCACAAGTTGGCCTGACCCGGGAGTACAAACAAGAGCGGGCGGAATGGGCCGATAAGGACGAGGTTTCCCGGCTGATGCGGTCGCAGTGGAAAGCCGTTGCAAAAGCCGCGGCGGCCAATGATAGCCCCGTTCCGCAAGCGCATTCGGGTTACAGACGTGACTACTGAAAAGGTGGCTGAACTGGTGCAGGCGACGTGGCGCGGATTGTTGCTGTCGCGGGATGAGCTGTCGGGTTGGCTTGGATCAATGGACCGCTACAATGGTGGTGGCGATCGCCCTTTCTGGCTGGAAGCCTTCGGGGGGCGCAGTTACACAGTTGACCGCAAGAATAGCCCCGATCCGATCATCATTGACCACCTGTCCGTTGCTGTTCTCGGAGGCACCCAGCCTGACAAACTGGACACCTTATTGGTTCGCAGCGGTGATGATGGGTTGTTGGTCCGGCAGGGAGAATTTCCGGAACAGTGGTGCGCTAGGATGGACGTCGCTTTGTCTACTATGTTCAATTGGGCCACCCGTTACCCAGATATCGACGAGGCCTGCCGCGTGGCCTTGACGGCGCTGTCGGCCTATTGGACCAGAGAATTATGGAAAGCTGCGCAGGTATCTCAAAGTTAAGTTCAAGATAAATCGTCCACAAGTCCCGGACAACTTCGCGAAAAGTTCGCGATACTGCCGCGACTGACGCCATTTGCTATAGAGGGAAATTCGTAGTTTTTCCTTTCGCAGATCCTGCTACATTTTACACGGCGTTGTTGCAGAACTGACGCCTGAGGCGTGACTTCCCCTGCTGTCAGACCAATTCGAACTGGTCTCAGCAAGGACAATATGACTGTCCTTTATTCCGCGCCAAGTTGGCGCCACACAGCGAGAGCGGCGGTGCGGTTAAGCTTGAAATTTCCGCGTGAATAAAGGTGACGTTCCACCCCTCTCGGGTATGTAAACATACCCTGCCGGGCAGCGATTGGAGTGATTGTAAACCGAGGCGTATACGGAGACGAACTTCTGCAAACTTCGCATTCGGCGGAAGCGCAGCATGGCTCGCTCTCGTCGTCGAAATGGCAGATGTGAATTTTCAGCCCGCCAGAGATAATGGGTTTCACCGTTGATTTTTACCAACACCTCGTCCAAATGCCATTTCCAATTTGAGTGAGCACGAAGTTGCTGAACCCGTTTTCTTCGGATCTCCGCGGCCAACAACGGCCCAAAGCTATTCCGGCAAAATCGCACAGTCTCATGACTGATTTCGATCCCGCACGCATGCCGCAAATCCTCCACATTCCGGAGCGACAGGGGGAACTGGACGTAAAACACCACCGCAAGGCGGATGATATCGGGACTGGTCTGGAAATACCAAAATGGGCTGTGTTTGGTCATGCCGAGAAGAAAAATCGCCACCCTGCCCTTCACAACCGAGTTTCCTCTGACAGGACCGACAGGGCCGTATTGTCCGTTCGAAAGTCAATTCCCTTTACAGAGGACCTATGAGACCGCACACTAGGTCCAAGCAGTGGAGGACGCATCAGTGCCCTATTTTGAGCGAAAACTGTGGCAAAAACAAATTGACAAGATAACCGAAGTCGACACTGAAATTGTCGACGACAATGTTGATATGGAGAAGATTGCGCTGTCGATCTTGTCAACGGAGGCAGGGCCACAACACGCGTTGGGCGGTCGGTTTCGGTGCCGTAAATTGGTTCAACCCGGTGAAAGCGGTGTGATCGTTTTAAGTATTGCGGCAAATGATGATGGCGGACCTGTAACACTCGACCTGTCACCTGGTGACCTTCAAAGCCGCTCTGGTTGCGCCATTTCCGCTAATCTCATCCAATTGAAACCCGCGCAACTTACCATCCCACCGGGCGGCAGTCAGCGCTTAGAAGTGCATGTACAGATCCCGCATTCGACCAAACCGGGCGTCTATAGCGGTCGTGTGACCGGAAACAATCCGGATTCTGTAATTTTTATCGTGGAATATGAAGTGAACCAAAATAGCTAGGATGCTATCGGTCCGATTGGGCACTGGTCCTCATCCGGCAATCCGGGTTCGTATTCCGATCTCATCCAACCACTTTGTTTTTTCTTGAGATACGGTGGCGGCGAAACGACACTTTTGCGACAAGTATAGGTCCAGGCGGGTAAATGAAGTGGCCACCTGGCGTCAGACATCCCTCGATATCATGTATTCCATACAATCCGAGATGAACTGGCGATCTTCGGGCTGAGCATCGCAGAAAAGCGGATCAAAGGCTTTTTGCGCGGCTTCCAGCAGATTGCGCGCTGCGCGTTGGGCGTAGCAGATGCAGTCATGTGCCTGCATCCGGTTCAGCACCCAACTGATTTCCGTTTCCGACCGGGCCGCACGAGGCTTGGCGAGGAAGCTATGCAGTTTGTCCCGCTCGTCCAGATCGGCCAGCTTCGCGAGCCTTGCCAGCATCAGAGTGCGCTTGCCTTCATAGATATCTCCACCGATCTCCTTGCCATATTTTTGCTGCGATCCGATCAGGTTAAGCACATCGTCCTGTATCTGAAAAGCCGCCCCTAGAAAGAAGCCAAACGCATTAAAATCGTCGAGCTGCAACCTCCCCGATGCCACATCATTCGGCCGGGCGATCAGAGCGCCGATACGGCAGGGTTGGATAAAGCTGTACCAGCAGGTCTTTTTCAACGTCATCCGAAGATAGTCCGCGGGTCCGATATCAAGCGTATTGTCCCGGATCATACCCAGCTCAAGCGCCTGACCTTCCATCGACTCTTTCAGCAAATGGTCGAACTCGGCCACCACTCGGACACCCGTCCTAGGGCTTAACGTGCTCAGATTTCCGCGCAGCAGGCGCAATGCCATGGTCTGCATCGCATCGCCCATATTGATCGCTAGCGGCACGCCGATTTCGTGATGAAGACAGGGCCGCCCGCGGCGGAAATCGCTGACATCCTCGATGTCGTCATGGATCAGAAAAGCGTTGTGCAAAAGCTCGATCACCGCAGCCGAGGGCAGCGCATCTTCTTCGCGACCACCAAACGCCTTGCAGGTCGCAATCAAAAGTGCGGGGCGCAGACCTTTTCCGGAATTTTCGATATAGGCCCGCATCGGGCCATAAAGGTGAGCATATGGCTCTGCCATTGGTATACGCTCAAGCAGCGCGGCACGCGCAGCATCGCCGTAGCGTTGCAGCGTGTTTAGAAACGCCGTGTGGTCGGGCTTTGCCGCCGCTTGCTCCATTGCCATCTACCCGATTTGTGTCACACGCAG
The DNA here is from genome assembly GCF_030285785.1 of Parasedimentitalea psychrophila. Classification (NCBI taxonomy): domain Bacteria; kingdom Pseudomonadati; phylum Pseudomonadota; class Alphaproteobacteria; order Rhodobacterales; family Paracoccaceae; genus Parasedimentitalea; species Parasedimentitalea psychrophila. The sequence goes on along the minus strand of NZ_CP127247.1, from coordinate 2,736,051 downwards.
GCGTGGTACCGGCTCGGTCGGGTCGTCGTTGTTGCTGTGTTTCGCGCCCAATGGATGGGCCGTATCGTCGATCTGCGCTTTCAGGATATCGGGGCCTACGCCATTTTCAGACCCCGGCAAAGGTGGCTTGTTCACAAGATCGGTCCTACCGGCGAGATCTCCGGCCAAAGCCGAGACCTCTTTTGTTCCGGAAAAATTACCACCCAATCCGGGGAGATCCCTAGCGATCGCTGACATAATGCCCTTTGGAGGGCCGATCATGCGCAGAGCATCGGCGAGAACAGGATCGTTCAGCAGGCTGTCGGGCTTGGACATCTCGGCCGTGAAGGGGGCTATGACTGCAAGCAGACCATCGCCGCCATATTCGGTGCCCACGGCTGATTGCCCCATCTTCAGCGAGGCCTGCACCGCAACTGTCAGCCGGTCATCCCAAGGCAGACCTGCATGATAGCGCGCCTTGTCATACGCCCGCAGCGGTTCCAGTGCGTCAGGTTCGTGCAGATCCCATATCTTGCAGCGCGTGGCCTCTGACCCGCCGCGCTCAAGAATCGTATTCACCGCCCTCCGGGCCGCTTCGTTGGCGCCTTCCATTGTGGCCAGATCAGTATTCGTGCGCACATAGTCCGAAGCGAGCAAAAAATTGTGGATCTGGGTGCCGGCCTCGGGACGCAAACGCCACGTGTTCACGCGGTTGACCAGGAGCGGCTCCACATTCGTCATCCGTCCCGGATCACTTGGGTCGTTGACGATATCAGGGTCCAGGAACCAGTATTTCAGGTCTTCATCACATAACGTCTCCTGGCCGTCGTAATTCAGGCTGCGCTTGAGCTGCGACCAGACCTCATCGGCGATCTCCTGGCGAGTGCAGTCTCGCGCGGTCTTACCGTTCATCCCTGGATAATCCCATTCCGAGATGTCGACGGACAAAAGCCCACGGGTTTTTCCATCGCCCCAGTTCTCGAAATTGATATCGGGCCAGAATTGCCGCTGCGACACCGCCGTCAGCGCCCATGCGCTGTCGATAAAGATCACATGGCCATCGATCAGTTTGACGTCCCGAGTGAGGTAGAACTGAATACCATTCATCCACTGCACATTCCGCGCCAGCGACGTCAGTTGCGCCAGAGAGGAATCGATGTCGGACATCTCTTTGGTGATCAGAGGTGCCATGCGCTCAACTGGCAGCGCACCAATATACCAGTCGCCGGTTACCTGATAGGGCAGCCCGTTTTTCTCGGCGCTGATACCAGTGATGCGGCCGCCCTTGCAGTCGATCCCAGTCACGGTGGTTTCGAAATGATAGACCACGCCGCGTTCTTGCAGATAGTCCAGCCAGGGCTGGATCCACACGAGATTGGTGGGCCCGTTCAATAGCCGGTTCGAGGCGGATTCGGGTGCGATTATCCCGAAAAGCAGCTGCATAAAGATGTCGCCGATCGTCTTGGTGCTTGCCGCGCGCGCCTTGGCCGCCACCAGAGATCGGGTAATGCCAATAGCAAGGAATTTTTGATAAGCTTCTGACCGGTTTTCCGCCCCGATGAACTCCCACCAGCCGATGCGCTCGTATTCGTCAAAGCGGCGCTCCTTGCAGGTCGTCATGATCCGCCAGATGCAACCGGCGAAATGTTCGATATCGTCAAAGGCAATCTGATCGCGGGGCGAAATCCCGTAGAGAAAAGTCTGCAGCGCGTTGGACACTTCCTTGAGGTTGCGCGGGAAGCGTTCCGGCAGAACAATCCCCGCCTCGTCATAAAGCGCGACCAGCATTCCCGTGGCGTCCGTGAGGTTATCCAGCACGGTTCCCTTGTTGTAATAGGGGATGCGCGACATCGTATCGGGGATGTGGCGGTAGAAGTTGGGAAAGAAGCGGAAACCATGTTCGCCCGGCAGCCACGGGCGTTTCACTCCTGGAGGGACCTTCGCACCGTCGACATCCCGCCATTCCCTTAGCGCCTCCATATGGCGCTTTTTCGAACCGTGATCTCCCTGCCCCTCCATCACCGGAATCGAGCGCGCCTTGCCGCCCGCGACGATCTGACGTTCGAGGATTTCAACCTCATATCCCCGTTCGATCAACTCGTGTGCAGCACTCATACCAGCGACGCCGCCACCCAGGATTACAACTTTCTCGGTCATGCGTTTTCCTCATCCACGTTTGTCGCCTCGGAGTGCATTATATAAAGGTCATATTCGACAAGCAGCGTCGCGAATGTGACACGCCCGAACGCGATCATCTGCAAGCGGTTGATCCACAGCCAGTCAGGGTGCGCTGTCACGAAACGCGGCGTCAGGCAGGCCTCGGCCTGGGGAGGTGGGTCGCCGCTCAGAAGACGCTTTTGACCGTCGCGCCCGAAATCGACGAGGCCGCTGTACTCGGTCAACAGGTTCGCACCGTCTGAGGTTCTTAGCACTGCGCGCACGCCGACAACGCCCATCCCGTCGCTGCGAATTCTCATCCAGTCACCGCCGTGCTGATCATAGACGCCGTTGATCCGTGGGCCGATAACCGTGCCACCCTTTGCAAGCGGGTAAACAATGTGAAGCCCATCGGGCGTGTCACCGATCACGATGGGGTTCGGATCAAGCGGCGCAGTGGCGCGCGCGAAAAACTCCAGTCGATGCTTGAAGGGCTTCGTATCCGTAGGCGGACGGGGTGACGCAGGTGGCTCCACCTCTTGCCAGCCCCTACCCGGGTCCGCCTCCCTGATGCCGCTCGTCAGAACCGGGCGCCAACGCAGTTTCTTACCTGGAAGAGCGCGCGGCAGATCGGCGGCAAAGGTCTGTAGCCCGGTTTCAGTGTCGCTTCCCGTCGGCCACCCGCGGATCATGCCTTCCGGACCGTTTCCTTGCGCGTAAATGATGCGCAGGACGTTGGCCGGGTCAGACGGAGACGCTTTTACTACCACGCGCTGCATCCCGCGAGCCGCGTCAATGACGGGTTCACTCCAGTGCAATGTCAGGCCGTTGGCGGTATACTCAGACATAGCGACCGGCCCTTACTTGAAGATTGTCGCGATCGCTCCTGGCTCTTTGATGCGCAGGACAAAACGTTGCTGCACCCGAAAGACATGCTCTGCCTCGGGGGTCGTCTGCAGGTGACGCACCGAGATGTCGTTGGGGACGACAATCTCGACCGGGGCACCGTGAAGCGACACAACAATGGCCTTTCCGTCGGGCAAGGCACTGGAACGTAGAAGTGGTGCATCGAGGAAAGGCAGGATGCTGTCACGCGGCAGGATCATCGACGCCGGCATTGGCTTGGTGATCGCAGTAAATAGACTATCGGACATCACGCAGGCAAAGGGGCCGTGATAGCCTTGCTTCTCGATTTTTTGGATCGCGTTCACAACGGCATGAAATACCTGTTGCCCCGTATCAGAATCTTCATTGTCTGGCTCAATCTTTTGCTTGTTTGCGTCCTCGCCCTCCTTGATCAGGCCCAGCGTTTTCTGCCCGCCGCTGACGCGCCAGACTTTATCGGCGATACTAATCCCGGCATCGCTCTTGGGACCATCGTTAGTGTCTTCTTGACCGTTGAAAATGATTGCATCCTCGACACGCGCAATAATGTTGGCGGCGCGGCGAAACATGATAAGCGCGCTGGTCAGTTCAGGATCAGCGACCTGCGCATTCTTGAGATAGACATTCACGGAAAGCGAAGTCAGCCGAATTGACGTGTAGTCGTCAATGCGCATTCGACCGACGCTCCCCGAACCTGGGCTGTGGTATTTCAGTGTGTTGGACGGCACCATTTGCGCATCGTTGGGCAAAGGTCCGAACAGAGGCAGAAACGAAGCTGCGACGCGAGCGCGCAACGCCTGATCGTGAACGGTCTGGCGGACCTTGTTCCATTGATCGTCATTCCAGTTTAACGTTTCGCTCATGGTTTTTCCCCTATGCCACCGTTACAGCGTAAAAAATTTCATTCCGGCTGAGGCGTACTCAAGATTGCCCCGTCGCTCAGGCGACCAATTCCTTCAGTTGCAATTCCGCGCGTTCAACTAGTTTCACCGCGCCTTGAGCTTGTGCTATCTTCCGGGCGATTTCCAAATCACCTTGCGCCCGCTTTAGGTCTCCAAGCGCCTGAAAGGCCAATCCGCGTGCCCGGTACAGATCTGCAAGGTTCAATCTTTCATGGTGTTTCAGCGCGCGTGCGATCCGGTCTTCCACCAGCTTCAGCCCATCTTCGGCCCGGTCGGCCGCGATCATCATTTCCACGACGGGTGGGATGCTGAGCAGCTCCGTTAAGCGGGTTCCGGAGGCGGTAAATTGATCCTGTGCCGTGCGTGCCTGGTCCACGCTCTCGGCCAGCTTGTTGTCCAAATACGCGCGTGAAATGACGAGTTGCAAATCCGCCACCCTCTCCCACATCAGGTATCCAAGATCTGAGGACAGTGCCTTGTTCTGCTCCGCAACTTCGGCCATCCGGGCCCAGTTGCGCTGGACCATGGAAAAGTGCCCAAGTGCGCCAAGCCCATAGGCATAGGACGGAGAGTGATCTAGTTGATCCATATAGCTCAACATTTGCTGCATGCCCTCGACTGCCTCTGCCTCACGGCCCATGAGCCACGCGGAAGCAGCGCCGGAATCCATCAGCGCAAGCCCGCTGGTGATCTGGAAATTTTTCATGATCTCAACATCGACAGCCGGATCAAAGCGCGACATACCCAAAACATAACGGTCAAAGGCCTCACGCAATTCACCACGGTAATATTGCGTATAGCACACGGCGTGATCAGCTGTCGTTAGCAGCAGTGGCGCGCCAACCGCGTCGGCCATGTTGCTAACTTCCTGAGCCACATTGATCCCATGCACAAGCTCGCCGCGCAGGAAGTGCATCGTCCAAATACCCCAGGTCGCACCATAAAGCGCTTCGCCATTATTCAGGCTGCGCGCGATGTCACGGGATCGAAACGCAGCATCCGCTACCTTGGAAGAGCCCCAGCCATAGATCGACATGCTGACAGCCATGAGCGCCATCTGGATACCAAGCTCTGAATCCTCGCGCTTTGATCCTTCGGGTTGGTTTTCCAGAAGGTGCAAAGCCGAAGTGAAGTGCGCGAGGGCGGCAAGGTTCGCGACACGGTCCATCGCTTCATGACCCGCCAGCGTCCAATATTCGATCGCTTCTTCTATCAAGCCACCGAATTCGCAATGCCTGGCGATTGTTTCCGGCTCTTGCACCCCAAATGCCGGTTCCCCGTTCAACATTGCGAGGGCAAGTGCGAGGTGAACCTCCTGCCGCCTGCTGCGCAGCATGGATTCGTAGGCTGTGTCCTGCACAAGTGCGTGGTTGAACACGAAGTATTCCGGTCCCAATAGCCCGCCACGATGGAGAAGTTCGGACCCCTCCAGCAGTTGAAAGGAAACATCCAGATCCGAACCGACCGGCGCAATTGCGTTGATCATCTGCACAGTGAACTCGCGTCCTATAACCGCGCCAAGCTGAGCAACCTCTTTGGCCACCCCGGTTCGGTCAAGGCGCGACATCAACAAAGCCTGCAACGTAGTCGGGATGTCCACCACATCATGGCTCTCTGCCATCACTGCGTCATCGTCCAGCGCCGCATCAAGAATCGATTTGGTCAGTTCTTCGATAAACAGTGGCACACCATCGGTTTTTTCGATAATCCGCCGTGCCAACACCACCGGCAGGGTACCCTCGCCTCCGATATTGTTTACCAGAGCGATTCCAGCATCAGGATCAAGCGGCTCCAGTATAAGCGTTTCGCCTGACGATTTCAGAGTGTCGGACGGTGTAAACCTAGGACGGAAGGTCACTAGGAGCAAAAGTGGCAGATCCGCTATATGCTCGGACAACAGATCAAGGAATTCCAGCGTCGTGGGGTCGGCCCAATGGGCATCTTCCAGCACGACAAGCACCGGTCCTAAGGTTGTCATACCCTCAACGCGCCGCTTTAGAGCCTCGAACGTCAACCGGGCGCGGACCTGAGCTTCCAGCTGCGCACCATTTTCCATTGGTGCGCTGACAAGACTGGCCAGATAAGGCAGGTCGGCTTCAGACAGACCCTGTGTATCCGCGATCAGAGCCGCTGCCTTGGCTTGCCGGATGTCTGCGGTGTCGCTGCGCTTGATCCCGGCATCACGCTCCAGTTCGGCCACCATCGGGTGCAATGCGCGGTTGGTCAGGTGTGGCGCGCATTGCCATTCAACCGCCGCGCGGCCCGCCAGAGAATAGATACCACGCACCAGCCGGGACTTGCCGATGCCCGGGGGGCCTTCGATCAGGCAAATATTCCCGTTGCCGGCGCAGGCTGCATCCCAATAACCGGCGAGCGTCTTAAGTTCTGCTTCTCGGCCAACGATCGATTGCACCCCATCCACTGCGTGTGCATCGAACCGGCTCTTGCCGGTGGTTTCCCGTATCACTGCAAAAACGGTGCGAAGCTCGCCAAACCCCTTGACCAAGACCGATCCGCGCGCGTCGAAATCAAAGGTGCCGCTGGTCAGATGCTGGGTCGCTTCGGCCACGACAACTTCGCCGGGATTGGCAAGACTTTGCATCCGCGTAGCAAGGTTTGGCGTTTCTCCAACAACAAAATCCCTCGGGGTCGCGGAATCGCCGGGCATATCTCCGACAACGACCCGGCCAGTAGCCACACCGATGCGCACCTTCAGCGGATTGGGTGCCAGCGTTTCCATCCCCTGAACGACTGCGGCCGTGGCCAATGCAGCACGGATAGCACGCGAGGGATCGTCCTCTTGCGCCACGGGATAGCCGAAATACACCATCAGCCCGTCACCCTGAGTATAGGCAAGGAAACCACCATGGGCCTTCATCGTCGCAACAGCAATGTCGAGATAACTTGTGATGACCTCTCGCAGATCTTCCGGGTCCAGCGTGGTTGCCAAAGTGGTTGAGTCCACCAGATCTATGAAAGCCACTGTGAGCTGTCGTCGTTCCGCAGGCATTCGCGGGCGGGCGGGAAACGGAACCGTTTCTGTGTTGATCGCCGCGCGGAACCGCTTGCGCTGACCGAGCTTTAAACCGATTTCTTTAAGATCATCGTCAGTCAGATCATGCACCATCGAGGGATCGATTTTTTCGACGGCGAAGAGTTCAACTAGATCATTCAATCCATGAGCAGAAAGTAAATCCTGTAAAGTCCGTGACACCCCTGCCCCCTTAGGTCAGATCCAAACGCGCCAATTTGCGCGTTTTTCAAGTCCCTATACATTTGCGTAAAGTTTATCTTGACCGACATTCCCCAAGTAGAGCGCCAGAAGGTAATGTCACGCGCGAGCGCGGGGGAGGCGTTACATTCAACCTGGGTCATGCATTTATTGATGGCAGGGCAGTTCAGATCCCCACGTTCGGCTCCATCAGTGCTACCTTTTGCCCATATCGGGGAATGAACCACGATTTGGACATACATATCGAGCCGCTTTCCTTTAGATTTTGCTGTTGTCGTTCTCAGTCGGGCACTGGCGGTGCGCGCAACCGATTGATAGCCGCCAAAATGCGGTTGAACAGATCGCCGCTGACTGCGACGTCGTCCAATTGGAATGTGATGACGCGGGCGTGTCGCACAACTTTTGCGCCGATTTTGATCAGCCGGGTCTGCAGGCTGGTCAGCGACCAGTCGGCCATCTCCTCGGGCAACTCGACGCCCTGTAAGAAGACACCCAGATTGTAAGCCAGTGCGTAGGTGCTGTCAGACCAATTCGAACTGGTCTCTGCAAGGACAACATGACTGTCCTATATGCCGCGCCAAGTTGGCGCCACTCAGCGAGAGTGGCGGTGCGGTTGAGTTTGAAATTTCCGCGTGAATAAAGGCGACGTTCCTGGTTGAAGTGATTGCAAACCGAGGCGTGTACTGAGACGAACTTCTGTAAACTTCGCATACGACGAAAGCGCAGCATTGCCCGTTCTCGTCGTCGAAACGGAAGGTGGGAATTCTCAGCGTGGTTATTCAGCCAACGCCCGGTTTTTTTGTCGGGCAGTATTGCCGATGACCTTCATCGCGGCGCCGTAAGACCGAAGTAGGTCGGTCACGATGACATGTGGAGGGCCAAAGCGCTTCATTGTTTTTCTGAAGAATTTCAATGCCGATTTGCGGTCACGGCGCTTGGTGACATGGCTTTCAAGCACCTCGCCCTCGTGATTCACAGCCCGCCAGAGATAATGGGTTTCACCGTTGTTTTTTACCAACACCTCGTCCAAATGCCATTTCCAATTTGAGAGAGCACGAAGTTGCTGAACCCGTTTTTTTTCTTCGGATCTCAGCGGCGAACAACGGCCCAAAGCTATTCCACCAAAATCGCACAGTCTCATGACTGATTTCGATCCCGCGCTCATGCCGCAAATCCTCCACATTCCGGAGCGACAGGGGGAACCGGACGTACAACATCACCGCAAAGGGCGCGTTCCAGCAATTTCCCGACCCATGCAACACAGTCCGTCCACCAAGAGAAGTCAGGATTGCGGAAGCCACTGCGCCAAGCGCGTAATAGGAAGTCGCCGCCGCTTCGGCGCGCGACAGATAGATCATCTGACCTTCGCGGCAGGCATGCAGCTGGACACAAAAGCCGGGGAATAGGGATTCCATGTAACCAGTAACCGCGTCTGGGTATTGCTGGCGTGAAGACCGGTAAGTGGTCTTGATGAAATCACCGTCAAATTCCTGCAGGGCTTCGGCGCTGACATCGATCCGGTCGCCGTCTGGAATTGCTTCGATTGCGGCCGGGCGCTGAAACCCTGCATCGAGCAGAACCTTTCCGATATTGAAGTAAGGGTTGAAGGCAAAGAAGGATTTAGACTGCGCATGCAGGGTTGAGACCATGATGGTTTTGGTGTCGATCACCTCGCGAATCAAGGCGATCTGCGACTGATAGCGCCGCTCCATCACGGCCAGTTTATCGTTGGCGCCAGCAATATCGGCGATCATGGCGTAAATTTCCCACTCGGTCTGTTTAGTCTAATCAAACACCACCGTCGGAGCCAATGCGCGCAGCTGATCTAAATCCGCTGACTGCCAGGTGGTTGTCAGGATCAGATCCGGGTTCAGGCTGGCGATTTTTTCGATATCAGCTGGCTTGCCGCCAACCCAGGTATTGTCTGAGGTGCCAAAATCAACACCGGTGACAGCCGCACTCGACCGGAAAAACGCCGTGGTTTCGCTGTCACTGCGGCCATGGCTACCGACAGGAATAATGCCAAGTTCAATCAGCGGGATTGTCAACTTTAAATCATGCAATGACACAATGCGCTGGGGGCAAACCGGAACAGAAACCTCGGTACCTTTTTCGTCGGTGAGATTACGCATTTCTTGCGCCATCGCGGGCGTCAAATGCGCGGCAGTGGTCAGGGCTGCGACCACTGCAAGTGATCGCAAACTAAAAGGAACATAAGTCTTCTCCGTGTTACTTCGTTCTTGGAATGCTGGCTGAATATCAAAGCTGGCGGTTGTACTGACTTTTTACGATCAGGGTCAAAAAGACCGGCACCCCACCCGCCGCAACGGCGAAGCCTGTGCAACACGTCCGCGCTCAAGGCTACGATCTGGACGCTCAGACGGCAAACCTGAAAATGACAGACGAGGGCCGCAACCTGATTAACAGCGGTGACACGGTGCTTGTCTGGGTCAATGAGGCAGATCTGACCATTGCAACCATGCAACCCACTGCGGCACCACAAAGCCTTGATGAGCGCATGAAGGCTGCGGGGATGCTGACGCTGACCCAAATGCTGGCCGAACCTATCATGGGGAAATTCGGCACCCATGCGGCCATGAACAACATGGAGCTCTTCGGCCAGTGGCTGGACAGCAAGCGCACGGAATACCAAAAAATGCGGATGCGGTATGAGCTGGGCGGCAAATCAAAAGACGACGATTTGTGGGAATGGTTTTTTGCACACGCCGCGACTTTTTCAGAGGTCTGCGACAATTTCCGCGCAGCTGGGGCCTCAACGCCCCACAGCACTGTTACAGTGGCAGAGGCGACGGCCATTAGCGACCGGTTGATAGAGGACCTGGACCGACCTGCAAAAGAAGGTCTCCTTGATGTCATCGAAATCGAGTTTCTGCGGTCGTCGCTGAGTGAAATTGTTATGTTGGATCGCCAGCCCAAAACCGCTGAATGCAACAGCTACATTTACGGCGAATGTGCAAAGATCGCTCGCGCAGCACTGGAACGGAAACAGCACATCAAGTCAGAAGAAGAGGCATGAGCGAACAACCAAAAATACAACAACAGATATTCATCAAGGTGAGTGACGTTCCTAAATTTTACAGCATAGGCCGGGACAAGATCTATCGCTGGAACAAAGAGGTCCCGCAACGGATCGTAATCCACAAGATAGATCGCAGCGCATTGGTGAAGGTTGCCGACCTCAACAAGATCTTCGAAGACGCAGCGACCTAGCACGCTTCAAATGGGGGGCTAGTCGGGGAGCCAGCAACCCCAGCGCCCGTCAATTTATATATATCAACTAGTTAAGGTGGAAAAATGGTGCGGGTGAAGGGACTCGAACCCCCACGCCTCGCGGCGCCAGAACCTAAATCTGGTGCGTCTACCAGTTCCGCCACACCCGCACGCTACGCCAGGATGTCCTAACGTGTGGCGCTGATAGCAAAGCTTGTCACCGGATGCGAGGGCAAATCGACAATTCCGGCACTTATGGCGTGACGGCAACAAAAACCGAAAATTTCACGGTTTGTTTACGTTTACCGGCAAAAAACCGCGACAGAATCAAGCTTTTGCCACAGTCTGAGGGAAAAACGCTGAGGCAGACAGGGCGAGAACGCAATGAAAACGCAGTCCATCAGGCCTGCGCGGGACATAAGTCCGCGTATGGAAAAGGGCCATTCATCATCAGTATCCACCCCGATGACCGGACTGCTGCGGGACACGGTTGTGTTGACACGCAGCGGCGAGGTCTTGGTGCAGGACATCCGCGCCGGCCACCTTATTATCACCCGCGGCGCCGGGCTGGTGCGGGTTCAGGATGTGGCGTGCCATCGCGTCCTGATGCAAGCCATATCAATTGCAGCCGGTTCGCTGGGCGATACCCGCCCCGACACCGATATGATTTTGCCCGCAGACCAGCAGATCCTGACCCGTGATTGGCGCGCAAAGGCCCTGTTCGGCTTGGATCAGGCCCTTGTGTCCGCCTCGTCTCTGGTGGACGGAGAGTTCATCCGCGATCTGGGCCAACAGAATGTCAACCTCTACTCGGTGAAACTGGAGCGCCCGCAGGTGATTTACGCAGGCGGGTTAGAGGTGGCGGGCTCCACTGTTGGCACTGTTGATTTGCGCCCGACCGCCTAAAGCCCCAGATCCCGGAACACCGCTGGCAACTGCTCTGCCAGGTCCTCGGCGATCAGACCAGGGCCAAATTTGCGCGCACATTCCACATGCAGCCAGGCCGCCGTTTCTGCCGCCTGCATCGGCGCAAATCCGCGCGCCATCATGCCGGTGATAAAGCCTGCCAAAACATCCCCCGACCCGGCGGTGGCCAACCAGGGCGCCGACCGTTGGTATTGCGCCGAATTGATAGAACAGCGCCCATCCGGCGCGGCGATAACAGTATCCGGTCCCTTGAACAGCACCACACATCCGGCGCGCTTCGCGGCCTCCCGGGTTGCGTCCACCTTGGAATAGGCCGGGCCCGCGGTCGCAGGCGCATCCAGCCTCTCGGCAATATCCGGAAACAACCGGGCAAACTCGCCCCCATGTGGGGTGATCACGCAGTCCTCGTGCAGCATATCAAACAGCACCGCCGGTTTGACGCTGAACCGGGTCAGTGCATCCGCATCCAAAACGGTCGGCCGCCTTTCCTTTAGCACCGCCAGAACCAGTGCCTGGGTGTCGGCCCGAATCCCCATTCCAGGCCCGACACACAAAGCGTTATAGCGCGCATCCTCAAGCAATTCTGCCAACCCCGGCGCTCCGTCGATTTGCCGCACCATAACTGCGGTCAGGTTGACTGCATTCTCAAACATCGCCGAGCGCGGTGATCCCAATGTGACCAGCCCGGCCCCAATGCGCAAAGCCCCGCGCGCCGCCATCCGGGCAGCACCAGTGTTGCCATGACCACCCGACAGGACCAGCGCGTGACCATGGGTGTACTTGTGGCTTGCTCCATTTTTCCCGCATAAAATCGGGGTGGTAAGCTCCACAACCCCCTTCCGTTCATCACCGCTTGAAAGCCCGATATCCTTGACAACAATTTTACCGCAACTCGAGGCCCCGGCGGCAAGATAATGCCCCAGTTTAGCTCTGTGAAAAGTCACTGTCAGGTCGGCTTCAATTGCCGGATCAGGTGGCGATGACGGGCGGCCTTGTTCTGCCGTCTCACGCAGCACAAACCCACTGTCGGCACAGACCCCCGACGCAACATCCACCGCCACCCAGCGAGGAGGGCCGGTCTCCGCCCCCGCCGCCCCGCAGAGCTCACGGTAAAGCGCGCCAAGCGGTCGGCTCAACCCGGTCCCAAATAACGCATCCACATAGAGCGACGCCGGTGCTCCGTGCGGAGGCTGAAAATCCTCGAAGAGATGGACATCCCCCAGCCTTTCCCATCGCTCACAATTCACTTTGGCATCCGGTGGCAATGTCCCGGCATCCCCATACAGAAACACTGCCACCTCCCAGCCGTGCTCTTTCAGCAGTCGCGCCACCACAAAGCCGTCACCGCCATTGTTACCCGGCCCGCACAGCACCACCGCGCGCAGCGGATCGTTTTCATCTGGCTCTAAATATCCCGGGGAGCGCGAGGGGCTGGCCCCTCGCTCCGAGGCGTACGAACCCAACTCTGGCCATTGCTCAAAAATGGCCTCGACCACCCCCCGCCCGGCCCGTTCCATCAGCTCCAGCCCAGTCACCTCACCAGACTCGATCGCGGCCTGTTCAATAGCCCGCATCTGGGCAGCGGTTAGCAGTTCAGTCATCTCGGGGCCTCATCGATTCAATTCCGCGTAAAAAATAGGCGTATCGCTGCCAAAATGGGCAATTAAGCGTCGCGCGAATGCAGTTTTTCTCACTCATGGCTCAGTATACATTGCTGTTCCTAATAAGAAGTGATCTGACCAGCCTCGACAAGGTGTGAGGAGCCCCGTGACATGAAAAAGATCGAAGCCATCATCAAGCCGTTCAAACTGGACGAGGTGAAGGAAGCGTTGCAAGACGTCGGTGTACAGGGGCTCTCGGTCATCGAGGTCAAGGGTTTTGGCCGTCAGAAAGGCCACACAGAATTATACCGCGGCGCCGAATATGTGGTGGATTTTCTGCCCAAGGTGAAGGTCGAGATCGTGCTGGACGACGATCAGGTCGACGCCGCGATCGAAGCCATCGTTGACGCCGCCAAGACCGACAAGATCGGCGACGGCAAGATCTTTGTCTCGACCGTCGAGCAAGCCATTCGCATTCGGACCGGCGAGACCGGCTCGGACGCGCTGTAACCCACAGCATTCATCTACACAGATCATCCAATCAGAAGGACTAAGGGAATGAGCGCAGACGCAATTCTCAAGACACTCAAAGACGAAGATGTCGCTTATGTTGATATCCGGTTCACCGACGTTCGCGGCAAGTTGCAGCACGTGACAGTCGACGTGGATATGGTCGATGAGGACTTTATCGAAGAAGGCTTTATGTTCGATGGCTCGTCAATCGAAGGCTGGAAATCGATCGAAAACTCGGACATGAAACTGATCATGGACACCGCCAGTGCCTATATCGATCCGTTTTATGCCGAGAAGACACTGTGCATTCATTGCTCGGTTGTTGAGCCCGATACAGGCGAAGCCTATGCGCGTGACCCGCGCGGCACCGCCCAGAAAGCCGAAGCCTACCTGAAATCTTCCGACATCGGTGATGTGGCCTATATGGGTCCCGAAGCTGAATTCTTCCTGTTTGACGATGTGCGCTTCAGCAACACGATCAACAAAGTGTCCTATGAGGTCGACGCTTCCGACGCCTCGTGGAATACTGATACCCAGTATGAAATGGGCAACATGGGCCACCGCCCCGGCCTCAAGGGCGGCTATTTCCCGGTCAACCCGATCGACGAAACCCAGGACCTGCGCTCTGAAATGCTGTCGACCATGAAGCGTCTGGGCATGAAAGTTGACAAGCATCACCACGAGGTCGCCTCCTGTCAGCACGAATTGGGCCTGGTCTTTGACAGCCTGACCAAACAGGCTGATGAGCTGCAGAAATACAAATACGTGGTCCACAACGTGGCCCATGCCTATGGCAAAACCGCGACTTTCATGCCCAAGCCGATCTATGGCGACAACGGCACCGGCATGCATGTGAACATGTCGATCTGGAAAGACGGCAAGCCGCTGTTCGCGGGCGACAAATATGCGGATCTGTCGGACGAGGCCCTGTGGTACATTGGCGGCATCCTGAAGCACGCAAAAACCCTGAACGCCTTTACCAACCCGGCGACCAACAGCTACAAACGTCTGATCCCAGGCTTTGAGGCCCCCGTTCTGCGCGCCTATTCGGCTCAGAACCGGTCGGGCTGCATTCGTATCCCATGGACCGAGTCGCCCAAGGCCAAGCGCGTCGAAGCCCGGTTCCCGGATCCGGCTGCCAACCCCTACCTGTGCTTTTCCGCCCTGCTGATGGCTGGCCTGGACGGCATCAAGAACAAGATCAATCCTGGCGAAGCCATGGACAAGAACCTGTACGACCTGCCCGCAGAAGAGCTGGAAGGTATCCCAACAGTCTGTGGCTCGCTGCGTGAAGCCCTGGACTGCCTGGCTGCGGACCACGACTTCCTGTTGCAGGGCGATGTGTTCACCAAGGACCAGATCGAAAGCTATATTGCCCTCAAGATGGAAGAGGTCGAACTGTTCGAGCACACGCCTCACCCGGTTGAGTTCGGCATGTACTACAGCTGCTAAGCTGAATGGTGCGTGCAAGCACGCACCCTACACAGATATCAGGGCGTTCCTTTTTGGGGGCGCCCTTTTTCGTGCCTAAACAACGCTTGCTTTGCCTCGCTGCACAGGTATTTCCCAACTTGCAATTTTCACTCACTTGGCTCAGGGATAACGCATGACTCTATTTACAGATTTACAGGCGACATTGGCCCTGACTCAGCAGGAACGCTACAAAGCCGCCCTCAAATCCGCACGTGCCGGGATGCGCCGACATAAAAAGCATCCGGATTTTCCAAACTTCGCGGCGGTGGCGCTGTGCTCCCTCGGTAAAAAGCGAGAGGCTATTCCCCTATACCAAAAGGCCCTAGCTCTTGACCCCCAGTTCCATAAGGCGAGACGCAACCTCGGCATGGCGCTGGTTGATATTGATCAAGATGAAAAAGCCATAAAAGTTCTAACCAAGGCCGTTAAAAACGATCCCAAAGATGAAAGGTCCTGGATGCACCTGGCTCTGGCCAAACGCAATCTGGGAGACTTTGAAGGAGCCATGGAAGCTGTTGCAAAGGTCCTCGCAATATCCCCGCAAAAAGAAGATGCGTTGATGCTCAATGCAGATATTCTGGATAAGGCTGATCACATATCAGCCGCATTGGATGCAGGTCGCAAGGCTCTCAAGATAGTCCCTTCAAACATGGTTCTCCTAAAACTAACGGCCAAACTTCTTTCGGCCCAAGGCATGACTGACGAGGCGCTCTCGCTACGGCATCAGGCTGTGGCCTTGAATCCACAACGTACTGATACCTTGAAAGCCCTGGCAACCCAGCTATTGAATTTGGGGCGGCAGGAAGAATGTCGGCAAGTTTCACTAAATGTCCTAAAGCTGGATCCCACCAGCTTCGGTTCGATGGAACAGTTGTCTCTCTTCCAAACTAAGGAACAAAATGCCGAGCTTCGGGAAACTCTTCTTAGTGCATTGGCTGCCACAAAACCCCAAGGCCCGGGTCGAACCAGTATTCTATTCGCACTGGCCCACATCGACCGGAGAGCCGGCGAAACGTCCTCTGCTGACGGCTATTATGCACAAGCCAACCGAGAAACAGCGTTGCTGACACCCTACGACGGCGACCAGCAGGCTTTGCTAACCAACAATATCATTTCCCGCTATCCTGGACCGATGATTTCTGAAAGCCAGACTTTCCCTGACCCAAGACCGATTTATGTTGTTGGACTTCCCCGTTCCGGCACGACGCTGACCGAGGTCACACTTGGAGCGCACCCTGACGTGACTCCGTTAGGTGAACGCAAGATTTCGAAGGCACTGGCCACTGCCTTTTTAAATGATCTTCCACTCGGTCCAAACGAACTGAAAGAGCTTGTAGATCGACAACAGGAAAACCTCCCCCCCTTGCCTGCGGACACGCGGGCCTACGTTGACAAGATGCCCGAAAACTATCGCTATATCGGCGTTCTGAAATCCGCTTTTGGAAATGCCCGTTTCATCAACCTTCGCCGCGATCCACGGGATGTGGCCCTGTCTCAGTGGCACGGGCATTTCGAGAAAGGCGCTATTACCTATTCATATGACCTAAAAGCGATGGCCCATCAGTTTAATCTGTATGCCGAGATTATGGCGCATTGGCATAAGGTCATGCCGGGTGAAATTCTCGACCTTTCGTATGAGGACCTTGTCAGCGACATCGAAACCTCCACCAAAAACATTGCCGAACACTGCGGGCTCGACTGGACGCCCTCGATGGCCCAGCCTCATAAACACGCAGGTCAGGTTCGAACCATGAGCCTGCACCAGGTCCGCCAGCCGGTTCACAGCCGCTCGGTCCGCAAATGGGTCAAGTATGAGGAAATGCTTGCGCCCTTTGTTGCTGAACTCGATCCAAATCTCTGGCCTGAGATCCGTTAATTCGGAATATTCCTGACAAGTTGCCCATCTGGGTATTTTGGTTTGCCAATTGACGTGATAGCGACGCCGGCTCTGTCCTTTTTCAGGAGTCGGCAATGCCCGCCCCAAATACCCTAGGCATAGACTTTGGCACCTCCAATTCCGCCGCAGGGATTGCCGTTGCGGGCCGCCCCTGGCTGGTGGAGCTGGAGCCCGGCCAGACCACCCTGCCGACGGCTGTTTTCTTTGAGGAACAGCCGCGCCGGATGCGGATTGGCGCCAGCGCTACCCAGGCCCTGATCGCGGGCGAGGAAGGCCGCTTCATGCGGGCTCTCAAAAGCCTGCTGGGAACGCCGCTGTTGCGGGAGGAGCGGCGGCTGAACGGTGAACGCATCAATTTCATCGAAATCATCGCCCGCTTTCTGCGGGAAATAAAAACCCGGGCCGAGGCCGCCACCTATCAGGAATTCACCCATGCGCTGTCGGGCCGTCCGGTGCGGTTTCACAGCCGGGATGACACCCGCAACGCCCAGGCCGAAACGGATCTGCGTGACTGCTATCTGGCGGCAGGGTTTCAGGACGTACGCTTCATGTATGAACCCGAAGCCGCCGCCCGTGCAACCGTTCCGGATAAGGGGCTTGGCCTGATCGTCGATATCGGCGGCGGCACCTCGGATTTTTCACTGTTTCGTCAACAAGACTCCGGTGAGACCGAGATTCTGGCCAGCTACGGTCTGCGCATCGGCGGCACCGATTTTGACCGCCGCCTGAGCATCGATCATGTGATGCCGCTGCTGGGGCGTGGCAGTGCCATCCGCAATGCCTTTGGCCTGGGCACCCTGCCCGCCCCCGCCAGGATCTTCAACGATCTGGCCACCTGGCAAATGATCCCTTTCCTCTATGCTGCCGATAGTCGCCACAAGGCGCAGGATCTGGCCAGCAATGCCACCGAGCCCACAAAACTGGCGCGACTGGTCACGGTGCTGGAAGACGAGTTGGGCCACGACATTGCCTTTGCGGTTGAACGCGGGAAAATCCAAAGCAACCAGCCCGACCACCCGGCGCCGCGCATTGATCTAAAGGACCTGGAGCGCGGCCTGATGGTGCCCTTGACTGAGGCCATGGTACAGAACGCACTGGCAACCCAGGTGGACGAGATCGCCGCTGGCGCGGCTGAAACCCTGGCTCTGGCAGGGGTTCGCGCGGATCAGGTCGACAGGGTTGTTCTGGTCGGCGGCTCGTCGCTGATGACAGTGATCGAACACAGGATGTCTCAGCTTTGCCCGGAGGCCAGAATCCACCGGGAAAATGCGATGACGGCCGTCGCCGACGGTCTGGCACTGTCTGCTGCGACCGCCTTTGACTAAATCCCGGTGACAGTAAACTGCCCATAATTCCCATGGTTTTTCGGGCTCGGGGCACTAGGCTCAACAGGGTCCATTTTAGTGAAAGCCAGTTTTATGCGTTTGCCCCTGTTAACATCCCTGTTCTGCCTCTGCCTCGCCGCTCCGGCCCTCACCGCCCCCTGCGGCAATACAGCGGCAGGATTTACCGCCTGGAAAAAGGATTTCGCCCGCGATGCCAGACGGGCGGGCGTGAAAACGCCAGGGCTGCAGGCGCTGCAGACGGCACAATACGCCAGCCGGACGATAGCAGCCGACCGCAACCAAAAGAGCTTCCGCTATACGCTGGAGAAGTTCATGGAAATTCGCGGCTCGACTACAATCATCGCCCAGGGGCGCAAACGCAAAGCACGCAATGCTGGTTTCTATGCCGCGCTGGAGAGAAAATACGGCGTCCCCGCCGGGGTGCTGATCGCCATTCACGGCATGGAAACCGCCTTTGGCCATTTTATGGGCGACAGTCAGATCGTTCCCGCCATCACCACATTGGCCTATGACTGCCGGCGGTCCGACTTCTTTCTGCCCCATGCCATAGGCGCGTTAAAGCTGGTGGATCAGGGGGCCATCACCCCGGCCACCCGGGGGGCCAAACACGGAGAGTTGGGCCATACTCAGTTTCTGCCGGGCAATGCGCTGCAATATGGTGTCGATTGGGGCGGCGATGGCCGGGTCGATTTCTATGATATGGCAGACGCCTTGGCCTCGACCGCCAATTACCTGCGCAAGAAAGGCTGGAAGGCGGGAAAAGGATATCAACCCGGAGAGCCAAACTATGCGGTGTTGAAACAGTGGAATGCGGCCAGTGTCTATCAACAGTCGCTGGCCATTATGGGCGCAGGTATTGATCGCTAAGACATAAGGTTTTACGGCGAAGTATACAGAGCACCGCAAAGTGTAATTTGGGTTGCGAAAATCGCGAACACGCCCACAGGAAAACAACCCGGCTTGCAGGCCGTGATTGTAACAGCTTTGGCAGCATTGTGGCCGTCAGCTGCCCCGGTTCAGCCGTAATTCTATCGTGAAAATCATCACCTCCAATTCAACCATCTGAAAATTCTCAATATTTACCCGGCTCGGCAGAGTCGCCAATATGGAAACAGTTTCTTAGCATTTGCGCGCATCCCGCCTCATTTTCTGCGTTTTCGGCTTCTATTGTTTCCTAAGAAGCAACCTGAGCGGAGGATCCTGACGGTGGCCCAGAGAACTCAATTTTACGGTGGACTAATCTACTACGGACTACCCGGCAGCGCGCTGGCCAAGTGCAGCTGCATCATTGCCGACACGTTGGAAGAATACGGCCATTCGGTCGATCAGTTCAGCGCCCGCGCCAATGACGTGATTGCGCTTGCCTGTGATCAATACCGTCTGGTGCTCAGGATGGGGGAGCAGCCAGAAGCCGCAGACAGTCTTGCAGACAGCCTGAAGCGACGGCCAGGCCAGCAGCGCGTGGAAATTTCCATGCAGCCTAACTTTCCAACCCATTGTGACAGTGAACTCAGCGAAATGCTGATGGCTGTTATTCTGTATAGATTGGTGCCGGCCCTGGCTGCGGAACAGATTGAATGGATGGACCCAAGTGCAACTTTGACGCGGTCGCAATTTCTCAGTGTGTTTGCCAATATCCGCTCGATGCAGCCGCAACCTCAGCCCAGCGCGGATGACCGCTTTGCGCCAATCGAAGAGACAGCAACCGAGCTGGAGCTTCATTGCTCTCAAATGCAAACCTCGCCTCATCCATCGCCGATTGCAGCCACCAGGCCCGCATCCTATCAGCGGTTTACGGCATGGGCCGGAGGTCTGTTGCGCAACAGCGAGCATCATTTTTTCAGCCTGGTTCCCCCATTGATCGCCTGCACCGCCTTGGTGATGGATTCAGGCGCTCTCTAATAAGGGGCCGGTTATCACCCCACTATGAAGCAGGCCCGTCGAACAGTCGCTGATTCCGCAGCACGGCAGATTCCTTGGCGCAAAAGCGACGGTCAGAAAAGTCGCATTCAGCGCGGCGTTACTGGCCGCTTGTCTCCACACTGGACACATCTGTGCAGTTAAGGGACTCTGTTATGACCGAACACTACCGGGACATTCGCAAAATTGATCCCAGCCGCGGCGCCACGCTGGGCGACGGCAGCCCGAACGACAACAACCGGATCGAGATCGGCCCCAGCCAGCTGGCGATGACCGAATGGTCAGCCGCCGGGTTGCAGTTGCCAAACCTCGACCAGATGCGGAAGTTTCGCTGGCAACGGCTGACCCAGGCAATCACCGATCGTGGCTATGGTGGGCTGCTGATGTTCGACCCGCTGAACATCCGCTACGCCACCGACAGCACCAATATGCAGCTGTGGAACTCGCATAATCCGTTCCGCGCGGTGCTGCTCTGTGCGGATGGCTATATGGTGATCTGGGACTATAAAAACTCGCCCTTCCTGTCGACCTTCAACCCATTGGTGCGCGAGCAGAGATCCGGCGCAGATCTGTTCTACTTTGACCGCGGCGACAAGGTGGACGTGGCCGCAGATGTCTTTGCCAATGAGGTCCGGGTTCTGCTGCAGGACCACGCGGGCGACAACAAACGGCTGGCGGTTGACAAGATCATGCTGCACGGGCTGCGCAGTCTCGAGGCGCAGGGGTTTGAGATCATGGAGGGCGAAGAAGTCACCGAAAAGACCCGCGCCATCAAGGGCAAGGACGAGATCCTCGCCATGCGCTGCGCCAATCACGCCTGCGAGACCGCAGTGGCGGAGATGGAGCAGTTTGCCCGGGCCAATGTCGGGGACGGCAAAACCTCCGAGGATGACATCTGGGCCGTTCTGCACGCCGAAAACATCCGGCGCGGCGGCGAATGGATCGAAACCCGGCTGCTCTCTTCAGGCCAGCGCACCAATCCCTGGTTTCAGGAATGTGGCCCCCGCATCACCCAGCAAAACGAGATCATCTCGTTTGATACCGATCTGATCGGCTCTTACGGCATCTGCATCGACATCTCGCGCAGTTGGTGGATCGGCGACCAAAAGCCGCGCCCGGATATGGTCTATGCCATGCGCCACGCCCACGATCATATCATGACCAATATGGAAATGCTGAAACCGGGCGTGATGATCCCCGAGCTGAGCGCCAGCTGTCACCAACTGGATGACCAATTTCAGGCGCAGAAATACGGCTGCCTGATGCACGGGGTGGGCCTCTGTGATGAATGGCCGCTGGTCGCCTACCCGGACAAGGCGGTGGCCGGGGCCTATGACTACCCGCTGGAACCCGGAATGGTGCTCTGCGTCGAGGCCTGCGTCGGCGCGGTTGGCGGTGATTTCTCCATCAAGCTGGAGGATCAGGTGCTGATCACCGAGGATGGCTACGAGAACCTGTCCACCTACCCGTTTGATGCGGCGCTGATGGGCGAGGCCTGAGTGCGGTGCCAGGGCATATAGTGGCGCAGGAAGGCGCGGTTTGACCGGTCTGTCTGGCGGGCGGTCAGGCGGGCGGTCTGGCGGGCGGTCTGGCAGCCTCGACATCACCTTCGCGTGACGCTTTTGTAGCATATCTTGTCGACCGGCTGCCGCGTGCTCACTCTAGGCGGACCCCACAGCAAAGGCCGCGCCCCATGCCCACTCAACAGATCACCTTCCCCGGTCACGCCGGAACCCAACTGGCCGCCCGGCTGGACCTGCCAGAGGGCCCGGTGCTGGCCACCGCCCTGTTTGCCCATTGTTTCACTTGCTCCAAGGATATCCCAGCAGCGCGGCGCATTGCCGGCCGACTGGCGGCGATGGGGATCGCAGTGTTGCGGTTTGATTTTACCGGCCTGGGCCATTCAGAAGGCGAATTTGCCAATACCTCGTTTTCATCAAACGTCACCGACCTGATCGCCGCAGCGCAGTATCTGGCCACCCGCGGCATGGCCCCAGAATTGCTGATCGGTCATTCTCTGGGCGGAGCGGCGGTGCTACGCGCCCGGGGTGGCATCCCATCGGTCAAAGGTGTGGTCACCCTCGGCGCCCCGTTTGACCCTGGCCATGTGGCGCATAATTTTGCCGGCGCCCTGGATGAGATTGACACCAGGGGGTCCGCCGAAGTCAGTCTGGGAGGTCGGCCCTTTACCATCTCGCGGGCGTTTGTCGAGGACATCCGCTCTGCAACACTGGGCACCGCCATCGCTGATTTGAACGCGGCGCTGCTGGTGTTGCACGCACCGCAAGACGCGATCGTCGGCATCGAGAATGCGGCGCAGATCTTCAAAGCAGCCAAACATCCCAAAAGCTTTGTCACGCTGGACGGGACCGATCACCTGATCAGCCGTGCCCGAGACGCCGAATATGCCGCCGAGATGATTGCCGCCTGGGCGGGGCGCTATATCGACCTGTCGCCTCCGGCCCCGCCGCCGGGCGCACCCGAAGGTATTTTGCGAGTGAGCGAGGTCAGCCCAGATGGGTTTCTGCAGGATATCCAGTCCGGCCCGGATCATCACGCCTATGCCGACGAACCGCTGGCCTATGGCGGCAGCAACCTAGGCATGTCGCCCTACGGGTTTGTGTCGGCTGGTCTGGGCGCCTGTACCTCGATGACAGTCCGCATGTATGCCCGCCGCAAGGGCTGGCCCTTGCAGGGGATCCGTGTCGAGATCAGCCATGACAAGGTGCACGCCCAGGATGCCACAACCGGCAACCCCTCGCGCATCGACCAGTTCACCCGTGTTGTTCACTTGCAGGGAGAGCTCAGCGCCGAGCAGCGCAGCCGTTTGTTGGAGATCGCCGACAAATGCCCGGTACACCGCACTTTGGAACATGGGGCCAAGATTGTCACCCGACTGCAAAGCCATCCGGCTGCAGCCTAGCCAGGCTCACCGGCAGACCAGATCTCTGATGGCCCGGTGTACTCCCGCCCCCGCGCGGTGCATCTGCTTTCGCAGAGATCCCTTGCGGTCTTGGGCCCGGCGCCGCGCTTGCGCGGCGCCGGGCCCAACGGCAGCCGTGCCTCCCGTTGGGAGGTCGGCGGCGGGCGGGAGCCATTGGCTCCGTTTAACGGCGCGGCATCGGTCTTGCCACTGGCGGGCGATGGATCGGTGGCCGCGCCACAGGCGGACGGGCTATAGGAGGACGCGCCACTGGAGGACGGGCAACCGGTGGGCGGTTGCCGGGCGGGCGCTCAATCGGGTGTTCCGGTCTCGGCGGCTTTGGCGGCCTTGGGTGCCCATTGTAATAATCATTCCACAACAAGCCGTCATAATACACCCCACCGCTATATGTTGCATTGGGATCGCAACCGGACAGACCAACAACTGCGGCCCCCAGCAAAGCGGCAAGTAGAGCCTTGTTTGACTTTAATAACATCGCACTAGATCCCTTTACCTAACCGCCCGAAACGACGCAAAAACGGCATTCACGTCGGATACCAGATCCGGATCAACCCCGGCCTCCATCACCACCACCGAGATGGCCACCCGGTCGCGCGGCAAATCGACCACAACGGCGGTGAAATGCACCGCCTTGCCATCGCGACTGCCGCTACCAGTTAGCCGCGCGGCAGGCAGGCCGCCCACGGAAATACGTTTGCGCTCCTGCACCTCAGCATTTTCGACCAGAAACGGACCAACGCCGCGCAGATACTCCAGCGCGCCCTGGTAGTTTGTCACCCCATGCGGCGATATGAACCCCATCCAAATGCCGTCTTCGGTGACCGGAGTGAGACCGATAACCCGGTTGATCAGCCGCGCTTCCTCTGATCCCGGAGCGGTGAGACTACGTCCGCCGCCTGCCCGCACGGTCCAGAAATCAGGAACCGACAGGTGGAACAATGCCCGGCCCTCGTCTTTGTAGGTAACCGGCATGTCCGCCAAACCCGGGCCTGACATCAGGGCCACCGATACGGCGAGCCCTGCGGTTGCAAATATGTTGCGCATTAAGCTCGGCATTGCCGCGCCTCCTTGAAAAGGAAGGCCACAGGCAAGTCCACCCATGGCGACTAAACTATGGCGAGTAGAAAGTAATTTCATCACGATGAAAAGGTTCAATTCATATTTGCCCTAGAAGCAACAGGTTTGAGGCCGAGAATTACAGGACATTCGGGCGGCGCATTTGCCAATCTCGAATCTGGTCGAACGGGGCGGCGCTTAGACAAATATGGAGTACATCATCACCGTCGGCTATCGCGTGGCTGGTTTGTATTGTTTGGCCGCTATGTCCATTCCACAGGCATTTCACCAAAAATTCGCTGGAATACCGCTGAAATACCAACGGCAAAACGCCCCACCCAGCGCCGCCTGCCTTGTTGTTTTGCCCCACCTGATCTAATAGGCGCGCATCCCCGCGCTTTCACAAAGGTTCTGGCCAATGATCCCTCGCTACTCCCGCCCCGACATGGTTGCCATCTGGTCTCCGGAAACCAAATTCCGCATCTGGTACGAGATCGAGGCGCATGCCTGCGAAGCCATGGCCAATATTGGCGTCATCCCGCGCGAGAATGCCGATGCGGTATGGAAGGCTAAGGACGTTGAATTCGACGTCGCCCGCATTGACGAAATCGAAGCCGTCACTAAACACGACGTCATCGCGTTCCTCACCCATCTGGCCGAACATGTCGGCAGCGACGAGGCCCGCTTTGTGCATCAGGGCATGACCTCCTCGGATGTGCTGGACACCTGTTTCAACGTGCAGCTAGTGCGCTCCGCCGATATCCTGATCAAGGACATGGACGGGTTGCTGGCCGCGCTGAAAAAGCGCGCGATTGAGCACAAGGACACCGTTCGCGTTGGCCGCTCCCACGGCATCCACGCGGAACCCACCACCATGGGCCTGACATTCGCCCGCTTCTATGCGGAAATGGACCGGAACCTGGCCCGCCTGAAACTGGCCCGCGCTGAAATCTCTACCGGAGCCATCTCTGGCGCGGTTGGCACATTCGCCAATATCGACCCTGCCATCGAAGAGCACGTCTGCGCCGAGCTGGGTCTCTCCCCTGAGCCGATCTCGACCCAGGTGATCCCGCGCGACCGTCACGCGATGTTCTTTGCCACCCTTGGCGTGATTGCCTCCTCGATCGAAAACGTCGCCACTGAAATCCGCCACATGCAGCGCACCGAAGTGCTGGAAGGTGCGGAATTCTTCTCGTCGGGCCAAAAAGGCTCCTCGGCGATGCCCCACAAGAAAAATCCAATTCTGACAGAAAACCTCACCGGTCTGGCCCGTCTGGTCCGCTCGGCTGTGGTGCCGGCGATGGAAAATGTGACCCTCTGGCACGAGCGCGATATTTCCCACTCCTCTGTTGAACGCGCCATTGGCCCCGACTCCTGCATCACCCTGGATTTCGCCCTGGCCCGCCTGACCGGCGTGGTCGACAAGATGCTGATCTACCCCCAGAACATGCTGGACAACATGAACAAATTCCCCGGTCTGGTGATGAGCCAGCGGGTGCTTCTGGCCCTGACACAGGCCGGAGTATCGCGCGAGGATGCCTATTCCATGGTGCAGCGCAATGCCATGAAGGTCTGGGAAGAGCGTCTCGACTTCCGTGATCTGCTGCTGGCGGATGTCGAAGTGGTTGCGGCCCTTGGCGAAGACGGGGTCAACGAAAAATTCGACATGGGGTATCACACCAAACACGTCGATACGATCTTTGCCCGGGTCTTTGGTGCTTAACCCGCCAATAGATTCCGATTAAGTCAGACAGCCCGCCCCGCCATCAGGTGGGGCGTTTTGCGTTTCAGCAACCGGCACATGTCCGCTCCCCCGCGATCAGGTTTTGAAATTTTTCAGCTTCTGCGCTATGCTGGTGTCGTTACCAGTATGGAGACCCGTCATGAGTACAAAATTTATTGTCGCCGCTTTTGTCGTCCTGATGTCAGCCAGTACGGCAATCGCCTGCTCTCAGCACAGCCAGCAGGTCCAATCCTGCGGGGCGGGGACGGTCTGGAACGCCGAGACCCAGAGCTGCACCAAACAGATTTCGGGCTAGGCTCGGCTCACTCCGATGTAACGGGTGGATCGGGATATTGTGATCCCACAATCATTGCTTCTGTGGTTAGTATAAAGACGTGGTTTTCTAATAGTCAGGAAGTCTATTATGCGTACGCTGCTAATTTTGCTCATGTGTTTGCCCGGCTATTCCTTTGCTGCAAGCGGTGGCGGCAAGGGCGTCCCAACCCCCACTCAAACCACCAAATCCTGTTGGGGTGTGCGGGTCTGGGATGACAAGGAAAAGCGCTGCGTGCGGCCCAAGCAATCGTCGCTGGATAGCGACCAGCTGTACGGTGCGGTGCGCGAGCTGGCCTATGCCGGCCGATTTCAGGACGCCCAGGGTGTGTTGCGGGCCATGGTAGATCAAAGCGATGACCGGGTGCTGACCTATTGGGGCTTCACCCATCGCAAGCTGGGCAACATCGCGCTGGCAAACGCGTTTTACAACCAGGCCATCGCGCTGAATCCCAACAACATTTTGGCCCGCTCTTATATGGGGCAAGGCTTTGTCGAAGACGGCCGCCCGGCGCAGGCGCTGGCCCAGTGGCGGCAGATCCGGGCCCGGGGTGGCATTGGAACCTGGGCCGAGCTCTCTCTGCGCGCGGCCCTGGAAACGGGTCAGGGTTTCAGCTACTGACTTCAGCCTTTCTTTACGGCTCATGTCGTAATCTGCTCCGGAACCGAAGAAGAATCTTTTAGGTAAAAGGGGCGCAAGAATGCAGCACGATTTGGCCTTGGCGTTACCGCCAGCATCTACCATGGACACTATGGGCGGATTTGACGCCCTCGCCCCCACATCGCCGATGAACGGGCTGAATGGCAAAGCCAAAGCCGCAATTGTTGTGCGTCTTTTGCTGAACGAAGGGGCCGATATCGCAATTGAAGACCTGTCTGACGAAATGCAGGCCGTTCTGACCCAGCAAATGGGCCGGATGGGGCTTGTGGATCGCGACACACTGCATTCTGTGGCCAATGAATTTGCTGAAATGCTGGACAATGTCGGCCTGTCCTTCCCCAACGGATTGGCCGGGGCCTTGTCAGCGATGGAAGGCAAAATCAGCCGCCAGACCGAACGCCGCCTGCGCAAAGAGGCAGGTGTCCGCCAGTTCGGCAATCCTTGGGAACGGCTGCGGGCCCTGCCCGCCGAAGACCTGGCTGAGTTGGCCGAGGCAGAAAGCACCGAAGTTGCTGCGGTGATGCTGTCAAAACTGGACACTGCCAAGGCCGCCGAAATGCTAAGCCACATGCCCGGACCGGTGGCCCGCCGGATCACTTATGCGGTGCGCTACACCGGCTCGGTGACGCCGGATACCGTGGATCGTATTGGCCTGTCCCTTGCCGCCCAGATTGAGGCCCGGCCGGAAATTGCCTTTGAAGAGACCCCCGGAGAACGTATAGGTGCCATCCTGACCCAATCCGTTGCCGCCAAACGCGAAGAGGTGCTGACTGCGCTGGACGAAGAAGATCTGGAATTTGCCACCGACGTCCGCAAGTCAATCTTTACCTTTGCAATCATCCATCAGCGGGTCAACATGATCGACGTGCCCCGGATTATCCGCGTTGTGCCGCAACCGGACCTGGTGACCGCCTTTGCCTTTGCCTTTGCCAATGGCGAAGACGAACAGGAAAGCGCCGAGTTCATGCTCGCCAATATGTCCAGCCGAATGGCCAACAATATTCGCGACGAAATCGCCGAAAAGGGCAAGGTCAGAACCTCTGTCGGCGAGACTGCGATGGGTGCGGTTGTCAATGTGATGCGCGAATTGGTTCAGTCCGGCGAGATGCAGCTGCGCTCGCAAGAAGAGGATGAAGACGAGGGTTGATCCCGAACAGGGAAAGCCCCCCGGCCCGGCCTGCGGGCGGGCGGCTTGTGCCTGCGGGATGGGGGGCATATGATCGGCAAGTTGATCTTGCCCCAAGCCCACAGGTTCCCTCTGTTTCATGCCCATTGACCCATCAGGACTGTCGCGCCTGTCGCGCGCAAAATATCTAACCAGCAACCTGTTTCTGCGCGGCGTCATTACCGGGCTGGGCCTGATCCCATACCGCTGGCGGGTTCCGGTCATGGGCCGCCTGGTCAGCGCCCTGGCGCCGATTGTCGGCTTTGACAAACGCGTCCGCACCAATCTGAAGCTGACCCGCCCGGACCTGCCCGAGGCCGAGGTCGCCCGTTTGTGCCGCGAGGTGAGCAACAACGCCGGGCGCACTTTGATCGAGCTCTATGCTGGCCAGCCGTTCCTTGACCGGGCCCATGCGGCGCCCGTCACGGGCCCCGGCCTGGCCGCGTTGGAGGCCGCCCGGGCCGAAGGCCGCCCGGTCATTCTGGTGACCGGCCATTTCGGAAACTACGATGCGGCGCGCTCAAACCTGATCCGGCGGGGCTACAAGATGGGCGCTCTGTACCGGCGCATGGCCAACCCCTATTTCAACGCCCACTATGTGCGCACCATCGAACAGATCGGAAAACCGATGTTCGAACAGGGCCGCCGTGGCATGATGGAAATGGTACGCCACCTGAAAGGCGGCGGCATCATCGCCATCGTCGCCGATCTGCACTCGATTGGTGGCAAGAAAATTGATTTCTTCGGCAAACCGGCAGTGACCTCGGTGGTGCCGGCCGAATTGGCGTTGAAATACAACGCCGCCATGATCCCGGTCTATGCCATCCGTCAGGCCAACGGGTTGGATTTCGAAATCACCCTGCACGCGGAAATTCCGCATAGTGATCCGGTGACCATGACCCGCGCCGTCTGTGATGATCTGGAGACCCTGGTGCGCCGCCATATGGGCCAATGGTTCTGGGTTCACCGGCGCTGGAAACCCTAGGCCGGACGGTCAAAGGGCAACCCTGGCAAAGGGCAACCCTGGGGATGCCCGGGGAGACTGGATAGATCGGGGCGGCCTTTGCTGACCTGACCGAACAGCCATCAAGGCGGGTCAATCAACCCGCCGCGCCGCAATAATCGCTCCGAACGGAGGCTGCTGCACCAACACGGCAACAGGCTGCGCCCCCGAAACGGCCACTTCAATCACCGTCTCCACCTGGCCGTCCCAGGGCCCGACCTGCTGCCAGTCTTCGACCACATGGGCGTAGTTGTAGCGATGGCCTGCCAGTTCTCCACGGGTGATTTCAACCGATTTGACCGGTGCAAACTGCACCACCTGCACCATCAGGTTTTCGGGCGGCAGATCCACCAAGGGCAGCAGGGTCAGGGTCAGAACTCCGCCCTTGCGCAGAGCCTTGATCTGCACTTTCGGCGCCGCTCGTTGATGCTTTGCAATGGTGTCTGACAGCGCCATTGCGTCTGCCCCGACCACATCGTCCTGCCCCATGACAACCATCTGCGGCGTATAGATCATGCTGCGGCCCGCGGCATAGGCATAGCCTTTTTGCCGCACAGTATGCGCCGGCCTGGCAAATTCGTCTTGCCAGCCGATGTAATCCCAATAATCCACGTGCAACGCCAGCGGTAGCACGTCATCCCGGTCTGCCAGGCGATGCAATAAAGCATCCGCAGGCGGGCAGGATGAACATCCCTGCGAGGTAAACAGCTCAACCACCACCGGCCCAGACTGAGCGCTCGCCGCCAGCGGCATTCCGATCCAAAGTGCAGCTAAAATGGCTTTCCAAGTGTTCATTACCGGTCTTTCTATAGGCTCTGCAAATCTGGTTTATCTGCCCGACGGCGGCAAGGCCAATCAATCATTCTTGAGACCTGAGTGAGCAGTTCGTTCGCTTTTTGTGTACTATTGCATACAAATCACCCCCCTGCGGCGTTTCAGCTATTGAACGCAGGGCTCTCATGTTGCAAACAGCCCCCAGCGAATTCCCTATTTCCACATCCCAGAGGGAGGCCAACCATGCCTATTACCGTCGGACAGGACACCGCCAAGACACGCAAAGAGCTAAGCGTCAACGGCAAGACCATTTCCTATTACTCGATCCCCGCCGCCACTGAGACCGGCCTGGGTGATTTCTCGAAGCTGCCTGCAGCCCTGAAAGTGGTGCTGGAGAACATGCTGCGCTTCGAAGACAACGGCTTTTCGGTCTCGGTTGACGATATCAAGGCCTTTGCCGAATGGGGTGCCAACGGCGGCAAGAACCCCCGCGAGATCGCCTATCGCCCGGCCCGCGTGCTGATGCAGGATTTCACCGGCGTTCCGGCTGTTGTTGATCTGGCTGCGATGCGCGACGGCATCAAGGCGCTCGGCGGTGATCCGCAGAAAATCAACCCACTGGCGCCAGTCGATCTGGTCATCGACCACTCGGTGATGATCGACGAATTTGGCAACCCGCGGGCGTTCCAGATGAATGTCGACCGCGAGTATGAGCGCAACATGGAGCGTTATCAGTTCCTGAAATGGGGCCAGGGTGCGTTTAACAACTTCCGCGTTGTGCCTCCGGGAACTGGCATCTGTCACCAGGTGAACCTGGAATATCTGGCCAAGACAATCTGGTCCGACACCGATCAGAACGGCGTTGAAGTCGCCTACCCCGATACGCTTGTTGGCACCGACAGCCACACCACCATGGTCAACGGCATGGCCGTCTTGGGCTGGGGTGTTGGCGGTATCGAAGCCGAAGCCGCCATGCTGGGCCAGCCGATCTCGATGCTGATCCCCGAAGTCATCGGCTTTGAGCTGACCGGCGCTATGATTGAGGGCACCACCGGCACCGATCTGGTGCTGAAAGTGGTCGAGCTGCTGCGCGCCAAGGGCGTTGTCGGCAAGTTCGTCGAGTTCTTCGGCGAGGGTCTGGACCGTCTGCCGCTGGCCGACCGTGCTACCATCGCCAACATGGCACCGGAATACGGCGCCACCTGTGGCTTCTTCCCGATCGACGATGAAACCCTGCGTTACCTGCGCAACACCGGTCGCGACGAAGACCGCGTTGCATTGGTCGAAGCCTATGCCAAGGCCAACGGCTTCTGGCGCGATGCGGATTATTCACCGATCTACACCGACACCATGTCGCTGGATATGGGCACTATCGTTCCGGCGATCTCGGGTCCCAAGCGTCCACAGGACTATGTCGCCCTGACCGATGCCAAATCCGCGTTCAGCAAGGAAATGGAAGAGACCTTCAAGCGGCCCATGGGCAAGGAAATCGCTGTCAAAGGCGAAGATTACACCATGGAGTCGGGCAAGGTCGTGATCGCCTCCATCACGTCGTGTACCAATACCTCGAACCCATACGTGATGATCGGTGCTGGTCTGGTGGCGCGCAAAGCGGCGGCACTGGGTCTGAACCGCAAGCCTTGGGTGAAAACCTCGCTGGCTCCCGGCTCGCAGGTTGTCTCGGCCTATCTGGAAGCGGCTGACCTGCAAAAAGATCTGGATGCGGTTGGCTTTAACCTGGTTGGTTATGGCTGTACCACCTGTATCGGCAACTCTGGCCCGATCCAGGCCGAGCTGTCTGCCGCCATTGCCGAAGGTGACTTGGTTGCCACCGCAGTTCTGTCCGGCAACCGCAATTTTGAGGGTCGTATCAGCCCTGATGTGCGCGCCAACTATCTGGCCTCACCGCCGCTGGTTGTGGCCTATGCGCTGGCTGGCACCATGGATATCAACATCGACACCGATGTGATCGCTCAGGACAAGGACGGCAACGACGTCTACCTGAAAGACATCTGGCCAACCACTCAGGAGGTTGCCGATCTGGTGGAGCAAACCGTCACCCGCGCGGCGTTCCTGGACAAATACGCCGACGTGTTCCAAGGCGACGAAAAATGGCAGGGCGTGGATACCACCGACGCCGAGACCTATGACTGGCCGCCGACTTCGACCTATATCCAGAACCCGCCCTATTTCCAGGGAATGAGCCCCGAGCCCGGCACTATCAGCAATATTGAGAATGCCAAGGTTCTGGCGATTCTGGGCGACATGGTCACCACCGACCACATCTCGCCTGCTGGTAGCTTTGCGACAACCTCGCCTGCCGGTGCCTATCTGCTGGAGCGTCAGGTGCAACCGCGTGAGTTCAACTCGTATGGGTCGCGTCGCGGCAACCACGAGATCATGATGCGCGGCACCTTCGCCAACATCCGCATCAAGAACGAGATGCTCGACGGTGTTGAAGGTGGCTATACCACTGGTCCCGACGGAAAACAGGCGGCGATCTATGATGCGGCCATGGCCTATCAGGAGGCTGGCACTCCGCTGGTGATCTTTGGTGGTGAACAGTACGGCGCCGGGTCTTCGCGCGACTGGGCTGCCAAGGGCACTGCCCTGCTGGGCGTCAAGGCCGTGATCACCGAGAACTTTGAGCGGATCCACCGCTCGAACCTGGTTGGCATGGGTGTTATCCCGCTGGAATTCACCAATGGCGACAGCCGCAAATCGCTGGGCCTGACCGGCGCCGAAACCGTGTCGATCACCGGTCTGGACACCATCCAGCCGCGGCAGGAAGTACCCTGCTCGATCACCATGGCGGATGGTACGGTCAAAGAAATCACTCTCAAGTGTCGCATCGATACCGCGCCCGAGATTGAATACGTCGAACATGGCGGCGTGCTGCACTACGTGCTGCGGAATTTGGCCAAGTCGTAAGGCTGAAGTCGGCCAGTACTGAATAACAAAAAGCCCCGGCGTTTTCGCCGGAGCTTTTCTATTAGGTGAAGGCTATGCTCAAACCGCTTGATCAATCCGGTTGATCATTTGTACAAAATCCTCACTTGAAAAAATCAGATTTTCATCAGCTAACCGTGTTTTGTGGAACTCGAAAACCGGCTTCATTTTGCCCCTTAACTCTTTAAGGTCGAATAACCCCGGGTGCTCGTCAGCGTTCAGAATCCGCGAAATGACACAGTAGCCATTTTCCTCGTCCGAAAAAAACCATGTGAGCATTTGCAAAAAGTGAACTTGCAACCCACCTCTAGGGCCCCAGTAAAACTGAACAAAGAACTCAGGGAAGTCATCTAGCTGTTCTTTGGAGAACCCATAAAGAAAATCTCTGTCGTTCCAGTTCTTAGACACATCTTCCTTTTGTTGCTCGGTTCTTTCTTCATCCTCTGAGCTTTCCCAGTCTTCTATGCTCCAGTGATCACCATGAGAAAACACAAACCCCCATTCCCCTGAACTTTCAGGGTCGGCAAGCAGGCTCTGAAAGAATGGAGACTTATTGTCACCGCCACTCTTCGGAGGAATTCCATTCCAATTTGCCTTGCTTCGCTTCTCCCACTTCAATTCGGCACGGGTCAAAGCCTGTTCGTCCAACTCAGTGGCGAAGTTCCATTGGCTCTTCATCCATATATTTGTGTCTTTCCACATCAGCGTTTCCGGATCCGAAAAAACACCTGCTTCAATATTGCTAGGGTTTCCTCCAAAGCCAACCCCATTGTTCGACGCATTGGCAGACCCAACAACGCAGCCTTTGTCGGAAAGATAAACCTTGGCATGCAGCCCATCCAGAAAACGCAGTTTCGGATTATCTGGCGCTCTCATCTTCTTAAGCTCTGCTGGATTGGTTCCCCCCATCGAAATATCGCATATGATTTTCGCACCTTTCGGCAGTTCGCCATCAAAAAGCGTATCAACCGCCCCGATCCCCCAAAATGCAGCCGCGATCCGCACATTGTCGCCTTTGCAGACCTCTTGGATCTTTTTCGACAATGCGTCTCCGCTCAAAAATTCGCCCATTAGTAACCTTCTGATGTAAATAATAAAATGAAACCGAACACTATCAGACCGACCATTGACGTCATCATGCATTCCCCCTCACGTTTATGATCGGGGCGTTCAAATATTGCACATATTCTGTGTGGGAATGTTGGGTTGCCCCTGTCCGGCGCAGCCCTGATAGTCGGGCCATGAAACAAGTGTCTCAAATCATCAGCTATCACGCGCATGTCTATTTCGACGCCGACACCGTCGCGCAGGCCCGCGCTTTGTGTCAGGCAGCGGCAACAAGTTTTGGCTTGGAAATGGGCCGGGTTCACCAACGCAATGTCGGACCACACCCCATGTGGTCCTGTCAGTTGCTGGCCTCTCCGGCGCAGTTTTCCGAGCTGCTGCCCTGGCTGGCGTGGTGGCGAAGAAGACTTCGACCTTATCGGTCGCGTCAATGAAAGAGGTGGTCCCAGTAATTCGACCCGTTTGCAGCCAACTTAAGGTGGATCAGGGTTTCATTTAGGCTGCCAATCTCATTGGTGTCTTTTTGGTCTCATAAGCCTCCTTCGGCGTCAATATCCCATGGGTCGAGTGCGGGCGTTCCGCATTGTAATAAGCGAGCCATTTTCCGATCCCGAGACGTGCTTCTGAGCCTGTTTCAAATGCGTTCAGGTAGATGCATTCATACTTGAGAGATCGCCAAAGCCGTTCAATCATACGGTTGCTCGTTGCCCAGCAGGGCATTGCGCAGCAATGTTCCGAGAGGGGGACGCGCCCCGTACCATGGCGTTTCCAGGAACTGTTTGTCCCCTCTCGGCAGCATGCTTTGCATGCACCTGCCGGGCAACGGATGATGGTCATGAAGCACAGGTTCTCAGCGCTTTCACCCGTTGGTTGATAATGCAGATTTGAACGTGCCAACGACAGCAACTTACATTGCCGTCGCAAGCTGATTTTGGGATCATCTCTTTCACAAGTCGATCCACCTTAGCTACTGGCCCGAAATCCCGCGACCACCTATTGGTGGCGTCGAGAGAATGTTAGGGCCAAAATGAGAATTGCCGTAAAGAAAACCCTGCAGCGGCATAGATATCCCCCGGATCTCACAACTGATGCTGTCAAAATGGTGTTGAAACAGGCCGAGGCTTTGGCGCTCGACTTTGGGCAAGCCGCCTGAAAAGCGTCGCAAAATTGAATATTTGCGTAAAATTGCGTGTCGAAAAGTCTCAACGCGCCATTTCAACATTTACGGCATGGGATTACCCTTGGGGTGCCCTTTTTGTTTGGGTATTTCACAAAGGAAATTTCATGACCAGAACTGTTCTTATTACTGGCGGCGCCTACGGCATTGGCCGTGCGATCGCCAAGGATTTCTCTGCGGATCACAACTTGGTGGTGACGTGGCACAAAACGCCCCCGGAGGCGATTCTATCCGAAGCGCCGGGGGTCTTGGCCATACAAGCCAACCTTACTGACGAGTCAGCGCCACAACGAGTCATCGATGCGGTTATAGATCATTTCGGGCAGCTGGACGTGATCGTCAACAACGCGGGTGCAAAGACCGCCACCCCGCTTGATAGCTTTGACGCCGCCGCTCACCGGGCCATTCTCGATCTCAACTTGCTGACGCCCGCCGCACTGCTTGCCGCAGCATTGCCGCATCTGTCCCCCGGCGCGGCTGTCATCAGCATCACATCGGTAAACGCCATATTTCCCCCACGTGGGGCGGCCACTTACGGGGCCAGCAAGGCGGCTCTCAACTTGTGGACCCGCGCCATGGCCAAGGAATTGGGCCCGCGCGGTATCCGGGTCAATGGCGTCGCGCCGGGGGCCACCAATGTCCCGGAAAATCCAAGGCCGGACGAGCTGACTGAACTTTTTGTCAAGGATACCGCTTTGGGCCGCCTCGCCCGGGCCGAAGATATTGCTCAGGCTGTGCGTTTCCTGTCGTCCAATGCGGCTCGATCCATCACCGGTGAAATTCTCAACGTCTCAGGAGGGTACAGACTGTGATGCACAGTTTCTGTGTGGGAATGTTGGATTGCCCCGGCCCGGCACCGCACCGATAGTCAGGGCATGAAACAACTATCCCAAATCATCAGCTATCACGCGCATGTCTATTTTGATGCCGACAGCGTCGATCAGGCCCGCGCCTTATGTCAGACAGCGGCCTCTACCTTTGGCCTGATTATGGGCCGGGTTCACCAACGCAATGTCGGGCCGCACCCCATGTGGTCCTGCCAATTGCTGGCCTCGCCAGTGCAGTTTTCCGAGCTGCTGCCCTGGTTGGCGCTAAACCGCGATGGGTTGATTGTCTTTGCCCACCCGGAAACCGGCGACCATCTGGCGGATCACCGGGATCACGGCATCTGGCTGGGCACCGGGCTGGATCTGGATTTAACAATTTTTGACTAAGCAGCCATTTACGCTGTCCGCCTCCCCCACCAATGATCGTCGCAGAAAACCGGAACGCCTGACCCAAATGGGATTGGCTGGCGACCATCAAATCTGGCGGCGCGATCCCCATTAAGCTTAAATCCATTGCCATAAAACAACTTCAAGTCTATATAGTGTATATGTGATAAATTAGAGGTATAGATACCTACTTCTCACCATTAATTTGAGGGGAAGCCAATTTGAATACCTCATCATTTTTTAGTTATAGCTTTAAGAGGTACTGGATCATGGCAAATACTGGTGGTGTAACACTCACGTTCGATATGCATCCAAAATGGGAACAGGCCAGTTGGTGGTTGCAACCCAATTTTCATGGCGGAAAGAATATATTTGATATTCTCGATGATTACGGAGTGCGTGCCACGTTCTTTGTAAGCCAGTTTGATAGGGTCAAAACCGATCCGCAATGGCAGACCGTTATTGACCGGGTTGTTCGAAGCCACGAAATTGGCGGTCATACCCTAAACCATCCAGCGGCGCCGGGATCAGACCCCATCAAATATTTTTACAGCGAAATCTACCCCAACTATTCGGACTATTTGGCAATTCGGGCACAACCGGGGCATCA
This sequence comes from Parasedimentitalea psychrophila, assembly GCF_030285785.1. Lineage (NCBI taxonomy): Bacteria > Pseudomonadati > Pseudomonadota > Alphaproteobacteria > Rhodobacterales > Paracoccaceae > Parasedimentitalea > Parasedimentitalea psychrophila. Next base: position 2,699,314 of record NZ_CP127247.1, on the reverse strand, counting down.
ACATTGGCCAGCATATTGGAGCAGCTTTGCCTACCCAAATACTCAGGCCGATGCTGTGATCAATGAGTTCTTGCTAAGGATTTTCTCGCGTTTGCGCGGTGCCAATCCGTCTGATGGAAGCGGTCCAATGTCGGCTGCTAAAATTGAGCGCGCTGGTGTCATCACTGCGGGCTGGTTGGACCGGTTTGCCTTCACGCCGCCAATGGGATCACCGGCTTGGGAAAATGGATGGAAAGAATGGGTAAATGACACGGCTAAGATCAATGGATATGTTGTTTTTGCCAGCCACCTACCGTCTTGGTATGCAGGGAACCCAGCCGACCCCGTGCCAAAATACGCTGATCCTTCGGTGCTTCTGGAATTCCTGAGCCACATCAGATTTCAAACTGACCTGTCGTTTGTGAGCATGTCTCAGCTACCGCGAGCCACCCAAAGCTCTACGGATGATCTGCCCACCGAGCTAGCGGATGGCTTGAAACAATTGGAAAAATTGCGGTCTTTAGTCTAACAGAGCACAGCGCTGTAGATCAGCTAATGCTCTGAACATAAGTGGAAAAATGGGTATTGGCTTGCAATTATTCTGGCCAATACCCTTATCATATTTCGTATGGAATTATCTTAAGGCACCTATTTTTGGCGGGCCCGCTCCAGCGCCGGGCGCAGGGTCTTTTCAATCACCCGTTCGGTCAATGGCCCCGCATGGCGCAGGATAATGGTGCCCTCGCCGTCGATCACATAGGTCTCGGGGACGCCGTAGACGCCCCAGTCCAGCGCCATCCGGCCCTTCTCGTCGCGGCCAATGGCGGTATAGGGGTCGCCCAGCTCATCCAGGAACGACGCCGCATTGGCCTGCTGGTCTTTGTAGTTGATGCCATAAATGGCCAAACCTTCGTCCTGCAGGGCCTGCAGATTTGGGTGTTCAATGCGGCAAGGCGCGCACCAGCTGGCCCAATAGTTGACCACTTTGACGGTGCCGTCCCTTAGGATCGCATCGTCAAACCCAGGTTTGCCGGGAAACGCGGTCAGCACCACCGGAGGCGCAGGCTGGCCCTCGCGGGCGGACGGCAGGCTGTTGGGATCTTCACGCATCATGCCAACCAGTGCCAAGCCAATAAACCCGGCAAACACCAGCACAGGCAGAGCCATCATCGGAGATACTTTAGCCATTGCCCGTCACCCGTTTTTCCATCTTTTTCATTTCGGCCCGCACCCGGCGCCCGCGCAGCACGCTGAACAGCACCAGCAGCACCAGCAGCACAATCGAGGCCCCATAGGCCGACAACACCGTGTCAGCGTGTTTTCCCAGATCCGGTATCATGCCATAACCCTTTCGCGCGCCAAAAGCGCCTTGATCCGGCGGGCGCGGATTTCAGTGCCCGTGCGGTAAAACACCAATGCGACAAACAACAGCACAAAACCAAGGATGCAAAGCATCAGCGGGTAGAAGTAGACATTGTTGACTTTTTCTTCGGTGTCAGTGCCGATCACCGCCCCGACCCGCATGATTGAGGCGCCCTGATGCAGCCCCTGGTTCCAGAAATTCACCGCATAGCGGCTGAGCAGTGCAAAGACGCTGCCCACCAAACAGAGAAACGAGGTCAGATCAGCGGCGGTATCGGCGTCCTCGATGGCCTCCCACAGGGCCATGTAGCCAAGGTAGAACAGAAACAGGATCAGGAACGAGGTCAGCCGCGGATCCCAGACCCACCAGGTGCCCCAGGTTGGCTGGCCCCATATGGCTCCGGTGGCCAGCGCGATCAGGGTCATCACCATACCAATCGGTGCCGCCGCCCGCGCCGCCAGCGCACTGACGTGGTGACGCCGGACCAGCCAGACCAGCGAGGTCACCAGCATCATCACCCAAATGTTAATCGCCAACATCGCCGTTGGCACATGCAGGTAGATAATTTTCACGGTGGCGCCCTGGCGGACTTCGTCGCCAGTAAAGAAGAACCCCCAGATCAGCCCGCCGACAATGCAGACGACAGCGGCCACCCACAGGGCTGGCATCACCCGCTCCGTGGTGGTGATAAATTTCTTTGGATTGGCGTATTCCCAGATCGACATATTGGGTACCTAGCTATTCCCTAAGGGGTTCTCAAATCACGAATGCCTCAGCGCAGGTTGATGCGCAAGACGGCGGCACTGGCAAACGGCAGCAGCGCGATGGACGCCGCCGATATTCCTGCCAGCATTAACAGCGGGGTCTGAATATCCATACCGATGGCGCCACGGCGGGCGACCTCGGCACCAAAAATCAGGGTCGGCATATAGAGCGGCATCACCAGCAGCGACATCAACAGCCCGCCGCGCTTCAGGCCAACCGTCAGCGCCGCACCAAAGGTGCCGATGACAGACAAGGCCGGGGTGCCCAGCAGCAGTGAGATCATCACCCATTTGAACCCCGGCAGCGGCAGGTTAAGCAGCACCCCCAGCACCGGCGCCGCCAGCACCAGCGGCAGTCCGGTGGTGATCCAATGGGCCAGCGCCTTGACTGACACAGCGGCCTCCAGCGGCAGTGGTGCTGTGGCCAGCAGATCCAGCGAGCCATCCTCCCAGTCTAGCGCCAGCAGACGGTCCAGCGACAGCAGGCAGGCCAACAGGGCGCCCAGCCACAGCACCCCCGGCGCGATCGAGCCCAGCAGAGCCGCTTGTGGCCCCACCGACAGCGGCACCATCACTGTAACAATCAGGAAGAACGCCAGCCCAAGCCCAAAGCCGCCACCGGCGCGCATGGCAAGCCGCAGATCCCGCATCAGCAGCGCAATCACAGGAAGGCTCCGTCGAAATCATCAATGGCCGGTAGCTTGGCCTTGAAGGGGCCAACCTCCAGCACCGCGCTGTCCAACCCCAGATCAATATGGGTGGCAATCAGGGCGGAACCGCCCTGCCCCAGATGGGCGCGCACCGCGTCAGCAAACATCATTACAGATTTCACATCCAGACTTACGGTTGGTTCATCCAGCACCCAGATTGGGCGTCCGGTGACCAGCATCCGCGACAGGCCCAGCCGCCGCTTCTGCCCGGCCGACAGCTCTCCGGCGGGGCGGTCGCGCAACATATCCAGATCAAAGGCCTCAATCGCCGCAGCAATCCCCTCGGTGCCAAACACCTGCGCCCAAAAATCCAGGTTTTCGGAGACCGTCAGTGTGGGTTTGATACCGTCGGAATGGCCGGCATAGGCAATCATATCCTCGGCCCCGTCAATGGTGCCAGACACCGGCGGCTGCAAGCCCGCAATGGTCCGCAGCAGGGTGGTTTTGCCACTGCCATTAGGGCCACGCAAAATCAACGCCTGTCCGGGCTCAAGCGCAAAGCTCAGCCCCTCCAGCACCGGGATACCACCACGGGCGATACACAGATCCGATATCCTGAGACTCATCTAAACCGCTTATCCCTTTGCCTGTCGCGACATAATGCGCAAATTATTACCGGGTCCTTGCGGCAGATCAAACCACCGGCAAGGCGGCCAATGCAATGCGGCGCCCCTCGGACAGCAGCACGTTATAGGTGCGGCAGGCGGCAGGTGAGTTCATCACTTCAAAGCCCAGCCCAGCCTGCTCCAGCTCCTCGCGCAGGGCTGCGGGAATATAGGCGATCTCGGCGCCGGTACCCAGAAACAGCACGTCGATATCATCGATCAGCGCCAGCAGCGGTGCCGTGTCCGTATAGCCGCCCCAGCTACCGGTGCCCTTGGGTCCGGTCAGCACCGCGCCCTGGTTCAGCACGCCGCCAATTCTGAAGAAATCAGGGCCATAGCTGTCGACCGGGGTGGCGTCGGTATAGGTCACTTCATTTAGCCGCATGACGGGCTCCTGTTAGTCAAAAAGTGGCAACCCGGTCAGCAGCGCAAGTCCGATCACCGAATAAGAGGCCAGCCGGTATACTTTCTCAAGCTTGGGATCAAACAGGGCCTTGCCGATCAGAGTAGTGATCAAATAGGGCAGCGACAACAGCAGCGCCACCATCAGGGTTTGCAGCCCCGCAAACCCGCCAAACACCAGGTTGGTGACAATCACCACGTCCAGCGCCGCCAGAAAGACAATTGTATTGGCCCGCACCCGGCTGACATCGCGGACATTGGCCAGGTAAAACACGATGACAACCGGTCCGGTCAGCCCGGTCATGCCGCCCACCGTGCCCGCCGCGCCGCCAATGGCAAACCGTCCCGGCCAGCCGATCTTGCCCGGCCAGCGCCAGCCGGTGATCACCGCTGCAAGGGTGATACCAATCACCGCCGAAGCGATCCAGCGCAGCGTCAACCCGTCCAGCTGGGTCATCATCCAGATGCCCGCCGGAACGGTGATACCTGCGGCCATCGCCAAGGCACCGACCTCGGATTTGTCCGCCTTTTTCCAGGCCGAAGGGAACAGGGCTGCGGTGGAGAAAATTCCGGTGGTGGCCATCAGGAACACCACATCGGCCGTGGGCAGGAACTGGGCCCCAACCGGCACGAATATCATCGCCGTGCCAAAGCCGGTAAACCCACGCACCAAGCCGGCCATTGAAATGGCCAGCAGCATCCAAGCCAGCCCTGGCGTCTGCAGGGCTGCGCTCAGAACCTCAGGCATCAATATTGGCGAACTGGTTGCCAGTGGTATTGGCCTGCTTGCTCCAGTCGCGTTTGACCCCCAGTTTCAGCAGAATGGTCGAGGCCACAAACACCGACGAGTAGGTGCCGACAATCACGCCCCAGATCATAGCAAAGACAAAGCCACGGATCACGTCGCCACCCAGCACATAGAGTGCGATCAAGGCGATCAGTGTGGTCACGGATGTCATCACGGTGCGCGACAGGGTCTGGTTGATCGACAGGTTCAGCACCTCGCCCAGTGACAGCTTCTTGAACTTGCGCAGGTTTTCCCGCACCCGGTCAAACACCACCACGGTATCGTTCAGCGAGTAGCCAACGATGGTCAGCAAGGCCGCGATGATGGCCAGATCAAACTTGATCTGCACCGCCGCAAACACGCCGATGGTCAGCAGCACATCGTGAACCAGCGCCGCCACCGCACCCAGGGCAAACTGCCATTCAAAACGCAGCCAGATATAGACCAGCACCGCGCCAATCGCCAGAACCACTGCCAGCACCGCCGTTTGCACCAGCTCGCCCGAGACCTTGGGGCCAACCGATTCAACCGACACGAATTTGATACCCGGCGCAACGCCGTCCAGTGTCGCCCGCAACGCCTCGATGGTCTCGCCCGAGATCGCCTCGCCATCCGCCTGTGCCTGAATGCGGATCATTGCCACATGCTGATCCGCCTCAAACGTAGGGTCGAACACCTCGGTGATCGAGATATCGCCCAGCTGCATTGGTTCTATGGCTTTCCGGTAGATACCCACATCCACCGCCATAGTGCTTTCGGTGCGCACCGTGGTGCCACCCCGGAAATCAATGCCAAAGTTCAGCCCCTGGGCAAAGAACGACACCAGGCTCAGCACCAGCAGCAGGGATGAGACCCCCATCCACAGCTTCCAATTGCTGAAAAAATCGAACGAGGTCTTTTCGGGAACTAGTTTCAGTCTCATCTTACACCTCGATCGTTTTTGGACGGCGGCGTTCAAACCACATGATGATAATCACCCGGGTCACAAAGATCGCGGTGAACACCGAAGTCATGATCCCCAGCCCCAATGTGATGGCAAATCCACGCACCGGGCCTGAGCCCATGGCGAACAGAATTACCGCAGTGATAAAGGTTGTCACGTTGGCATCCAGAATGGCGCTCAGCGCTTTGGAATAGCCTTCCTCGATCGCCCTTGCCGGGCCGCGGCCCGATTTCAGCTCTTCGCGGATACGTTCAAACACCAGCACATTGGCATCCACCGCCATACCAACGGTCAACACGATACCGGCAATGCCCGGCAGCGTCAGAGTGCCGCCAATCAGGCTGAGCATACCAAAGATCAGAGCAATGTTCAGGATCAGCGCGATATTGGCAAAGATGCCAAACAACCCATAGCTCAGCACCATGAAGACCAGCACGCCGACAAAGGCCACGATGGTGGCGATCTTACCCGCGTCGATGCTGTCTTGCCCCAACTCGGGGCCAATGGTGCGCTCTTCGAGAAACTCCAGCCCGGCCGGCAAGGCGCCCGCCCGCAGCAGCACTGCCAGATTGGTGCTTTCCTCGATGGTGAAATTACCGGTGATAATGCCCGATCCACCCGGAATGTGGCTTTGGATCACTGGCGCCGAGACCACCTCGTCATCCAGCACGATGGCAAAGGGTGAGCCGATGTTTTCGGCGGTATAGTCACCAAACCGACGGGCACCGGATATGTTAAAGCGAAAGCTGACAGCCGGGCGGCCGTTCTGGTCAAACGCCGGCTGCGCGTCGGTCAGCTCTTCACCGGTGACAACCGGAGCAGCTTCGATGGTGTAGTAAACGCCCGGTTCATCCAGCGACGGCACAATCTTGTTGCCAACACCGGGATTTGCATCCGCATCTGATCCGCGACCCACCACCGGGCTGAACGTCAGCTGTGCGGTGGTGCCGATGATCTTTTTCAATTCCGACGCTGAACCAATGCCCGGCACCTGGATCAGGATACGATCAATGCCCTGGCGTTGAATGGTCGGCTCACGGGTGCCAACCTCGTCGATCCGGCGACGCACGATTTCCAACGATTGACGAACTGTGCGATCATCCGAGGCCAGCTTTTCAGCGTCAGATAGCTGGATCGTCAGGATGTCACCCTCAGCCGAGGCTTCGATGTCGGTGGCACCGGCACCGGTCAGGCTGGTCACCGGGTTGGCAAGGCCACGCACCAGTTCCAGCGCCCGGCTCATGCCTTCGGGTTTGGAGATTTTCAGGCGAATCTGGTCATCCGGCCCCGGCTGGCGGCGAAATGTCCCCACCGTGGCCCGCTCGGGGCGCAATACATCACGCACCTCTGGCCACATTGAATCCATCCGCGCCACATAGACGTCGGCGACCTTTACCTCGGCCAGCAGATGCGCACCACCGCGCAGGTCCAGACCCAGATTTACCAGCGACGACGGCATCCAGGAGGGCCATTGCTCAACAATTTCCAGCCGCTCGGGCGTCTCGCCTTTAGCGATAATTTCGATGGAGGCATCATTGGCCTGTTCGACGCGCGTATAAAACGCATTTGGCAGGGCAAGCAGCAGGCCGGTCACACAGACCAGCCAAATCAGCACCCTCTTCCAGAGATCAATTTGCAGCATTGCCCTGCCTTTTTAGTAATTTACGTCAGAGATTTAAGCCGCTGGCTCGGTCTTGTTCAGAACCTGAGCGATGGTCGCTTTAATCACCCGGACCTTGACGCCTTCGGCGATTTCAACTTCGACTTCGCCGTCTTCTTTGACCTTGGCAACCTTGCCGATCAGACCACCCTGGGTGATCACCTGATCGCCACGGCGCAGCGCCTCGATCATTGCTTTGTGGTCTTTCATCTTCTTTTGCTGAGGCCGGATCAGCAGCATATACATGATGCCAAAGATCAGAATGAGCGGCAAAAACTGGCCGAGTGCGCCAACGTCCATGGGATATTCCTTTTGTCAGTGTATCGCTGAGTGTCAGCGCTAAATTCGCAGGCGAACCTATGCGCTGATCCTTAGCTTTGCAAGGCGGCCAGGGTGCCTGAGCCGCAGGAATAAGACTTCTTGTTCCATCCAGCCTGTGACAGGCCACAAATCGGCGCTCAACGAGCGATCGAACGGCGGCTTTACCGGCAGATCCACCCCCTGTTTGACGCCAAATCACAGAGACCCAGCCGAGATACCGCCGCAATCACCAGCGGATTGACGCAATCGCTCAGCAATGACAGGGTGCGCCTATTCAACTCTTGATAGATTGCAGCCATGACCACTATTCCAATTGATCCCAAACTGTTCTGGGGTGCGTCCATCTTTCTGGCCTCGGTCGCGTTTGTGGGCATTTATGTTACTCTGGCCTCCGTCTTCAAACGCGATGGACTGGGTCAGTTAAAATCCAAATTCGGCGCCACCTCGGTCAACGATGGGCTTTTCCTCTGCGCCATCCTGCTCTGGGCTGCTATCGCGCTGTCGCTGACCGGCGGTCTGCTTACGATGATATGGGAGCTGATCTGGTATGCGGCCCCAATCGCAGGCGACGGCATAGCGCCGGATCCCAATGAACAAAAAATGGAGCTGCGCATTGCTCTGGTCCGGCTGACCGCCTTTACCGCCACCCTGGGCGCGGTGATTGCGCTGCCGTTCACTGTAATCCGGCTGAAACTGACCGGTGAACAGAACGAAACCGCAGCCGAACAGGCACAAACCGCTGCCGAACAGGCACGAACCGCAATCGAATCCCTATTCAACGACAAGATCAACGCCGCCACCGACGACCTGCACGCCATGCGGCAGATTTCCAAAACCATGGAAGGTGTCGACGGCAAAAAGACCACCCAGACCCTGTGGCAAGACGACATAACCCGCCGCAACGCTGCCATTGACCGGCTCGAAGGACTGGCCAATGAACGCCCCGACACCGCCCCGCGCATTTCCCGGCTGTTGAGTGTCTATGTGCGGGAACTGTCGCGCGAATACCCACCCGTTGAAACACCTGAAGGTGCAACACCAGACGGGCTAAAAGACTGGGCTAGCACCCTGAAAGTCCAGCGGTCAGACATGGAAAATGCCGTTCAGGTACTGGGCCGGTTGCAGGGCATCAAACACGTTGACCCCAGCGCGATTACCATTGACCTGCGCGGGGCCAATTTGCAGGGTTTTGATCTTAAGAGACTTGAACTAAGTGAAAGTAATTTCAGCCACGCAAAGATGCAGGGGGCTGACCTCAGCTGGGCAGAGATGCCGGGGGCTAACCTCAGCAACGCAGAGATGCAGGGGGCTGACCTCAGCTGGGCAAAGATGCAGGGGGCTAACCTCCGCGGCGCAGAGATGCAGGGAGCTGACCTCAGCAACGCAGAGATGCAGGGGGCTAACCTCCGCCGCGCAGAGATGCAGGGAGCTGACCTCAGCGAAGCAACATTGAAGGGGGCTGACCTCAGCCGCGCAGAGATGCAGAGGGCTAACCTCAGCGGTGCAGAGATGGATGAACGCACCTCCCTCACAACAGCTACTCTCCAAGCTGCCGCTGTGAGGGAGGTGGATTATACTACGCTACCACAAATGCGCGATTTTATCGACGGCATTTTTGGTGATGGCAGCGTTACGCTGCCTCCGGATACGGCTTGGCCCGCGCATTGGCCAAAGCACGAACTCGGCTATAGTGAGTTCGAAATTGAATGGAAAAAATGGCGCGATGATCCGGACAATTATGAACCTCCAGTGCAACAAGACGACCAAACCGCCGAGGCAGCCGAATAACACCCGATCTTAACCCGGCAGTGCCAAATTCCCTCACAGCCCCGCCAAGCCCTCACCTGCCCTTCCCCTTTGCCCCTTGCTGCGGCATATGATTGCGCAGTGATTCAAAAACCGTCCAAGGAGACGACCCCATGCATGACATCCGCGCGATCCGTGAAAACCCTGCCGATTTCGACGCCGCACTGGCGCGACGTGGGGATGCGGGCATGTCATCCGAAATCCTGGCGCTCGACACCGCCCGCCGCGGCAAGATCCAGTCCGCTGAATCCGCCCAGGCCGATCAGAAAAAGGCCTCCAAGGAGGTCGGCGCCGCCAAGGGTCGCGGTGATGACGTCGAGTTTGAGCGCCTGCGCGCGCTGGTGTCCGAGAAAAAGGCCGAAGTCGCTGCCATGCAGACCGAGGCCAAAGAGCTCGACGCGAAGCTGACCGATATGCTGGCCCGCATCCCCAACCTGCCGGCCGCAGATGTGCCGGACGGCGCCGATGAGGGTGACAATGTCGAGGTCAGCCGCTGGGGCACCCCGGTCGCGCTTGATTTCAAGGCCAAGGAACACTTTGAAATCGGTGGAGTTGCCGCCTCGATGGATTTCGACACCGGCGCCAAACTGTCCGGCAGCCGCTTTGTGGTGCTGCGCGGCGCTGTCGCCCGTATCCACCGCGCACTGGGTCAGTTCATGATCGACACCCATGTGGACAAAAACGGGTTGACCGAGGTCAACACTCCGGTGCTGGTGCGCGACGAGGCAATGTATGGCACTGATAAGCTGCCGAAATTCGGCGAGGACAGCTATCAGACCACCAATGGCTGGTGGCTGATCCCCACCTCCGAGGTGCCGCTGACCTATTCCGTCGCCGAGGGCGCGCTGGACGAATCCGCCCTGCCCATCCGCATGACCGCCCATTCGCTGTGCTTCCGTTCCGAGGCTGGATCAGCCGGGCGCGATACCTCCGGCATGTTGCGTCAGCACCAGTTTGAAAAGGTCGAGATGGTCTCGGTCACCCATCCGGACGCCTCAGACGAGGAGCAGAAACGCATGCTGCGCTGCGCTGAGGACCTGCTGGAACAGCTGGGCGTGCCCTATCGCACCGTGCAGCTCTGTACTGGCGACATGGGCTTTGGTGCGCGCCGCACCTTTGACATCGAGGCCTGGCTACCGGGGCAGGATGCTTATCGCGAGATTTCCTCGGTGTCGACTACCGGCGCGTTTCAGGCCCGCCGGATGTCCGCCCGCTTCAAGCCCGCCGATGGTGGCAAGCCCGAGTTTGTGCATACGCTGAATGGCTCCGGTCTGGCGGTGGGCCGCTGTCTGATCGCGGTGCTGGAAAATGGCCAGCAAGAGGACGGCTCTGTCACCCTGCCCGCCGTTCTGGCGCCCTATCTGGGCGGCAAGCTGAGCCTCACCGCCGAGGGCACATTGGCCTAAGCAAAAGCCAATTTCACTGCCCGGCAGCACCGGGCAGTGTCACCGACTGTCACTTTGGAAACGGCACCAGACGTCGTTGCTCTTCGTCCCACAGCTTTAACCTCAGGGCCCGTAGCGCCTCGGGGAATTTGATCCGTCGCGGTGCCAGCTCAGGCGGCAGACTATAGTGGCAGTCGCGCAACCGATATGACGGTATACGTGAATTCAGGTGGTGAATATCATGCAGGTTGATGCCGGCCACCACCAGATCAAACAGCCATCCAAAATCAAGACAGGAGGCCCCCTGAATGGCCGCCATTTGCGGGTCATGATCAGGGCGGCTGTCCCAATAGGTGTCCTCAAAATTATGTTGCAGATAGACCAGAAACACGCCGATCATGCCGCCCAGGAATGAAAACCCCAGCCAGACCCATACCGCCGTGAAACCGCCCAGCAGATATAATGCATACAGATAGCCCACGATCACCAGATTATGCAGCAGCACCCCGGCGGCGCCAAATCGCACGGTATTCTTGGGCCAGCGATAGCGAATAAAATAGGTGAACGCCGCCCCCAGGGGCACCAGCAGCAGGGGATGGCGGTACAGTCGATAGACCAGCCGCTGCCAAAACCCTGCCTGCTGCCATTCGGCCAGGGTCAGGGTGTGGATCTCTCCGGTTTCGCGCTGCTCTAGATTGCCGACACCGGCGTGATGCAGATTGTGGTTCTGCTTCATCACTTCAAACGGCGCAAAGGTGAACGGCGACAGCAGATGACCGGCAATTTTGTTTTGGCGGCGCGTTTCAAACAGGGAATTATGGCCGGCATCATGCTGCAAAACGTAAAGACGCACCGCAGCAAAAGCATGGACCACACCGGCGGGCACCATCAGGTACCAGTGCCCGGAAAACTGGATGGCCAGTCCGAGCGATAGGAAATAGACCGCAAACGTTCCAAAATAGTTGAGCGATGCCAGTCGGTTGTCCCTGTCGCAATAGTTGCGCGTATGTGCTCTGAGATCCATGTTCAAATCCATAAATATGTTCGGCAACGCCTGACTGAAAAAAAGCCGCAGGGGCTTCACCTAAAAATCTAATATTCGCCTGCATGAGAGCAAGAGGCAAGCCAGGTAAAAGAGCGCCGCGTCGCGCCGTCCTGCGAGGCCACCAAACGGCAAACAGGCGGCCCAATCTGGACCGCCTGTTGTTATATATGCCACTTTAACGGGAAACTCTAGCCGCGTGGGCCCTTTAGGTGTTTGCGCAGCTTGCTTGGTGGCGCTTTCTTCCGCCCCTTGAAGGGGTTCTTGTCATTCTGCGACCGCAACGTCAGACGGATTGGCGTGCCCGGCATATCAAAGTCCTGACGCAGCCCGTTGACCAGATAGCGCTTATAGCTCTCTGGCATCTTGTCCGGATGCGAACACATCACCACAAACCCAGGTGGGCGGGTTTTGACCTGTGTCATGTACCGTAGCTTGATGCGCTTGCCCTGCGGTGCGGGCGGCGGGTGCTGCTCCAGCATACCAACCAGCCAACGGTTCAGTGCCGCGGTTGTTATCCGGCGGTTCCAGATGTCATGCGCCCGCATGATCGCCTCTTGCAGGCGGTCCAGCCCACGGCCCGTCTTGGCCGACACTGTGACCAGTGGCGCACCCTTTAGCTGTGGCAGCAACCGGGTGAAGGATTCCTTCAGGTTGCGCAGCTTGTCCTGCTTTTCTTCCTCGATGTCCCATTTGTTGACAGCGATCACCACGGCGCGGCCTTCGCGCTCGGCCAGATCGGCGATGCGCAGATCCTGTTGCTCAAACGGGATTTCGGCGTCCAGCAGAACCACAACCACTTCGGCGAATTTCACCGCTCGCAGGCCGTCTGAAACCGACAGCTTCTCCAGCTTCTCCTGCACCTTGGCCTTTTTGCGCATACCAGCGGTATCAAAGACCCGCATCGGCACTCCGCCCCATTCCATGCGCAGGCTGATGGCGTCACGGGTGATGCCCGGCTCGGGGCCGGTCAGCAGGCGTTCTTCGCCAAGGATCTGGTTGATCAGCGTCGACTTGCCCGCATTGGGGCGGCCAACCACCGCCACTTGCAACGGCTTGGCGGTGGTCGGCACCGGGACAGTATAGTTTTCTTCGTCTTCGTCGTCGTCTTCACTCAGGTCGACATCAACGTCCGGAGCGTCCTGCTCCGCCTGCGCCGAAAACTGGTCTGCCAGTGGCATCAGATGGGTGTAGAGGTCGTTCAGACCTTCGCCGTGCTCGGCTGACAGTCGGATCGGCTCGCCCAAACCCAGATTATAGGCCTCGATCACACCAGCATCCGCAGCCGAGCCTTCGCCCTTGTTGGCGGCCAGGATCACATTTGCGGATTTCTTGCGCAGGATCTCGGCGAACATTTCGTCAATCGGCGTCACCCCGGCACGGGCGTCGATCATGAACAGGCAGATATCGGCCATCTCGACGGCGCGTTCGGTCAGCCGGCGCATCCGCCCCTGCAGCGAATCGTCGGTGGCATCTTCCAGACCGGCAGTGTCGATCACGGTGAACCGTAAATCGGCCAGTCGTGCCTCTCCCTCGCGCAAATCGCGGGTCACACCCGGCTGATCATCGACCAGCGCAAGCTTTTTGCCGACAAGACGGTTAAACAGGGTGGATTTGCCCACGTTCGGGCGGCCCACGATGGCGAGGGTGAAGGACATCAGATAAAACTTTCAGCGAGTCAGATGCGCCCCATAGCGCATTCTGGCGTCAACGGAAAGCGTGCAATTCGCCTTTTGTCGAGACCACATACAGTGTTTTACCCACAACGATCGGTGCGGTGGTGGCTCCGCCGGGCACTTCGATGGTGCGAACCAGGCTGCCATCTTCTGGTTTAAACAGCCGCAACAGCCCGTCATTTGAAGCCACAATCACAGTGCCGCCGGCCAGGACCGGGCCATAATGCGCCACAATGGCACTGCGCTTACCGGGTTTATCTTTCAGATAGCCGGGTAACGTGATGGCCCAGATAACCTCGCCCGTGCTGGCGTCCAGCCGCAAGAGCCGGCCCAGGTCACTGACCTGGAACAGACTGCCGCCAGCAGGCCACACCGGTCCCAGGGCGCCCTCTCGGGCGGTCCAGATGCGGCTGCCGTCTTCCAGATCAAAGGCCACTGTGCGCCCCGAATGATTGCCCACATAGGCGCGGTTGCCCACGACAACGGGGCCGCCGGTGACATCACCAATGCGTGCGGTGCTATGCCCTACCCGCTTGCCCGCGACCGAGGCACTCCAGCGGCGCAGCCCGCCATTGCGGAATGTGGCCGTCAGATCGCCCGCGCCAAAGGCAAAAATAGCCAGATCCGAGGTCAGGGCCGGCGCCGGCCCTCCCAATACGTTCGACGGGCTGGGTGTTGCAGAAATCTGCCAGGCGATGCGACCGTCCTTGGCATTGACCGCCCATCCGGTATCATCACCGGCCACCACATAGACCAGCCCACCGCCAACACTTGGCTGGCCCGAGCCGGTCGCTTCCAGTTTCTGACGCCAGATTTGCTTGCCGCTCTTGGCCTCCAGCGCCGTCAACACGCCGTAGCCGGACGACACGTAGACAACGCCCTCATGAAACGCCAGACCACCGCCGGTGCCGCCACCGTCAGCCGAAGGGATCAGATCCGCAGTCCACAGAATCTGCCCCGCGGCAGAGACCGCCGAAACCTGCACGCCACTGTCCAGCGTATAGATGCGTCCGTCGCCAACTACCGGAGTGGCGGTGATGCGGTTGCGGCGCTCATCCCCGGCCCCGATCGACACCGACCAGACCTGCTGCGGTGCGCTGCTCAGCGCCGGATGCGCCGTCCGATAGGCCTCGATCCCGTGGCTTTGCTGCCAGCCGGAGTTGGCAGTTTGCTGTGGCAGCGAGATGGCCCGCGACTGGTTCTGCACCCGGGTCGAGCTGCCTTCGCGGATGTCTTCGCGTTCTCCGCGCAAGATCACCTCGGGCTCTTTACAGGCGGCCAGGGTCAGCAGCAAAGCGCCGCCAAGCAGGATCAACCCTGCCCTAGAGGTGGTTATTGCTGACATCATTGCCCTGCCCCGTCTTCCAAATCATATACCCGCGTCATTAATTTGCGCGAAGTTTCGTTAGCCCTGCGTGGCGGCTGGCAAATCCAGCGTCCCACCCAGTGCCACAATCACTTGACGGGCGCGATCTTGCAAGTCTGCACTGACCTCGGCGTCTTCGATAATGGCCCGCAAACGTGCGATAGCCGCATCGGTATCGCCGTCCGCGATATCGATCAAGGCCATTTGTTCCTGCGCCAGCAGCCGGAGCGGCGCGCCAGGTTGGGCCAGCGTTTCATATTGCATCCGGCGATCCTGAGCCGACAGGCTGTCCTGCTGCAGGCCCAGCGCCTTGAAGGTGGCAATATGACGATAGATCAGCGGCAGATCCCCATTGGTGGAAATCTCACCCAGCAGCGTCACCGCCGCGTCAGCCTGTTCCGAATTGGCCAGCGCTCCGGCCTGCAACATCTTCAGAATAGCATCGCCGCCCGGAGTCTTGGCCGCAATCGTCGCCAGAGCTGCGGACCGTTGGTCCGGCTCATTTTCAGCCAGCGCCGCAATCACCGCATCGCCCAGGGACTCGGCCGCAGCCGAGGTTCTGGACTGTTCATATTCACGGTACGCAGCGCCGCCAACAATCGCGACGACGACAACAGCGCCAATCCAGCCATATCGCTTCATCATCAGGAACATTCGATCGCGGCGCACCTCTTCGGTCACCTCGTCGATAAAACTGTCAGTATCGCTCATCAAAATTGCCCCTGGTAAGCCCGGCTTGCACCGAGGAATTCTCTCTCTTTTTCCTCTCTTACCGTGCCTGAGGGTTCAAGCCAAGTGGCGCGTTGACCTGTCGCCCCGCAGAGACTTGCACGGAAATGCAATAAATTGTGTTCTGAACCGATTGGTTTAGTATGGACAAAGAAATTTTCGTTCCTATGTCTATGCTGCCAACCCCTCCCCTGTGGGATCTAATTACCCTTTGCGGGATTATCTAAGGGTCCGACCGGACCGCCAATATTTGAAAAGGGCCTATGATGCGCTTGATTCCATTGCTGACCGCCATCGTGGTGACCGCCAGTCTTTATATGCTGGTGATTGAACGCGACGCGCTGATGGCCTTTGCGCGCGGTGACAATCCGCAGGCGCCTCTCGAAATTACGGATGACGCTGCGGCAGCTTCGGCTGGCAGCGGCGCAGAGCTGGCCGAGAACCGGATCGGCGTTGTTGTGCTGCGCAGCGAATCCCGCGCCATCGACAGCGGCGTGATCCTGCGCGGCCAGACCCAGGCCGCCCGTCAGGTTGAGGTGCGCGCCGAGACCTCAGCCACCGTCATTTCCGAACCGCTGCGCAAAGGCGCCCATGTTAAAACCGGCGACCTGCTGTGCAAGTTGGAACCGGGCACCCGCCAGGCCGCGATGTTGGAGGCGCGGGCGCGCCTATCCGAGGCCCGCTCACGCGTTCCCGAGGCCGAAGCCCGTCTGGACGAGGCCCGCGCCCGGTTGAAGGAAGCCCAGATCAACAACAACGCCTCGCGCAAATTGTCCGAAGGGGGCTATGTGTCGGACACCCGCCTGGCGTCTACACAGGCCTCGGAACGCGCCGCTGTTGCAGGTATCGCATCAGCCGAAACCGGTTTGCAGACCACCAGCGCCGGCATCGAATCCGCGGTCGCCGCCGTGGCAGCGGCCCAGAATGAAATCGACCGGTTGAGCATCACAGCGCCGTTTGACGGATTGCTGGAAAGCGATTCCGCCGAGCTGGGCAGCCTGATGCAGACCGGCAGTCTCTGCGCCACTGTCATCCAGCTCGACACCATCAAAGTTGTTGGCTTTGTGCCCGAGACCGAGGTCAACCGGATCCAGGTCGGCGCTCTGGCGGGAGCGGAACTGGCCGCAGGTCAGCAGGTGCAGGGCAATGTAACCTTCCTCAGCCGCTCGGCTGATCCAACCACCCGGACGTTTGAGGTGCAGATCACCGTCGACAATGCCGACCTGTCGATCCGTGACGGCCAAACCGCAAATATCTTCATCTCTGCACCGGGCGAGCGCGCCCATAAACTGCCGCAATCCTCACTGACCCTGAACAACGAAGGTCAATTGGGGGTCCGGGTGGTCAACCAAAGCCAGATCGTTGCCTTTTATCCGGTGCGCCTGTTGCGCGACGAGGTTGACGGTGTCTGGGTGACGGGTCTGCCCGAAAAGGCCGATGTCATCGTTGTTGGTCAGGACTTTGTTATTGCAGGCGTTCCCGTGGTTCCGACCTACCGTGAGGTCTCGCAATGATCGGAATTGTCAGCTGGGCCGCCGACCGGGCCCGAATGGTCATTGCCTTTATTATTATCTCTATTCTGGTTGGCGGTTTCGCCTATTCCAGCCTTCCCAAGGAAGGTGAGCCGGACATTGAAATTCCAGCTCTGTTCATTTCGGTGCCCTTCCCCGGCATTTCCGCCGTCGATTCCGAAAGCCTGCTGGTCAAGGTGATGGAAACCGAATTGGCCGACCTGGACGGGTTGGACAAGATGAGCGCCACCGCCGCCGAAGGCTATGCCGGTATCGCACTGGAGTTTGATTTCGGCTGGGATAAAACCGCCGTTATTGCCGACGTGCGCGATGCGATGAACTCGGCCGCCGCCGATTTCCCCGATGGCGCCGAATCCTATACCATCAACGAAATCAACTTCTCGGAATTCCCGATTGTTATCGTCAACCTGACCGGCGACGTGCCGGAACGCACCATGGCGCGCATTGCCAAGGATCTGCAGGACGATTTTGAAGCCATTGATTCGGTGCTGGAGGCCGGCATTGCCGGCAACCGCGATGAAATGGTCGAGGTGCTGATCGACCCGCTGCGGCTGGAGGCCTATAACGTCACCGCGCTGGAACTGATCAATGTGGTGCGCAACAACAACCAGCTGATCGCAGCCGGCGAGGTGGAGACCAATCAGGGCACCTTCTCGGTCACTATTCCATCGTCCTTTCACGACGTCAGCGACATCTACACCCTGCCGGTCAAGATCAACGGCGACCGCGTGGTGACACTGGGTGAGCTGGCCGAGATCAATTTCACCTTTGAGGACCGCAGGGGCACCGCCCGGTTTGACGGCGACAACACGGTGGCGCTGCAAGTGGTAAAACGCAAAGGCTTCAACCTGATCGACACTGTGGATCAGGTAAAGGCCACACTGGCCGCGGCCCAGGCTAAATGGCCCAAGGAACTGCAAGCAGCGGTGACCGTGGGCACCTCAAACGACCAAAGCCGGGTTGTGGGATCCATGGTGCGCCAGCTCGAGGGCTCGGTGCTGACGGCGGTGGCGCTGGTGATGATCGTGATCCTTGCCTCTCTGGGCAGCCGCGCCGCGTTTCTGGTTGGCTTTGCCATCCCGACCTCGTTCCTGCTGTGCTTTGCCTTCCTCGCCCTGATGGGCATCACCATTTCCAACATGGTGATGTTTGGTCTGATCCTGGCCGTGGGGATGCTGGTGGACGGCGCCATCGTGGTGGTGGAATACGCCGACAAGCGCATCAAACAGGGCATCGGCCCGATGCACGCCTATGTCGAGGCGGCACAGCGGATGTTCTGGCCGGTCGTGTCCTCGACGGCAACCACCCTTTGTGCCTTCCTGCCGATGCTGTTCTGGCCCGGGGTGCCGGGTGAGTTCATGAGCATGCTGCCGATCACATTGATCTTTGTGCTGTCGGCCTCACTGCTGGTGGCTTTGATCTATCTGCCTGTCGTCGGCGGTGTCTCTGGCCGCATGAGCCGGATTTTTGAACATCTGTCCGACGGGCTGCGCGCTGCTCTGCCGTGGTGGGTCCGCATCCCACTGGTGCCACTGCCGATGTACGGCATGTTTGTGGGTGCCATGCAGACGCTGAACCCGGACTATATCATGGCAGAGGGCAGCAGTGGCGCTGTACCGCTTTTGGTGGGCGCGCTGGTGCTGATCTTGTCGGCCTTTGCTGCCTCGGTCATTCTGGGCGCCGCTGGCATTCAACGGCGTGAAAAAACGGTTGAGCCGGGTTATCACCACACGCCGTTTGGCCATTTCATCAAGTTTATCGTTGGCAACCCGGTGATGCCAATTGTCGCCATCGGTGCCGTTGGCTTTGCCATTATGACGGTGTTCGCCACCTTCAGCGAAAACAACAACGGCGTTGATTTCTTTGTTGAGACCGAGCCGGAACAGGCCACCGTCTATGTCCGGGCGCGCGGCAATACTTCGCTGTATGAGAACGACGCGCTGGTGCAACAGGTCGAGGCGGTCATTTCGGCCCACCCTGCGGTGATCAACGTCTTTGCCTTTGCCGGCGAAGGTGGTCTGGATACCGGCGGTCCCGGTGGCGGCCAGTCGCCAGCCGATACTGTCGGTCAGGTCCAGTTCGAGATCATCGCCTGGGAGGATCGCCCAACGCAATCTGAAAGCTGGTTCTTTGGCCTGCTAACCCGCCGCGTTACCGCCACTGAATTCGACGGCAAAACCGTGATCGCAGAGCTGGAGACCGAGCTGGCCAAGCTGCCTGGCTTCATTGCCGAGATGGCGGTGCTGGAACAGGGGCCCGGTCAGGGCAAACCGATCCATTTGCGCCTGAAAGGCGACGGATGGGACGAGTTGACCACGGCTGCTGTGGCGGCGCGGGCCCAATTTGAGCAAACCCCCGGTCTGATCCTGATCGAAGACAGCCTGCCGCTGCCCGGCATTGACTGGCAGATCAACGTCGACGTGGAAAAGGCCGGCCGCTATGGCGCTGACGTCGCCACCGTGGGCGCGATGGTGCAGCTGGTCACCCGCGGTATCCTGCTGGACACCATGCGGGTCGACAGTTCGGACGAGGAAATCGAGATCCGGGTGCGCCTGCCGGAAAAGGACCGGGTGCTGTCAACGCTGGACAACCTGAAACTGCGCACCGCAGACGGGCTGGTGCCATTGTCCAACTTTATCAGCCGCCAGCCAGTGCCCAAACTGGCCGAAATCAACCGCGTCGGCCAGCAACGGTATTTTGACGTCAAAGCGGACGTCGCACCGGGGCTGCAAAAGCTGGTTGGCGCTGATCCAGAGACGGGCGAAGACATGCGTCTGGCCTTGTTCACGGCGGTGGGTGATGGCGCGAGCGCCAATGGCGAGGTGTTTGAGGGTCCGGGTGGCACTCAGCTAGAACTGGTTCAACTCACCGGCGCCGCTTCGAATGAACAGTTACGTCAGGCGCTGAAAGACGGTGCACGGTTCTCTCCAATCAACGCAACCGAGCGGATCGAGGTGCTGACCGAATGGCTGGACACCAATCCCCTGCCTGCGGCAGTGACCCCCGAATGGACCGGCGACCAAGAGGAACAGGCTGAATCCGGTGCCTTCCTGATGAACGCCTTTGCCGGGGCGCTGGGGCTGATGTTCGTGATCCTGCTGGCCCAGTTCAACTCGCTCTACAATTCCCTTCTGGTATTGTTGGCGGTGGTTCTATCCACCACTGGCGTGCTGATTGGCATGATGGTGATGGGGCAGTCCTTTTCGATCATCATGACCGGCACTGGTATCGTGGCGCTGGCGGGGATTGTGGTGAACAACAACATCGTGTTGATCGACACCTATCAGGAGTTCAGCCAGCAGATGCCGCGGATCGAGGCGATCATTCGCACCGCCGAGGCCCGTATCCGTCCGGTGCTGCTGACCACAATCACCACCATGGCCGGTCTGGCCCCGATGATGTTTGGCCTCAGCCTTGATTTCATCGACGGCGGCTATTCCATCAACAGCCCGACCTCGCTGTGGTGGAAACAGCTGGCAACGGCGGTGGTGTTTGGTCTGGGCATTGCCACCGTTCTGACGCTGATTGTGACACCCTCGATGTTGGCAATCCGCATCTGGCTAGGCACCTATTTGTCCTGGATGGGCCGCCTGTTGGCCCGACTGACTGGCGGTCGCTCCAGCCTTATCGCCCAGGACATGCGACTGGCCCGCAGGGCGCGCAAAATGCCCACCACCGAAATCCAGTGGGATTCGGTGGTCGATGGCCCGCCCAAGCCCCAGTCTCAGCCCAAGCCCATACCCAAGGTTGCCAAGACGATAGAGCCTGACGACCCGGCGCTCCAACTCGCCGAATAGGCCAAAACCAAAAAGCGGCCCCTGACAGTCAAACGTCAGGGGCCGCTTTTCATTTGTACGGGTACATATCAGAAATACTGTCGCCCGACCCTTAGGCCGGGATACACACAGCCGTTAGGCCACCTCTTGATCCGCCTGCTGGCGCTGCCATAGATGGGCATAGCGACCCTCAAGGGCCAGTAGCGCGTCATGGCTGCCCACTTCGCAGATCTCACCGCGCTCCAGCACCACAATCTGATCCGCCTCGGCAATGGTCGACAATCGGTGCGCAATGGTGATCACCGTGCGTCCCCTGCCAGCCCGCGCCAAAGCCTCTTTGATCTCTTGTTCGGTGTCGCTGTCCAACGCCGATGTCGCCTCGTCCAGCAGCAGGATCGGCGGGTCCTTGAGCAGGGTACGGGCAATGCCAACCCGCTGCTTTTCACCGCCTGAAAGCTTCAGCCCCCGTTCCCCCACCGTGGTCTGATAGCCGTCCGGCAGACTTTCGATGAAATCATGGATCTGCGCATCCCGAGCCGCCTGTTCGATCTGCTCCTGGGTGGCGCCTTCCAGACCATAGCCAATGTTATAGCCAATGGTGTCATTGAACAGCACGGTGTCCTGCGGCACCACACCAATGGCGTCATGCAGGCTGGACTGGGTCACGTCGCGTATATCCTGTCCATCAATCAACAGCGCCCCATCGGTGACATCGTAGAACCGGAACAGCAGCCGCCCGATGGTCGATTTCCCCGATCCGGTGGATCCAACAATCGCCACCGTCTGACCGGCCTCGGCCTGTAACGACACACCCTTCAGGATCTCACGCTCAGCGTCATAGCCAAAGCGCACATCCCGCAGGGTTATCCGCCCGCCATTGACCGTCAGGGCACTCGCTCCGTCGCGGTCCGAGACCTCGGCGGGTTGCTCCAGCAGATCAAACATCTCGCCCATATCCACCAGACTCTGACGGATCTCGCGGTAAACCGTGCCCAGGAAGTTCAGCGGCACGGTGATCTGGATCATATAGGCGTTGACCATGACAAAATCGCCCACCGTCAAGGTGCCCTCCTGCACCCCAATCGCCGCCAGAACCATCACTCCGATCAGCCCCAGGGTAATCAGCACGCTCTGGCCAAAGTTCAGGAACGCCAGGGAATAGGCGGTCTTTAGCGCCGCCGCGGCATAGGCCCGCATAGAGCTGTCATAACGGTCTGCCTCGCGCGCCTCGGCGTTGAAGTATTTGACGGTTTCATAGTTCAGCAGACTGTCGATCGCCTTTTGGTTGGCGTCGGTGTCTTGCTTGTTCATCTCGCGGCGCAGCTTCACCCGCCATTCGGTGACGGCAAAGGTGAACCAGACATACAACCCGATGGTCACGGCAACAATCAGCAGGTAGCGCACATCAAACAGCACCGCCAGGATCACCGCCACCATGGTCAGCTCCAGTATCAAGGGCCCGACCGAGAACAACATGAACCGCAGCAGGAACTCGACGCCCTTAACACCGCGCTCGATGATCCGGCTTAGCCCGCCGGTCTTGCGGGTGATATGATAGCGCATCGACAGCCGGTGAATATGGGTAAAGGTCTCTAGCGCCAGACGGCGCAGCGCCCGTTGGCCCACCGGCGCAAAGACCGCATCGCGCAATTGCTGAAAGCCAATGGTCATGATCCGCGCCACACCGTAAGCCACCGTCAGCCCAATGGCGCCCAGCGCCAGGTCCGGCACCCCCTCGCCTGCCAGATTGTCGACCGCCCCCTTGTAGAGGATCGGCGTATAGACCGCGATCAGTTTGGCCAGCACCAGCACCGACAACGCCAGCACCACCCGGCGCTTGACCCAGGCCTGACCTGCGGGCCAAAGATAGGGGCCCACACGGCGCAGGGTGCGCAGACTTGAGCGGCGTTCATCGCGGGCTGTCACATCATCGCTCTGGGTCATGGCTTTTCCTTGCTAGACATCTCGGGCTTAGTGTTGTGCCCGAAGCAGGCCAGACGCAAGCCACAAAAAACGCGCCCAGAGCAGGCGCGTTTCATTGTGTTTTCAAAACCTTACTCTGGGATAGAGAATATCTGTCCCGGATAAATCAGGTCAGGATCCCGGATCGCGTCCTGATTGGCTTCAAACACCCGGACATAGAGCAGCCCATCGCCATATCTTTCGCGCGAGATCGCCCAGAGCGTATCGCCCTTTTGCACCGTCACAGCGCGGATTGGCGGCGCCGCCCGGGCCGGACTGTCCCCTGCCACAGCAGCGGGCATCAGGGCCTCGGGAGATTCTCGCTTGAACGGAGTTTCCAGACGGCTCAGGACTTTGCCCGCGCCATCCAGCTCATCCAGACGCAAGGTATAGATCCCCGGCTCCACATCCTGCAGCTGGCCTTTCCAACGGCCGTCTTCGGCGGTCTGGATATCACCCACCGGGCTATTGTCCAGATAGACACGCACCCGGGAGAGCCGACCAGCGCGGCCGGCAAGCTGCACATCGCCCTCGTCGCTATAACTGATGATATCGAGGGACACTTTGCCCAACAATTCGGGCGCGATCGGAGTTGCCGGCTGAACAAGCTCAACCCCATCGGCATCCGCCTTGAGAATGGCCATCAAGACCGGCGAAGACTTTGGCTGCGGCCTTGGCTGCGGCACAGTCTCAACCACGGGCTCGGCCACAGTCTCTGCTACGGTCTCTGTCACGGGCTCGGCTACAGTCTCGGCTACGGCCTCAGTCACAGCTTCTGTCACAGCTTCTGTCACAGGCGGGGACACCGGTTGCGGTATCACCGCTGCTGTTGCGACAGCGCTTACCGGTTTGTCTTCGGCCTGCGCAACCTCGACCGGCTGGTCTGTGACCGCGGCGGGTGGCTCTGCCGTTGGATCTTCGGATAGCGAGCTGGCCTCGGCTACGGCGACAGCGGTGCTTGCCTTGGCGGTCACATCCGGTGCTGCAACGGCTGGCGCGGCGGCCTCGGTGACCGCATCGGGAGCAACACTGCCGCCTTGCACCTCTGGCGTCACATCAGCCTGGGCAACATCCTGCTTCGATGGTGGTTCACTGGCTGTCGCCACCACCGAAACGGCGGCGCTGGGGGCCAGAATAAAGGTGGCATCCGACATCACCAACTGACCATTGAAAGCCGCCTGCAAAGACACAACCCGGGCCTCGGCACTGGGGTCAATCGACGAGAACGACACGAATTCGCCGCCATTCGGCACCTCGAACTGGTCCAGAACCTTGCCGTCCAGCAAAACCGAGACCAACACGCCCACCTGCGCCCGTCCGGCAATCAGGCCAGCACCGTCGGCATCAAAGCGCACCAGATCCAGCTCTGGGGCGGTCAGAACAAAGGTCTCTTCCCTGGCGTCTTCAGGAGGTGTGATTTCAGGTTGGGCAAGCGCTGTGGTCACCATCTCCTCAGGGTTCTCCTGCGGGGGCTCCAGCTTGACAGGATCGCTTGCCTCTGTCGGCGCATCCGGGATTTCCACCACAGTCTCGGTGACGCTGCTTGCAACCGGCGGGGCGGTACCCACCACAGATCCTTCGGCGCTTAGCTCTGTTTCGGCAATATCTGCAACCACATCAGCCTGTTCGATTGTAACCGTCGGCGCATTTGTATTGGCAGGCTCTGATACAGCGGCAACATCCGGCGTTCCGGCGTCAGGCGCCACCTGTTGCGCGGTCACAACCGGATCAACAACGGGCGGTTCGGAGTTGAAAACCCCGAATTGCACCAGCACCACACCGCCAATCACCACCGCCGCAGCCGCGATGCCGCCAATTGCCAGGCCACCCAGCCCTCCGCTTCCGGCTGTTCCCGCCATTGTATTCCCTTCCATCTGCGGGGGTGTCCCTCCCGCTGAGTTGAGCCAATCTATCAGCCTCGGCAGAGGGGGTCAAAACACGTCTTGTTGCCCCCGGCGCCAATCGTGCAAGACCACCTCCGGCCTGTAAAATTCGCTCGTATGTATTGCGGATCTTGCTTTTGGGCAATGGCGGCCTATGGCAAAGCAGCACAAGCCCGTGAACACGGGCTTGCAGAGCACACAAGCAAAGCTATGGCTTGGGGACGAGCAGGGGCTGGCAGGGCTATTCGCTCAATCGCTGCAGCAGAGCCTCATTTACTCTGGGCGTGACAAATTTGGACACATCACCCCCCAGCCGGGCGATTTCCTTGACCAGCTTGCTGGCAATCGCCTGATGCCGGGCCTCGGCCATCAGAAACACCGTCTCAACCGAGCTGTCCAGCGCCCGGTTCATTCCAACCATCTGATATTCATACTCGAAATCAGCGACCGCCCGCAGTCCCCGGACAATGATCTGGGCGCCGACGTCGCGGGCACAGTCAATCAGCAGGTTTTCAAACGGGTGGGCCACAATTTCAGTGCCGGTCTCATCGCTCAGCGCGACACATTCCGCCTCGATCATCGCGACGCGTTCTTCGAGGGAAAACATCGGCCCCTTGTCGCGATTGATCGCCACCCCAATGACCAGTTTGTCCACCAATGCGGTCGCACGACGGATGATATCGACATGGCCAATGGTAATGGGATCAAAGGTACCTGGGTACAAAGCAACGCGCATGGCGGCCTCCTGCTGAGTCAATTATGCTGCACACGCAAACACATTTGCGCCGTGCAGCACAAGAGGGGGAAAATACTGAGACCCCGCCTGAGACCTAATGCCCCATGATCATGCCTTCCAAAGCACTCTTCTCCATCGCGACCTGCGACAGCTGCGCTTTGACCACGTCTCCCAAACTGATCAGCCCGATCAGTTTATCGTCTTCGATCACCGGCATGTGGCGGAATCGTCCGTTTGTCATCTGCTGCAGGATCTGGCCGACATTGTCGTGGCTGGTGCAGGTGATCAGTTTGCGGGTCATATAGCCGCTCACTTTTTTGTCCAGACAGCCGCCACCGGATTTACCCAATTCACGGACGATATCGCGCTCGGACAAGATCCCATCGGCATGTTCCCCATCGGAGGACACAACGACGGTACCGATCCGGCGATCTGATAACAATTTTGCGGCTTCGGAAATGCTGGCGTCCGGGGAGATGGTGACAACCCCTTCGCTCGCCTTGGATTTCAGAATTAAGTGAACTAGCATGGGCGCTCCCTCTGAAATTTTACTTCGTATTTCCAAGGGTTGCCGCAATAGACCGCAGTGTCAAGTCAACCCTTCCAAACGCACCACTTCGTCGCGGATACCTTTGCTCAGCGCCTCGGCAAAACGGTTCAAACGTTCGCTGCGCTGATCCGCCTGATGACGAACAAGATAAAAGCTGCGGGTCAGGCTGATTTTGTCCGCAAGAACTTTGCGCAGCGGCCGATAAAACGGCAGCGTGAAATCATGCGCAACACATAAGGCAGTCCCCTGCGCCGCCATCTTCAACTGAACCGAAACAGAGTTTGAGGCAAGCGCGACACGCTCAATGCCGATATCACGCAGATAATCCAGCTCTCGGTCGAATATCATATCGGGAATATACCCGATCATTTTATGCGCCTTCAAATCGTCGAGTGTCTGAATTTTTGGGTGCTGTTTCAGGTAATGACGCGAGGCCACCATGTGCAGTTTATAGTCACTGATTTTTTGCACCAATAGCTGGCCCGCAGTTGGCGCACTCACGGTCACAGCCATATCCGCTTCCCGGCGTCCCAGATTAATGACCCGCGGCAACGCGACGATCTGAATATCCAGGTCCGGGTTGTCTTCCGCGATCTGCGCACAAACCTGCGGCAACAGGTAATTTGCACTGCCGTCCGGGGCGCCAATGCGAATTTGCCCGGACAGGGTCTCGCTGGGGCCGTTCAGGGTTTCCTTGGCCGCCCGCATCGCCTGCTCTGCCTCTTCCGCATGGACCAGCAAACGATCCCCCGCCGAGCTGAGCGCATAGCCCTGCGGCGACTTCACAAACAACTGGGTGTCCAGTGCGATTTCGAATCTGGCCACCCGGCGCCCGACTGTGGCCGGGTCCATGTTCAAAATCCGCCCAGCGCCGGACAGGCTGGCCTCGCGCGCCACTGCCAGAAAAACTTTCATGTCGTCCCACTGCGGATCTGAACTCATCATTGTCATTGCCCCGTTCAACTTCTGCTGACGTTTTGCGTTCCTGCAAAACCTGTTTGGAATATTTCCTCTTTTCCATTGATTTTTGCAAGCCTATGGTGCCCCCAACCGAAAAAAGGAGCCTCCAATGCAAGAGTTGACCCACTACATCAACGGCGAACACGTCAAAGGTACGTCCGGACGATTTGCTGATGTATTCAACCCAGCCACCGGCGAAGTACAGGCCCGGGTGCCTTTGGCCTCCAAAGAAGAGATGGACGCCGCTATTGCCATCGCCAAGGCGGCGCAACCAGCCTGGGAAGCGGTAAACCCCCAGCGTCGTGCCCGTGTCATGATGAAATACGTGACACTGCTGAACCGCGACATGGACAAACTGGCCGAGGCCCTGAGCCGCGAGCACGGTAAAACCATCCCCGATGCCAAGGGCGACGTACAGCGCGGCCTGGAAGTTGTCGAATATTGCATCGGCGCGCCACAGATGCTGAAGGGTGACTTCACCGACAGCGCCGGCCCCGGCATCGACATGTACTCCATGCGCCAGGCGCTGGGTGTGTCGGCGGGTATCACTCCGTTCAACTTCCCAGCAATGATCCCCATGTGGATGTTTGCGCCAGCCATCGTTTGCGGCAACGCCTTCATCCTGAAATCATCCGAGCGCGCACCAACAGTGCCTTTGATGCTGGCTGAACTGCTGGAAGAAGCAGGCCTGCCAAAAGGCATCATTCAGGTGGTCAACGGTGACAAAGAAGCCGTCGATGCGATCCTCTACAATGACACCGTGCAGTCGGTTGGCTTTGTGGGTTCAACCCCGATTGCCGAATATATCTATGGAACCGGTTGTTCCCAGGGTAAGCGCGTTCAGTGCTTTGGTGGCGCCAAGAACCACATGATCATCATGCCCGACGCCGACCTGGACCAGGCCGCCGACGCGCTGATCGGTGCCGGTTACGGCGCGGCTGGCGAACGCTGCATGGCGATCTCGGTTGCGGTGCCTGTTGGCAAAGAAACCGCCGACAAGCTGATCGAAAAGCTGATCCCGCGGATTGAGAGCCTCAAGGTCGGCCCTTACACCTCGGGCAATGACGTCGATTACGGTCCGGTTGTTACCGGTGCAGCCAAAGAAAACATCCTGCGTCTGGTTGAAACGGGTGTCGAGCAAGGCGCCACACTGGTGGTCGACGGACGCGATTTCTCGCTGCAGGGCTACGAGGACGGCTTCTTTGTTGGCCCGCACCTGTTCGACAACGTCACACCCGAGATGGATATCTACACCAAAGAGATCTTTGGCCCGGTGCTGACAACTGTGCGTGCAGAATCCTATGAGGAGGCCATCCAGCTGGCGATGGACCACGAGTACGGCAACGGCATCGCGATCTATACCCGCGATGGTGACACCGCCCGCAACTTTGCCAACCGGATCAATGTTGGCATGGTCGGCATCAACGTGCCAATCCCGGTTCCATTGGCCTATCACACCTTTGGCGGTTGGAAGAAGTCGGTGTTTGGTGATCTCAACCAGCACGGCCCGGATGCGTTCAAGTTCTACACCCGCACCAAAACCGTGACTGCACGCTGGCCCTCGGGCATCAAAGAAGGCGGCGAGTTCTCTATCCCAGTGATGGAATAAGCTCCGCCTCTAGACTGACTTAAAGAATGGCCGCAGATTGCTCTGCGGCCATTTTCATTGCGCTCAGAGCAATCTGACCTGCGTGCCCACCTGTACCAGCTCATACAGGTCTTCCACATGCTGGTTGTATAGGCCGATGCAGCCGGACGAGCTTTGCCGACCAATCTTGCGGGTATCATGGGTGCCGTGAACCAGATAAGCCGGCCAATCCAGATACATGGCGCGGGTGCCCAGCGGGTTGCCGGCACCGCCCTCCATCCGCAATGGCAGCGACGGATCCCTCTCGCGCATCGATGCCGTCGGGGTCCAGCTGGGGTTCTGCGCCTTGCGGACCACCTTGCTGTAACCGCGCCGGGTCAGCTCTTCGGTTATCGGCACCGAGGATGGGAACAGCCGATAGGTCACCTCGTCACCGCCCCAGTAATGCACCGCCCGGCTGCTGATATCCGCCAGCAGGCAGCCAACCCCCAGCGTCTCAAAGTGATCTTGCCACTGCTGCTTTTGAAACGCCGAAATGTTGCGCTTGACCGGCACCACCTGTTCGATGGGGCTCTCATCAGCCGGAAACGCATCCACCGATTGCGCCCGCAGGATCGACGGCGTCATTAGCGTAGCGGCAGCGCCCATCAGCGCGTAACGGCGGGTCACAGGGGTGTTTGACATTTTGCCTCCGAAGGGGGTTGTTTGGCGGTCTGATACTGCGCCGACCATACTAAAGCCATGCGACATAAACAGTGAACCAGCGCACACAAGCCCGTGTTTCACAGGTTTGTGTAATCCCCGTGAGCAGCCCGCCGGTCGCCGCCTGACGGCAAATCAGCCGCTATTGACCCCGGCTCCCTGCCGCGCTCTTATCGCCTGGGCTGAAACAGATTTAATCACAGCCTGTCCTTGCGGGAGGTATTCATGCAGCAGCCCATTCAGCTCTATTACTGGCCAACCCCAAACGGATGGAAAATCTCCATCGCGCTGGAGGAAATGGGCCTGCCCTACCGGCTGAACCTGATTGATATCTCCAAGGGTGATCAGTTTGGCGTCGATTTCCTGAAGATCGCCCCCAACAACCGGATGCCGGCCATCACCGACCCGGATGGGCCAGACGGCGCCCCCCTGTCGCTGTTCGAGAGCGGCGCGATCCTGATGTATCTGGCGCGCAAGACCGGGCGGTTCTATGGCGCTGATGAGCGGGCCCGCCTACAGGTCGATCAATGGCTGATGTGGCAAATGGGCGGGCTCGGCCCAATGGCCGGTCAGGCGCATCATTTCCTCAAATACGCCCCAAAAATGGACCCCCCGCAGGATCTCCCCTATGCCAAAGACCGCTACCGGGCCGAGGTGGCGCGGCTTTATGGCGTGTTGGACCGGCAGCTGGCGCAGAACACCTATGTCGCCGGTGCGCATTTCACCATCGCCGATATGGCTATCTGGCCCTGGGCCTCGCTCTGGCAGGGGCAACAGCAAACGCTTGAAGACAAACCACATCTGGCGCGCTGGTTGGACCTGACCGG
Source organism: Parasedimentitalea psychrophila (assembly GCF_030285785.1). Taxonomy (NCBI): domain Bacteria; kingdom Pseudomonadati; phylum Pseudomonadota; class Alphaproteobacteria; order Rhodobacterales; family Paracoccaceae; genus Parasedimentitalea; species Parasedimentitalea psychrophila. The sequence goes on along the minus strand of NZ_CP127247.1, from coordinate 2,669,260 downwards.
CAACCGCCCCGGGGTGATTGCCGGTCAGGCGTTGGCGCTGGAACTGCGCGGCGCCCCGCAAAGCAAAGCGGTGCAGGATCTGTTGTTCAAACGCTAGCAACCAGCCCGCAGCGCGCCCCCGGCGCGCTGCCACGCCCAAGGCTTGGTGTCACATCTGTGATGTGATGACCAAGACGCGGGAGCCATTGGTCTACCTATTCAGCTGGTCTACCTATTCAGCCGCGTCCGGGCTGTCTTTACTCTCTTCGCCGTATTTCTGGAACAGGCCACTTTGCGAGATGAAGAAAATGAAAACGCCCGCCGTCAGCCCGAAGGTCTTGAAATAGACCCAGTTTTCGGTGCTCTGACTCCGCCAGATGGCCTCGTTCAGCAGCGCCAGCCCCAGAAAGAAGAAGCACAGCCGTTTGGTCAGGATCATCCAGCCCTCCTGGCGCATCGGCAGCACCTCCTCCATCACTACCTTCAGATAGCTTTTGCCACGCAGCAGGCCAAAGCCCAGCACGCCGCCAAACAGCAGGTAGATCATCGTCGGCTTCATCTTGAAAAAGCGGTCGTCATTGAGCCAGACAGACAGGCTGCCCATGACAATGACCAGCACCAGCGTCACAATCTGCATCTTCGACAGGTGGCCGGTCAACTTCCACAGAATGGCCGAGGACAGCACCATCAATGGGATGAAAGCCGCGGTCACAATGATAAACCCCTGGTACTCTGTGCCCGCAATCAGAAAACTAATGTCTTTCAGTTTCAGGTAGCCGATAAAGAACGCCACGATGGGGCCCATTTCCAGCGCCATCTTCAGCATCGGGTTGATCTTGGTCTTGGCCATTGCCTGTCCTTTTGTTGCATCTTTCCGGACGCGCCGTGCAAGCGCCGCCTTATCCGCCCATCTCCACTATCACGGCGCCCAGCGCGATCAAAGCCATCAAGGCAATGCGCCGCGGGCCGACGGTCTCTTTCAGCACCAGCCAACCGATCAGCGCCGCAAACACCGTTGAGGTCTCGCGCAGCACTGCCGCCTCGCCGACCTTATCCAGCCGGGTCGCCAGCATGATCGATCCGAAAGACAAAACCGCCACCACGCCGCCAAAGAAGCCGCGCAGCATCAGTGGGCCCATTGTCGGAGAGTTACTCATCGCGCGGTAGCGCAGAGCGGCATAGAGAGGCATCGCCACCCCGTCGATCATGAAAAACCAGGCCAGAAAGGTGAATGGATCCGCCGTGGCGCGGATGCCATAGGCGTCATAGGTGGTGTAGAGCGCCACAAACAGCCCGGTGATCCCGGCCAGCACAAGGGCAATCACCAGGGTATCGCGGTTGGTTTCCAGATAGCGCAGGTTATAAGCCGCAAGACCAAATATGCCCGCCAGCAGCACCAGTACCCCGGACCACTGGATCAGGCTAAAGCTTTCGCCGAACAGGAAATAGGCACCAATCACCGTAAACAGCGGCCCGGTGCCGCGCACCACCGGATAGACCACGGTGTAGGACCCCTTGGTATAGGCCAGCGCCTGCAGGATTTTGTATAGAGTGTGAATGACCCAGACCGCGGCAAAGATCACCCACATATGCGGCTCTGGCCAGGGCACCACCAGTAGCGCAAACGGAGCCGCCATCAGGCCATAGGAGAAATCGATGGCGCCGCGCGACAGCCAGGGATCATGGCGGCCTTTTTGCAAGGCGCCAAATATCGCATGCAGCACCGCCGCCATCAGCGCCAAAATCAGCGCCGCTTGGTGACCTGCTTCGGTGCCTTCCAGAGAAATAAGCCAGTCGCTCATGCTATTCGCCTTACGTCAGGCCGGTCGCGCCGGGGGTTTTCCACCCCCGGACCCCCGGAAGGTATTTTCAACAAGAAGAAAGGGTTTAGGAAAGATCCACCCCGGTAAGGGCTGCGGCAAACTCCTGCGGATCAAAAGGGGCCAGATCGTCGATCTGTTCGCCAACACCAATCGCGTGGATGGGCAGGCCGAATTTGTCGGCCAGCGCCACCAGCACACCGCCCCGGGCGGTGCCGTCCAGTTTGGTCATCACCAGACCCGACACATCCGAGATCTTCTGGAACACTTCGACCTGGTTCAGCGCATTCTGGCCGGTGGTGGCATCCAGCACCAGCAGAGTGTTATGCGGCGCGGTGGAATCGACCTTGCGGATCACCCGGACGATCTTGGCCAGTTCCTCCATCAGATCGGCGCGGTTCTGCAACCGGCCGGCCGTGTCGATCATCAGCAGGTCGGCGCCGTCTGCCTGGGCTTTGGTCAGCGCATCAAACACCAGCGAGGCCGGGTCTGATCCCTCGGGGGCGGTGAGCACCGGCACCCCGGCCCGGTCGCCCCAGACCTGCAGCTGTTCCACCGCGGCGGCGCGAAAGGTGTCACCGGCGGCGATCACCACCGATTTTCCGGCCGCCTTGAACTGGCTGGCCAATTTTCCGATGGTGGTGGTTTTGCCGGATCCATTGACGCCAACCACCAGCACCACCTGCGGCCGATTGGAATAGATCGGCATCGGTTTGGCGACGTTTTCCATAATGCGGGCGATTTCTGCCGCCAGCAGCTGTTTGATCTCAACCGTAGACAACCGTTTGCCAAAGCGTCCCTCGGCCATATTGGCAGTGACCCGCAGCGCGGTGTCCACCCCCATATCGGACGCGATCAGCAGCTCTTCGAGCTGTTCCAGCATGTCGTCGTCCAACACCCGGCGGGGTTCGTCCGCCTGGCGCCCCAGCAGACGGCCTAACACGCCCGGAGAAGCAGACTGGGAGGTGGTCTGGGAGGCGGGCTGGGACGGGGTTTCTGGTGCAGTCTGAACGGCCGGGCCAGTCGCCGGGCTTGCAGCGGCAACGGCACCCGTCTCGTCGACAATTGCGTCCAGCCCCTGGTCCAGTTTCGATGAGGATTTGAACAGCCGGTCTTTTAATTTGGAGAAAAACGCCATCATGGTCTCCGCAAAGGGTTTCGTTCCCACTTAATGCGGATTGCAGGCACATGCAAAGCGCCTCAGGCAAATGCGACAAAAAACCCAAGCTGGGCGCCCCAATAGGTCACCCAGACAATATAGGGCGTGACCCGCAGCGCCGGGTGATTCTTGGGCAGCAGGAAAATCTCGCTGGCCAGCAGCAGATCCGACAGAATGAAGCTCAGGGCTGCCGGCAGTAGCCAGATCAAGGCGCCCTGTGCTGGCAAGCTGAGCGCTGCCACGCCCATGCCCAGAATAATCGGAATGTAACACAGCACTGGCCCCTTTAGTGCGCCTGCGCGGGGCGCCAGCAGCCAGGCCATCACAAAACCGATACAAATCATTGCCAGCATCAGTGCCAGTTGCGGCGCCTCTGTCAGGCGGGCCCAGGCGCTGTCAGCCTGGCCCAGAAACAGAGCGATATAGCCCAGATGCCCCAGCGCGAAGGCGCCGATGCCAGCCATGAAATAGCCCTCTCCGTCGCGCGACAGGCAGAAATCTCCGACCGCGCAGGCCAGTAGCGCCAGGATCAGCAGCGGCGGCGCTGCGCTTTGGCTTGCGGCCAGTGCCAGCAGCGCCACCGCCGCGGTTTTGGTTGCGCTGCGCAGAGCCGACTGGGCTAGGCGAACCTGCCAAAGAAAGGCCACCGCACAGAGCAATGCGGCTGCCAATAAGATGTTTTCCAATGCCACCGGGCGTCTCCTTGCGGTTTTGCGTCGTAGCCTGCCCTGTCAACCGGCGCGGGTCAAAGGTGACGCTACACCCCCCTGCAACCTTGCCATGCCCATAGCCCGATGCCGGTTAATCTGGCACAGTTGCCCCATGCGTGCCTGTTTGATGATTCCCCTGGTCCTGTTGCCTCTGTTGCCCGCCGCGCTGAGCGCCGGTGAAGCGATGACAGGCGAAGCGTTTGACCGCTACACTCTGGGGCGCACCCTGTATTATGGCATTGATGGCAGCACCTATGGGGTTGAGCGGTATTTGCCAGGCCGCCGGGTGTTGTGGTCTTTTCTGGACGGGCGCTGCGAGGAAGGGCACTGGTACGAAGACGCCGGCCAGATCTGCTTTATCTACCAGCATCGCAGTGATCCCCAATGCTGGCGCTTTTCACTGGAACAACAGGGATTGGTGGCCAGGTTCGAGAGCAACCCGGAGGCCACCGAACTGTATGAGGTCGAGGATCTGGATGAAGAGATGCTGTGCTATGGCCCAGACGTCGGTGTCTGAGGCAACCTCCGGGATTTGAGTATTTTCGGCAAAAAGAAACCGGACGGCGGTGCTTAATCCGCGCCCCCCCCAAACTGGACTTTGCCGTCGGAAAATTCGATTTCCAGCGCCACTGCCGCCTGCGCATCGAGTGTATTGGTAATCAATTGCCCTTCGCTGCGCACCACCGCATAGCCGCGCTGGAGCGTCGCCCGGTAGCTGAGGATTTCCAACTGGCGGCTGCTGCTGTCAAGGTTTTGTCGCAAGCGATCCCACCGAATACCCTGCGCCTGTCTGAGCCGTTGGCTGAGAGACTTGAGCTTGTCCATTTGCGATGACACTTCGCGTTTCAAAGGCAAAAGAGACAGTTTGGCAGCGGTTTTTTCCATTTCGCTGCGACGGCGAGCAACGTGATTTTCCAGTGTTTTTGGCCGCAGGCCGGCCGATGTTTGGCTCAGCAGAACCCGGCGGTTCTGCACCCCCCGGATCAGCGCGTTGGGCAATTTATCGGACAGGATATCCAGCTTTTGGCGCGGCTCGTCCAGCAGCCGTTCGGGTTTGGGCAGGGCCCGCGACAGATCCTTGAGCCGTTGTTTGCGTTGCTGCACCGATTGACCGGTGGCATGAGTCATCCGCGCCCCCTGTTCGCCGGTCCAGGCCAGCAGCTCCAGCCGCACCGGCACTGCCAGTTCCGCCGCTGCGGTGGGGGTTGGGGCGCGTTGATCGGAGACAAAGTCGATCAGGGTGGTGTCGGTTTCGTGGCCGACGGCTGAAATCAGCGGAATTTGTGAGGCCGCCACCGCACGGGCGACAATTTCCTCGTTGAAGCCCCAGAGATCCTCGACCGAGCCGCCGCCACGGGCGACGATGATCAGATCCGGGCGCGGCAGCGCACCGCCGGGGGTGAATGCGTTGAAGCCATTGATGGCGTTGGCGACCTCAGCCGCACAGTTTTTGCCCTGCACCGCCACCGGCCAGACCAGCACCTTGCGCGGGAACCGATCGCGCAACCGGTGCAGGATGTCGCGGATCACCGCCCCCGAGGGCGAGGTCACCACGCCGATGAAGCGTGGCAGATAGGGCAGTGGCTGTTTGCGCTCGGCGGCAAACAGGCCCTCAGATTCGAGCTGCTTCTTGCGTTTCTCCAGCAGCGCCATCAGCGCGCCCTGCCCCGCCACCGAGACTTCTTCGACGTTCATGTTGTATTTCGACTGGGCGCCAAAGGCGGTGAGCCGTCCGGTGACAATGACCTCCAGGCCTTCCTCGGGCACCACGGCCAGTTTTGACACCTGACCTTTCCAGGTGGTGCAGGCCAGCACCGAGCGGTCATCTTTGACGTCATAATACAGATGGCCCGAGCGTGCCGTGAACACCCGGCCCACCTCGCCGCGCACCCGGATGCGGCCAAAGGTGCCCTCGAGCGTGCGCTTTACCTCGCCGGACAGTTCCGAGACGGTGAATTCGGGGGTGTTCTGACCCGGGGTTGGGTCATCAAACAGATCTGACACTGGGCTGTTTTCCTGGGGTTAGGCTTGGTCTGTCGCGCAGCATAGAGGCAGGCCGGGGCAAGGCCAATCCCGGAAAATTCAGTCGCCGCCGCAACTGGAACAGCTATGGCAAGTCCCCCCGCTACACTCCGCTCCTTTGGACAGCCCTTGTGAAGGCAGTATGGCCAATACAAACATGGCCCCAAGTACCAAGGCTAGAAAAAAGAAAATCGGGTCACGGGTCGCCCAAGATATCATCAGGGAAACAACCGCACCCGCGAACCAGACCAGTCCCGAAACATCCTGCCGCTTTCTCGGCCATATGTTACGTGGGGTTGGTTCGCCAAATTCCAGCTCATACAAATCCAGGGTCTTGGAATATCCATTGTTGCTCTGAACCGCTCCGCTCTCGGGCGTGTGATGCAGCTTTTGCCCCAACACCCCGTCACAGAACCGCTGCCAATAATCCCGCGTCAACGTCAAATGCACGTGCCATATGGCATCCACTTCTGAGGACGGCACAACGGACACGTCACTGACCTGCGACAAATAGGCAAATCGCCGGTACTCCAGAATGGCCTGCTCGATCTTACTGGCAGAAAATTTCGTTTCTTTCCGGACCAAATCCCTGAACGACAGCCCGCCCGCAAAATTCGGGAACTCATATGCCTCAATCTTTGCCCATAATTCGGGCCTGCTCAAATGCGTCATAAAATAATGCCACTCTTGCCTGTTTCGCCGTCAGCCTCTAGACCGCGCGCAAAGCTTAGCATTGGGAGAGCACGATGAATATCCTTATCCTCGGCGGCGGTGGGCGCGAACATGCGCTGGCCTGGGCAGTGATGCAGAACCCCAAATGTGACAAGCTGATCGTCGCGCCGGGCAATGCCGGTATCGCGCAGATCGCCAGCTGCGCCGATCTGGACATCAACAATGGTGGCGCGGTGGTCAGTTTTGCCGAAGAAAACGCCATCGACTTTGTCATTGTCGGCCCCGAGGCGCCGCTGGCCGCTGGCGTGTCCGACCGGCTGCGCGATGCCGGCCTGCTGGTGTTCGGCCCCTCCGAGGCTGCGGCCAAGCTAGAGGCCTCCAAAGCCTTTACCAAGGAAGTCTGCGCCGCCGTGGATGCGCCCACCGCAGGCTATGGCCATTTCACTGATGCTGAGGCCGCCAAGGATTACATCCGCCAGCAGGGCGCGCCGATTGTGGTCAAGGCCGATGGTCTGGCGGCCGGCAAGGGCGTGATCATGGCGTTTGACGAGGCCACCGCGCTGGAGGCCATCGACGACATGTTTGGCGGTGCCTTTGGCGCGGCCGGCGCCGAGGTGGTGATCGAGGAGTTCATGGAGGGCGAAGAGGCCTCGTTGTTTGTGCTGGTTGATGGCACCGAGGTGCTGTCGATGGGATCCGCGCAGGATCACAAGCGGGTTGGCGAGGGCGACAGCGGCCCAAACACCGGCGGCATGGGGGCTTACTCCCCGGCTCCGGTGCTAACGGCCGAGGTTGAGGCCCGCGCCATGGAAGAAATCGTCAAGCCAACGATGTTGGAAATGGCCCGTCGTGGCGCGCCCTATCAGGGCATTCTCTATGCCGGTCTGATGATCAAGGACGGCCAGCCGCGTCTGGTGGAATACAACGTGCGCTTTGGTGACCCGGAATGTCAGGTGCTGATGATGCGTCTCGGCGCGCAGGCGCTGGACCTGATGCACGCCGCCGCCGAGGGCCGGTTGGACCGCGCGCAGGTCAACTGGGCCGATGATCACGCCATCACCGTGGTCATGGCCGCCAATGGCTATCCCGGCGCTTATGAAAAAGGCACCGAGATCAAAGGCCTGGACGCGCTGCCCGAGGATGCCAGCAATATGGTGTTCCACGCTGGCACCAAGGCTCTGGACGGCAAGATACTGGCCACCGGTGGGCGGGTGCTGAACGTCACCGCCCGTGGTGAAACCCTGCAAGAGGCCCGCGACCGCGCCTATGCGGCAGCGGATGCCATCATCTGGCCCGGCGGCTTTATGCGTCGCGACATCGGTTGGCGCGCGCTGAAGTAAGTGTAAAGCGTTGCCGCCTGCCCCATCTGGCGGGCGGTGACTTTACCAGCTGGCAAGCTGGGTGTGATTATCTGCTCGGAACCGTGTTTCTCAGGCAGGTCTCATGAACATGCATACCCCGGTAACCCATGGGTTACCCGCTCCCCGAACACTCCCGCCCGTCAGCTGGCATCTTGCGATGCCGCCTCCCGTTGGGCCCAGCGCCGCTGCGCGGCGGGACGCAAAACACCGCTTCAGACTATAGGTTTGGGGAATTCAGTTATGAGCCTGTCAATCTCAGGCACATCGTTGAATGGGAAAGAAAATATCGCACCGTCTAACGAATAATAGATCACGTTGCAATTAGCGTCATAAAAGCAATCAACCGGTAGCTTCGATTGTTTTTCACTACTGTAGAATTTGCAAATAATTGGCCATATTCCATGCGATAGTGCAATCCACATTGACCGCCTTACGTCCGCCCACGAAATCATCGTGTAGACCGATGGATCTTGCCGCAGGTAGATGGCCTTCAGCTCTGCCCTCTTATTCTTCATCAGCCCAACGACTATACCTGACGGCAAGGGAACTTCACTCCACGTCCAGCCCCACAGCCAAAACCAGAGTTTTTGAATTTTGAGGGTCACTTCTTGGAACCAATCATATTAGAATTCGCCCTAGGCTCAGGACTCATAACCAGAAGATCACGGTTGCTGCGAGAGCGATGGCGGACAGGAAGACCTTCGGGCATCGGTCATAACGGGTAGCCACGCGCCGCCAGTCTTTCAGGCGACCAAACATGATCTCAATCCGGTTACGTCTTTTGTAACGACGCTTGTCGTACTTGATGGTTTTGTCTCGCGACTTTCGTCCAGGGATGCAGGGCGTTATTCCCATATCTACAAGGGCCTCTCGGAACCAATCCGCGTCATATCCGCGATCTCCCAATAGCCAGTCGGCCGCTGGCAGACTATTCACCAGAGCTCTTGCCCCAGTGTAATCGCTAACCTGACCGGCGGTCAGGAAGAACTGGATCGGCCGCCCAATCGCGTCCACTGCCCGGCAGTGGTTTGCCTGCAAACCATGAGAGGGGGCACGGCATGCAACTTCGTGTTCATACCGCCCTTGGTACGTCCCCTCTCGGGACATTGATGCGCAATGCCCTGCCGGGCAGGGGATCAGACGTCCACGCCCCCTTTTTTTACCCGCAGGCTGGAGGCCGTGCGATGTGCCTTGAGGTAAGTTGCGTCAATTGAGATCGTCTTGTTGTCAGGAACCTCGGCTGCCAGCCCCATCATAATCCGCGCGAACACCCCCATGTCGCTCCACCGTTTCCAGCGGTTGTAGAGCGTCTTGTGTGGACCATACTCCTTGGGCGCATCACACCAACGCAACCCATTGCGATTGATGAAAATAATACCACTTAACACTCGACAATCATCGACCCGTGGCACGCCATGACTCTTCGGAAAATAGGGCCGAAGCCGAGCCATCTGATCTTCGCTCAGCCAGAAAAGATTACTCATAAAACCCCCGTAATTTGGGGCCTTGAATCATGCAGAACAGATAGCCTCAAGCAGATTAATGGCTCCTGAGCCTAGGTATCGGCCGATTGGAATAAACGCAAGCTGAGGCTTCCCGCCTTCAGTGTATTTCATTTAGGATTATGATAGGCTCCTGCAGTCCACTTGGGAATGTCAGTCATGACAACAACCACCTTAATACTGCGACCTTTTCAAAAATATCTTTATCCCTGTCGTCTATAATATTCCGCAAAGCCCATCCGCCGCAAATAGGAAATAAGATCCTAAACACCAATATTAGAAAAGCAAATAGGACCATGGCCAACACAAATATTTTGACTAGGTTGCTTCCTGTCGAAAAATTGGCGTAGAGTTATGCAGCGGATAGCCCCAACAAAGAAACCGAAACAAGTAGCCTTCTTAAGTACTTATTCACCTTGGACATATGAGGTTCTTTCTAATATTTTCAAAAATACTGAGGCCACTCGTATAGAAATTGGGACAACGTATTAGCTAAGGGCCAATAGCCTTCCCCTAAAGATCTACCGACAGTCCAACGCCCGATCCATACTTCCCCGCCCCTCAAACGCCCCAATATCCCGGCTACTGATCTCCCCGGCGCCCAGTGTCGACGCCACAATCCGTGACCAGCCACTATCCACCGTCACCACCTCCGGCCCATCGCCACAATCGCGAATACCCGAGGTAATGAAATCCTCGCCAATCCGGTGATTGGTCAGCCCGGTCTTGCTGGCCACTTCCACCAACTCCCCATCCCGCAGGCTCCAGATCCGCAACGTCTTGGCCAGATGTGGACGGTCGATATAAGCCACCTCGGGCCAGCCGTCGCCATCCAGATCAGCGGATCCGATCGGCGCCAGCCAGCGATGTGGGCGGCCAATGAACGGTGTCGCCGCATATAGCCCACGCTCGTCATACAGCGACAGCCGGGCGCCTTGGGTCAGGCTGCTCTCAACCACCATCACCAGCGTCGGGCCGTCATCGCCCTCAATGATACGCGGTTCCAGATCTTCAAAGACATGGGTTTCCGGCAGCCGGATGATCAATCGGTACGCCACGCTACCATCACAGCCAGAACAGGCGTCAACCAGCAGCTCTAACGCGCCCCACTCCACATCATCGCCCAGAATAGCGTGATCATAGCGTGTGGTGGGCTCAATAAATCGGGCCGAGACGATCACATCCGGCGGTGTCGCCTGGGCCATGCTGGCAGCCATCAGCACCAGCCCGCCAAGCCACAGGCGCAAAAGCCGCAGCGCGTGGCGGGTAGGACCGGGCCAGGGGCGGGGCAAAAGACGCCGCGCCACCTCACCCGGGATAAACATCAGATCTGTTTTTCCGGCATCTGTACAACCAGGCCATCCAAGGCATCGGACACCTTGATCTGACAGGTCAGACGTGAACGGGCTGGGTCCGGCTCATAGGCAAAGTCCAGCATGTCCTCTTCCATGTCGTCCTTGGCCGGGATTTTCTCGACCCAGTCAGGCGCAACATAGACGTGACAGGTTGAACAGGCGCAGGCACCACCACAGTCGCCCTCGATGCCCGGAATATTGTTGTCACGCGCGCCTTCCATGACGGTCAGCCCGCTGGCGACGTCCACGACATGCTCAGTGCCGTTGTGCTCGACATAGGTAATCTTGGCCATGTTTCGGTATTCCCTTTCTCGGTACTTGCCTGACTGTGTATCCAAGCCCCCCTGACAGCGCCAGAGCCATTTGCGACGCAGCAGGGGATCGGCTGGACATTTACTATTCCGTTCTGTATTTGTTCTTGCCAAGTCCACCACCACAGGGTGTCCAGCAACGTCAGATCCATCCCTATGCCGCAGCCTCCGTCATATCGCCCCCCCAACTGGCCCCGCCCGCCCGGCTGCCTGATTGCCGCCCGCCTGGCCGAGCCGCCGGAAAACGCCCGTATCACGGTTGCCGGGCTGGTGATCCTGCGTCAGCGTCCCGGCACCGCCAAGGGGGTGATTTTCCTGACGCTTGAGGACGAAACCGGCATCATCAACATCATCGTCTGGCGCAAAATATACGAAGCATTTCGGCGCGCGGTGATCGCCGGACGATTGCTGCGGGTGACCGGCCGGCTGCAACGAGCGCATTCCGTGACCCATGTGATCGCCGAACAGATCGAGGACATCTCGCCGATGCTGGACCTGCTGCTAACCGAACAGGGACGCCAGGGTAACGACGCCTTTGCGCCGCTGCCGGATCTGGGCTAGTCTGCGCCAAACCGCCCGGCTGAGCAGCCACCAGAGGCCTTCGAGCATGACCCCGATCCGACCCTTTTTTGTGGCGGCCATCCTGCTGGCCAGCCTAAGCGCCTGCGCCCCGCCAGACGCCAATACCGCAACCGTCACCCGGGGCGGCCTGAACGCCCCTCCGGGGGCGGCGCCGGACAGTTGCTGGGGCAAGCAGACCAGGCCGGCGATCATTGAAACAGTCACCCATCAGGTGATGCTGCAACCGGCCGAGCTGCTGGCAGATGGCAGCGTGATCCGGCCGGCGGTGTTCAAAACCGAAACCCGGCAGGATATTGTCCGCCCGCGTCGCGAAAGCTGGTACCAAATCCTCTGCGCCGCCGATCTGACACCTGCGCTCATCGCCTCGGTGCAACGCGCACTGACCGCCCGTAAGCTGTATCACGGCGCCATCCATGGCCAGATGGACCGGGCCACCCGGGCCGCAGTGCGCCGCTATCAAAAGCCCCAGGGGCTGAACAGCAACCTGTTGTCGCTTGCAGCGGCCCGCCAATTGGGACTTGTTGCCATTGCAGGCTGATCACCCCTCAACCACTGTAAAACATCACTGCCGGCGCAGACATGGCGCCGCATATGGAATGGAGACCTCCAATGCCAGCCGATCACCTGCCTCAAACCGGTTTCCTGTCGGGCATTTCTGCCGAGCTGAGGCAGATGTTGGAAAGCCAGGCCAGTGAGGTCCGGCTAAAGTCCGGCGAAGTACTGTTTGAGCAGGGCGATCCGGGAGATGCGCTGTTTGCCATCACTGACGGGGCACTGGAGTTTTCGATCCTGTCGGCAGCCGGGCGCAAACTGTCCCTCGACATCATGCGACCCGGTGCGGTGTTTGGTGAAATTGCCCTGTTTGACCCCGGTGATCGCACCGCCACCGCCACCGCATTGGAGCCCAGCCGGGTTCTGCGACTGCGCAACCGGGATGTGCTGTCGCAGATTCTGCGCCACCCTGAACTGGCAGGCGATCTGTTGCGGCTGGCCGGTCAGCGCATGCGCTGGATGGGCAATCAGTACAACGAACAGGTCTTTCTGGCGATGCCGGTGCGGCTGGCCCGCAAGCTGTTGCACCTGACCTCTGAAACCGGAAGCAGCAGATTGGCGCTGTCGCAATCGGACCTCGCCGAGTTCATCGGAGCCACCCGCGAGGCAGTGTCCAAAACCCTGGCGGCGTGGAAACGCGCCGGCGTCATCGAGATCTCTCGCGGTGGCGTGGTTATCCTGGATCGCGCCGCCCTGGGCGGCTTGGCTGAACCCGAACTGATCTGACCGCGCCCAGCACCATCAAACGGCGGATCGTTGTAACACCCAGCCCCAGAACCAGGCTTTTGGCAGACCTTCCGGCAGAGCTTCGCTAACGGTCTTTTGCTCTCGATCCAGGCGGAAACTCTCAAGAATATTAACGCCCCCTACAGAACTAAACACGGCCTCGGCCTCCTGCCTGATCCAGTATTTGACGACGGTTCCAGTATCATTGCGAACGTATCCCAGTGGATTGTTATACCATTCGGACCAGCTGTCCATTTTCTCCACCATTGCCCCTCCCCGCTTCCGTCCGGGGCGCTTTTTGAGTTGCCGCAAGCATCGCGGCGTGTTTGAAAACGGTCAAAAAATAATTTCTGCGGTCAAATTCTCTTTGGTCAAATTCACGGCTTCATAATAAAAAATTCAAAATTGATATATGGACGACCCCGTCCAATCAAGGCCATTGATGAAATTGCCCCAGCGCTATGGCGACCTCGATTATTTTTCCTTTTTTCAAACTCCTGTGAACTGGGTCACAGACCGCAACGCAATATCAATGCACAGTCACACCAAGGCGGGGCACGCCTGTTCCATCCCGTTGCCTCGTCCCTCCCAATTAGAGCCATGTGCCCCTCGCACATGGCTCTTTTTCTGTATTTCCCCTAAAATTTCCCCTGCCCCGTAAGACGAAAAAAGGCCAGGCGTTATGCCCGGCCTTTAAAATCTAACCCTGTGACGCGGTTACTTGCCCAGGTTCAGCGCAACAAACCGGGGTTGTCCATTGCGGCGTACCAGCAGCAACAGCGACTTGCGCCCGGCTTCTCTGGCCTCGGCGATGCGGTCTTCAAAATCAGCAATCACCATGACTTTCTGCTGACCGGCTTCGGTGATGATGTCACCTCCACGCAGACCTTTTTCCCAGGCCTCCGAGCTTTCGTCTACCGACAAGATAACCACACCATCGGTGCCTTCAGGCGCATTCAGCTCGCCGCGCATCTCCTCGGTCAGCATGCCGATTGTCAGCCCCAGCAACTCCTTCTCGGCGACTTCAGGCATTGCGTCATCGTCAACAGGGGCGGTGCCGGCATTGCGTTCGGCGTCTTCGCGCCGCCCCAGGGTGACCAACAGGGTTTCAGTGCCGCCATCCCGGTGCACCACAACCCGTACAGCCTTGCCGACTTCGGTGGCGCCAACCTGCCTCACCAGCGCGCGGGTATCCTTCACTTCGACACCGTCAAAAGTCAGGATCACGTCACCCGCCAACAGGCCGGCCTCTTTGGACGGGCCCTCGGGCACATCTGTGACCAGCGCCCCGGCGGCATTGGCCAGACCAATGGCCTCGGCCAGATCGTCATCCACATCCTGAATGCGAACGCCCAGCCAGCCCCGGCGGGTTTCACCAAATTCTTTTAGCTGGTCGACAACCTTGCTGACCACATTCGACGCCATTGAAAAGCCAATCCCAATCGAGCCCCCATTGGGCGACAGGATCGCGGTGTTCACGCCGACAACGTCACCGTCCATATTGAACAGCGGCCCGCCCGAGTTGCCCCGGTTGATCGCCGCATCGGTCTGGATGTAATCATCGTATGAGCCGCTGAGTTCACGATTGCGGGCCGACACGATCCCGGCGGACACCGAGAACCCCTGCCCCAGTGGATTGCCCATCGCCACAACCCAGTCGCCAACCAGCGCGGTGTCACTGTCGCCAAAAGTCACAAAGGACAGCGGGATTTCCGCGTCGACCTTGAGCAGCGCAATATCGGTCTTCTCATCGGTGCCGATCAATCTGGCCGGCAGCAATTCCTTGGGCTGCCCAGCGCCGGGGAAGAACTCAATCTCGATTTCATCGGCACCGGCGATCACATGGTTGTTGGTGACGATATAGCCGTCCTCAGAGATCACAAATCCCGATCCCAGCGCCGACGAGCGGCGCGGTCTGCGGCTTTCGCCATTGCCATTGCCGTTGTCGTTGCCGTCGCCATTGCGGTCCTGAAACTCGCGAAAGAAATCCTCAAACGGAGATCCTTCGGGCACGATGCCCTGTGGTCCGGTCCGGCCCTCGATAACCGTTGTGGTGGTAATATTGACCACGGACGGGCTGATTTTCTGAGCCAGCGGCGCAAGGCTTTCAGGGCGTGCCTGGGCCACCATTGCCTGGGCCAAAATCAACATGGTGGTCACCAACGTCAGCCACATCAGCCGACGGCCATTGGCCGGTCGGTCTTGGCTGATTGAAACTGCTTTTGCCTGAGCCTGCACGGATCTACTCCTTATCATTGTTGCGCTCCTCCTTTTGAACCAAACGGCGGGTCCAAAACCTGGTCTCTGGTCTGGTCCCCGGCCTGGTCCCTGGGAGGCCTGAAAGACAATGTAGTCACTTCCGCGCTTGCCGCAATAAATGTTGCACATATTCAATTTGAAGTGAGCGAGGTTACAGTCAAAGCCGCGCAATCCGGCCACTGGATGCGCTAAAATCCGCCCATCGACTGCCCCAGATTACAGTGCAGCCGCCAAGGGCCGGCCTACGCGCCCAAAAGATGTGCAATCCACAGCAGGACCAACCCCAGACCCATCGCCATGGCGCCAATCTGACGCCGCTCATTCAGGCCCAACTGCCGCATCATCTGCAACAGTCGTTCAACAAGAGAAGGGGCCAGCACATAGGCCAGCCCCTCTACTATAAACACCAGCCCAAGGGCCAGAAAGATCATCGCCATCAGTTGGCTGCGGGCCCAGTCGAGGACTTCAGATAGTTGAAGAACTCTGAATCGGGTGACAGCACCATCGAGGAATTGCCCTCCAGCATCGACGCGCGATAGGCGGCCAGTGTCCGGTAGAACTCAAAGAACGCGATATCCTTACCGTAAGCTTCGGCAAAGATCGCGTTGCGTCGGGCATCGGCCTGACCACGGATGATCTCGGCTTCACGCTCGGCCTCAGACACCAGTTCGACCTGAGTACGGTCGGCTTGGGCGCGAACCCGCTGCGCGGCTTCCTTACCACGGGCGATCTCGTCTGCGGCTTCACGTTCCCGCTCGGCGCGCATCCGGGCGAATGTCGCTTCCAGGTTGGCCTGTGGCAGATCGGTGCGTTTCAACCGCACGTCGATCACCTCAAGTCCCAGAGAGCGGGCCTGAAGAATGGCACCGTTGCGAATGCGCAGCATCAGCGCCGCCCGGTCGGATGACAGGATGTCATTGGAGCTGACCGAACCCAGAACCTCACGGATTTCCGCCCGCAGGATCGAATCGAGCCGGTTTTCAGCCACGGCGATGCCACCGGCACCCACCGCTTGGCGGAACTGACGGATATTGGCGATGCGGTAGCGGGCAAAGGCGTCAACCACCAGGCGGCGATCATCCAGCGGAGTAATCTCCAATGGGCCAACTTCGCGGCTCAGGATGCGGTCGTCATAGGTCACGACCTCCTGGATCAGCGGGATCTTGAACGCCAATCCGGGCTCTTCCTTGACCGCAACAACCCGACCAAATTGCAGCACCAGCGCCTTTTCACGCTCGTCCACGATGAACACTGCCGACAGGCCCGCCACGATGGCAAGCACCAGCAGGGGCAAGAGAAATGTAGTTTTCCGCATTAGTTGCCCTCCGTCCGGCGTAATTCGTTCAGCGGCAGATAGGGCACGACACCCTGACCGTTACCACCAGCAGTGTCATCCAGGATGACCTTGTCGACCCGGCTCAGAACCACTTCCATGGTTTCCAGATACAGGCGCTTGCGCGTCACTTCTGGTGCCTTGAGGTATTCCTCCAAAACCGCAGTGAAACGGCTTGCTTCACCTTCAGCTTCGTTCACCACCTGGGCACGATAGCCTTCGGCCTCTTCCAGCGTCTGGGCAGATGAACCACGAGCGCCAGCCAAGATCTGGTTGGCATAGGCATCAGCCTGCTTTTCCAGCCGGTCACGTTCCTGACCTGCCGATTGCACGGCGCGGAAGGCATCTTTGACGGGCTCTGGCGGATCGGCACCGTCAAAGTTGACCCGGATGATGTTGACGCCACTGTTATAGCTGTCCAGCGTTGACTGGATCAGCTCTTGCAGACTGTCCGAAATAATACCCCGGTCCCGGTTGAGGATCGGTGCCAGTTCCGACTGGGCGATGATTTCACGCATCGCCGATTCAGACACCGCCTGAATGGACTGCTGTGGATCGCGCAAATTGAACAGAAATTTGGCCGGATCGTTGATGTTCCAGACCACCTGGAAATCAATGTCGATGATGTTCTCATCACCGGTCAGCATTAGCCCGGCATCATTGCCGCGCGAGCCCGCCCCGATTGTCTCGGTCTGTTCCACCTTGACCGGGATCACCTCGGCGGTGACCAGTGGCCATGGGGCAAAGTTCAGGCCCGGCTCGCCGGTGGCAGAATATTTGCCCAGAAACAGTTCAACCGACTGTTCTTCGGGTTTGACCGTGTAAAAGCTGGCCATGCCCCACAGAACCGCAGCGCCAAGCAGGCCCAGCCCGACGGTGCCTTTGGTGAACAAGGGGCCCGAAGCGCCAGAGCCGCGATTGCCGCCGCCCTGACCACCGCCGCCACGTCCGCCCATCAGCACCCGCAACTGTTCCTGGCCTTTTTTCACCAGCTCGTCGATCTCAGGGATCTGCGGACCGTCATCACCGGGACGTTTACCGCCACCGTTGTTGTTGTCGCCGTTGCCCTTGTTGCCTCCGCCACCGGAAGAGCCTCCGCCCCCCCAGGGACCACCACTGTTGCCCGACATATTATCCTATCCCTATCTCGCCGCGAGTTGCGGCATTTGTGCTAACCTGTGGTCTAAACGCCGAAATTCAAGCGCTGCGCACAGGTGTTTTCAGTGTTACCAGTTCTTCGGACATGGTCGGGTGAACCGCCACTGTCCGGTCGAAATCTTCCTTAGTCGCGCCCATCTTGACCGCGATGCCCGCCAGCTGGATCATCTCACCGGCGCCCGGTGCGACGATGTGACAGCCCAGAACCTTGCGGCTGGCCTTGCTGACCACCAGTTTCATCAAAACACGTTGGGCGCGTCCCGCAAAGGCCTGTTGCATCGGCTTGAAGCTGGTCGAGTAGACTTCGATCGGCTCCTGCTCGGCCGCCTCTTCCTCGCTCAGCCCCACGGTGCCCATTTCCGGCTGGGTAAAGATGGCCGTAGGGATCAGCGCGTGATCCGGCTTGGTGGGGTTGCCCTTGAACACGGTCTCAACAAAGGCCATGCCCTCGCGGATCGCCACCGGAGTAAGGTTCACCCGGTCGGTCACATCGCCAATGGCATAGACCGATGGCACCGCAGTCTGGCTGTAGTCATCCACCACGATCTCACCTTTGCGGCCCCGTGCGATGCCCAGCGCCTCGAGCCCCAGATCATCTGCATTGGGCGTCCGACCGGTGGCAAACATCACCTGATCAAACAACCGCTCCTCACCGTTGGTCGCCTTGACCCAGACCTGATCGCCCTCACGGCGCATCTCCAGCACATTGGTGCCCAGATGCACGTCGATGCCCGCCTGGCACATCTCTTCACAGACCAGCCCGCGCGCCTCGTCGTCAAAGCCCCGCAGGATCTGCGCGCCCCGATAGAACTGCGTGGTGTTGACGCCCAGGCCGTTCATGATGCCGGCAAATTCACTGGCAATATAGCCACCGCCAACAATCAGCATCGTCTTGGGCAGCTTCTCCAGATGAAAAATCTCATTTGAGGTGATCGCCAGTTCGGCACCGGGAATGTCGGGTTTCACCGGATGACCGCCGGTGGCGATCAGGATGTGCTTGGCGGTTTTACGGGTGCCGTCGGACAGCTCCACAGTATGGGCATCCACCAGCTTGGCACGGGCGTCGAATGTCTCCACGCCGTTGTTTTTCAGGATGTTGCGATAGATGCCTTCCAGCCGGTCCAGCTCGGCGTGCATCTTACCGCGAAAATGATCCCAGTTGAACGCGCCGGGTTTGATGTCCCAGCCATAGGCCTGCGCATCTTCGACCATGCTGGCGTATTCGCTTGCAAACACCATCAGCTTCTTGGGCACACAGCCGCGGATCACACAGGTGCCGCCGTAACGGTCCTCTTCGGCCAGCGCCACCTTGGCACCGGTCTCCCCCGCCGCCACCCGCGCCGCCCGCACGCCGCCCGAGCCGCCGCCGATGACAAAAAGATCATAATCAAAACCCATGGTCGTCTTTCCTTAGTCCGTCAGGTCGGTGAACAGGTTGTCGCTTTCGACAAAATCCAACCGGTCATGTGTCACTGTGCCTTCATTGATGTCGCGCACCTCGACCTTGCCATCGCCATAGCCGATCACGACGGTGTCACAGATATCAATGAACAAGCCGTTTTCAACCACCCCCGGCATTTGGTTCATCACCAGGGCCAGCTGGCGCGGATTGCCAATACGCTGCAGATGCAGATCCAGAATATGGTTGCCCTCGTCGGTGATAAAGGGCCGGTCACCGTTCATGCGCAGGGTGGCGGACCGCCCCATGACATCCATGGAAATAAGGGTTTCCTCGATCAAAGCATGGGTGGTCTGCCAGCCGAACGGGATCACCTCGACGGGCAGTGGAAAGGCCCCCAGTGTTCCGACCTCTTTACTGATGTCGGTGATCACCACCATTTGATCGCTTGCCGTCGCAACAATCTTTTCCTGCAACAACGCACCGCCGCCACCCTTGATCAGGTTCAGATCACCGTCGAATTCGTCGGCCCCGTCAATGGTCAGGTCCAGCCACCTGGCCTCATCCAGCGAGATCACCTCAATGCCAACTTCGCGCGCCAACTCGGCGGTGCGGGTCGAGGTGGGGACACCTTTGAACTTCAGCCCTTCATCGCGCACCATTTCCCCCAGACAGCGCACCAGCCAGGCGGCGGTTGATCCGGTGCCCAGTCCAACGCGCATACCATCTTCGACAAAATCGGCGGCCCGTTTGGCGGCCACAAATTTGGCCTTGTCGATGGGGGACAGTTCTCCGGTCATGGCAGTGACTCCGTAGGGATGTTTCACCGGGTTATAGGCAAAGCGCGCCAAGGTTGCGAGGAACAATTCACGCCCCTGACTCTGGTCTCGATTTTGGCCAGGTTGCAATTGAGTATTTACAAAAAGATGAAACACTCCCCCAGACCTTCATCTTTGTACAAATACTCAATGTCGCGGTCAGACAGGCCGCGCCGCCAATCAGGCCCTCGACGGCTGCCGAGGCATCCGACAGGCGGCGCAAATTTCGTGTTTCCGATGGGAAACGACGCAATTGGACATCGGGTTTACCGGCCCCTGGTTTAGGACTAGCGCCATGATAAAGCGCTATCGCCTACACTACGCCCCCGACAATGCCTCGCTGGTGATCCGGCTGGCATTGGAAGAACTGGGACAAGACTATGAGACTGTGCTTGTCGACAGGCAGGCGCAGGCGCAGCGCAGTGCCGCCTACCGGGCGCTCAATCCCAGCGGGCTGATTCCGGTGCTGGAAACCCCGGACGGGCCGATGTTTGAAACGGCGGCCATTCTGCTGTGGCTCTCCGACCGCCATGGCGCATTGGCGCCAGCTGTGGACAGTGACCAGCGGGCGGGGTTTCTGAAATGGCTGTTCTTCACCTCGAACACCCTGCATGCGGACCTGCGCATTCTGTTTTACCCAGAGCACTATATTGGCACCGACCTGACACAGCAGCATCAGTTGCGCCGCGTCCAGCGTCAGCGCCTGCACAGCCACCTGAGCCATATTGACGCTGCCGCCGCGCAAAGACCCAGCTGGCTTGGCGGTGATGAGCCGTCGGTTCTGGATCTTTACCTGGCCTGTCAGCTGCGCTGGATGGCGCTTTATCCGCAGGGGAGCGACCGCAGCTGGATGGTGCTGGCGCAGTATCCGAACCTGCAGGCCATCTGCACCAAGCTTGAGCTGCGCGCCTCCGTTTCAGCCGCCCGTTGTGCCGAAGGCCTTGGGGCGACCCCGTTCACCAGCCCGTTTCTAGCCAAACCTCCCGAAGGGTCCCCCACATAATGTTCCTCTCTGTTTTTGACATGTTCAAAGTCGGCATCGGCCCATCGTCGTCACATACCATGGGGCCAATGGTGGCGGCCGCGCGTTTTCTCGACCTGATGCGCGCCTCGCCGTTTGAATTCCACGGGGTCAGAGCCTCGCTGCATGGCTCGCTGGCCTTTACCGGCGCCGGCCATGCCACCGACCGCGCCACCATTCTGGGGCTGGCCGGTTTTCTGCCCGAGACCTATGACGATGCCAAGGCCGAGGCGGCGCTGACGGCGATCCGGGCCCAGAAGCTGGTGCAGCCCGAGGGGCTGGGGGATCTGCGTTTTGATCCGGACACTGATATGGTCTTTGACTATGATCATACGCTGCCCGGCCATGCCAATGGCATGATACTGATGGCCACCGATGCGCAGGGCGATGTGTCGCTGCAGCAGGTCTATTATTCCGTCGGCGGTGGCTTTGTGCTGACCGAGGAAGAGCTGGCGAGCGGCAAGGACACCGACGAAGGGGCTCCGGTTCCCTTCCCATTCAAATCTGCCGTCGAGATGCTGCAGATGGCAAAATCCAGCGGCAAGACCATTGCCGGCATGAAACGCGCCAATGAGGTGTCGCGGGGTTGCGCGCAAAGCCTGGCCAAGGGCACCGCGCGGCTCTGGCAGGTGATGAATGATTGCATCGAACGCGGGCTGGTGCGCGATGGCATCCTGCCCGGCGGCCTCAACGTGCGCCGCCGCGCCAAGGGCATTCATGATGCCTTGCTGGCCGAACGCGGCATGAACCTGACCGCACCCCATACCATCAACGACTGGATGATCGTCTATGCGATGGCGGTGAACGAGGAAAACGCCGCCGGTGGGCAGGTGGTCACCGCCCCCACCAATGGCGCCGCCGGGGTGCTGCCGGCCACCCTGCGCTATTATCTAGACCACGTGCCCGGAGCCGCGCCCAGCCATGTCGAGGATTTCCTGCTGACGGCAGCGGCGATCGGCGGGTTGGTGAAATACAACGCCTCGATATCCGGCGCCGAGGCTGGCTGTCAGGCCGAAGTCGGCTCAGCTGCGGCCATGGCCGCGGCTGGTCTCTGTGCGGTCATGGGCGGCAGCCCTGAACAGGTCGAAAACGCCGCTGAAATTGCCCTGGAGCACCATTTGGGCATGACCTGCGACCCGGTCAAGGGCTTGGTGCAGGTGCCCTGCATCGAACGCAACGGGCTGGGCACGATCAAAGCGGTGTCAGCCGCATCTCTGGCCCTGCGCGGTGACGGGCAGCACCTTGTTCCGCTGGACGCGGTGATCGAAACCATGCGCCAGACCGGCGAGGACATGCATCAGAAATACAAGGAAACATCGCTGGGTGGATTGGCGGTTAATGTCCCCAATTGTTGAATTCACACCGCCAGCCTCAACCATGGCTTGCAATTCTGAAAATCTAGGCTAGCGTTTAGGAATGGCAAAAGATCATCCCACTCTTGGTATCCTGTTGATGCTGGGGTTTTGTATCGTTGCCCCCATGGGCGACGCGGTGGCCAAGCTGCTGGGCGGCACCATTCCGCTGGGCGAATTGCTGTTTGTCCGCTTTGCGGTGCAGTTCTTGCTGCTGGCCCCATTGATCTGGGCCACCCGCCGCCAATGGCGCATGCGGGGCCGGGTGTTGCAGTTGACCTTTCTGCGCACGCTGCTGCATATCAGCGGCATCGGCGCCATGTTCACCGCGCTGAAATACCTGCCGCTGGCGGATGCTGTTGCAATCGCTTTTGTGATGCCATTCCTTATGCTGTTGCTGGGCAAATACGTGCTTGGCGAAGAGATTGGACTGCGCCGTCTGGGGGCCTGCATTGTTGGCTTTGGCGGCACTCTGCTGGTGATCCAGCCCAGTTTCATCCAGGTCGGCTGGCCCGCCCTGTGGCCCCTGCTGATGGCGGTGATCTTTGCCTTCTTCATGTTGGTGACCCGCCAGATCGCCAAAAAGACCGACCCGATTGGCCTTCAGGCGGTGTCGGGCCTGATGGCCTGCCTGTTGCTGGCGCCGCTGCTGCTGATCGGGACACAGCTGGAGATCGCGCCGTTAACGCTGCTGACCCCGGACAGCCAGGATTGGCTTTTGCTGATGGCTATCGGCGTTTTGGGCACCGTCACCCATCTGCTGATGACCTGGAGCCTGCGCTATGCGCCGGCCTCAACGCTGGCCTCTATGCAATATCTTGAAATCCCGGTGGCAACCCTGCTGGGCTGGCTGATCTTTGACCAATTGCCCAACACCCTGGCCTCAGTCGGGATTGCGGTGACCATTGCTGCCGGACTCTATGTTATCCTGCGCGAACAGAGTGCCGCCCGGCAACTGCAGGTTACCAGGACCGGGCCCGCGAAATCAGCGGCATCAGCTGCGGCAGATGGTGCCGCGGTATAAGGCCCAGCAGCCCGGGCCCATCCGGGCTCAGGCAGACCGGGCCCAATGCCTCATTCGAGGTGCCGATCAGCCCCATCGGCGACATCTGCACCCCCTCTAGCGGCCATTTCAGCCCGGTCGAGCCACCGCTGACAGCGCCCATGGGAAACAGGGACACGATGTCACCGGCGAGGGTCGGCAGGCTGATCTGGCGCGGCACATGAAAAATCACTTCGTGCTCACCCAGCAGTATGCAGGGGCTAGCCAGGGCCTGAACCAGGGTATTGAAGGCGGCCAGCTGATGGTCCACCCGCGCGCCCAGAAACCCAACCGCCACCACCACAGGCGCCTTGATATGGCGCAGAGCCTTGTGGAAATCGGTGCTGTCCTGCTCGGCAATTTCAAAAATCATATTTGGCGCCAACTGGTTGCGCACTACATTCGATAGGGAATCCAGATCGCCGATCACCAGCTGCGGCTGATAGCCGGCCGCAAAGGCCCGGTCGGCACCACTATCGGCAGCAACCAGAAAGGGCGCCAGAGACAACGCATAGGCCAAATCCCCCGGCGCAACTGTGCCACCGCCCACCAGCGTTACCGGTTCGTTTCGTTCAACAATCATCGCTCCACCCCGGTATTTCTGCAGTTTTCGAAACAAGCCATAATCTGGTCACAAAAAGATACGATCAATTGCACGGATTCGGACAGAATTTGACGCTCTGCGCCCATTATGTAAACGGCAATAGCTTTGGCGAGGACAAGATTCCTATGGTACAAAATAACAAAGTTTTAACCGTTTCTTATGGAACGTTCTCCTGCACGTTGGAAGGATTCGAAGATTCCTTCGATACCATGAAGGCGATTGCCGAGTATTTCCGCGACCTGGCATCGGATGACCGGTATTTTGGCGCCGAGCCGCCGCAGCCGGATGCCGAGATGCTGACGCGCATTGCCCAGCGCGACATTGCCCGTCAGGTCGAAGCCCGCACCAGTGACGGTGCGGTGCATCTGCGCGCCACCGGACCAACCCCGGCGCCAGTCCCCGACGCAGCTGTGATCCCCGCTCCGGTTGC